>NZ_JBDPNU010000018.1:0-49132 GCF_050468105.1 Fictibacillus sp. NRS-1165
AACTTTTCGGGGTCACTTCAATGACGGGGCTTTTTTTGTGTTGAAGCGAACTCTCACATTGCCTAATCTTGTCTCTATTTGTCGTTCATTAATTGAAGGAAATCCTCACCTTATTATCTAATATAAAGGGAGATTGAGACACATAACGACAGAATGATAGTTGAGGATGTGGACTGAAGATGATGTTAACCGAAAATGAACTTCTTCCGAGACTTGGTGTTTTCAAAAAACTAATCGATGTGCTGCCTGAATTTATATGCTTAAAAAATAGAGACGGCCAGTGGATTGAGGCTAACGAATTTGCGCTTCAAGTATGCGGAGTGGACCGTTGTTCGTATAAGGGGAAATCTCTTAATGAGCAGAATTCCTTGTGTTCGGAAGGGATGATTCAGCGGTCAAGGGAAACGGATAAGAAGGCCTGGGAAACGGGTCATCCAATAAAAATTCAAGAAGAAGTTAAGCAGAAGGACGGCTCGTATATATACCTTGAACTAATCAAACAAGCTACATATGACGAGGAAGGGAACCCGTTGTATTTGTTTGTGACCGGCAGGGACATCACCCAGCATAAGGAAAAAGAAGAGGAGTTAAGTGTCGCGCTTGAGCTTCTGGAATCTGTCCTTGAAGGCACGACTGATGCTATTTTAATTATCGATACAAATAAAAGCCTGATCAGGGTTAATCATTCCTTTGAGAACATGTTCGGTTGGGAGGAGCACGAACTGTTAAACGGAGATATTGATTCTCACATAATCATACCGGACGAGTTTAAAGCGGAATCGAAGAGTATTATGGGACTGCTTGCGGAAGGAAGCACGGTGCCCTCCTTCGAAACTCAGCGAGTCCGGCGTGATGGATTGCGTATTGATGTCTCCATATCATTTTCGGCGATCCGAAATATGCAGGGCCGGGTCATCGGTTTCTGTTTGATATATCGTGATATTACGGCGCATAAAAAGGTGGAACGCGCTCTTCGTGAAAGTGAAGCGAAATACCGTGTGATTGCAGAGCATTCAAAAGACTTAATAGCGGTCGCCAATCCTTCAGGCGAACTGATCTACAGTTCTCCATCCCATGAAGCAATCCTCGGGCTTACCAATAATCTGGAGGAGTTGAACAGAATACTTTTTTCAAGGATTCATCCGGATGACTGGGAATTTCTCCGGGCCGCTTTTATGAAAGCGAGAACGAAGAAAAAACCTTTCACTTTTGAATTTCGCCTCATGCATCAAAATGGAGACTGGCTGGTGATGGAGACGAATGCGGTACCGGTCCTTAACGAATGGAACGAGATTGAAAGCTTCGTTACGATTGCCCGCGATATAACAGCGACAAAGGAAACAGAGGAGTTAATCAGAAAGTCAGAAAAGCTCTCCGTGCTGGGAGAGCTTGCCGCAGGGGTCGCCCACGAAATACGCAATCCTCTTACGTCCCTGATAGGTTTTGCCCAGCTTCTAAAGGAAACGGATGAAGCGATGAAAGACAAATATGTAGGCATCATGCTGACGGAGCTAAATCGGATCAATGATATCGTCGGGGAGCTTATGCTGGTGGCCAAGCCACAGGCTGTCCATTTTGAATACAGCTCATTGGAGGACATGCTTCGGAGTGTCATTCGGCTGCTGGATACACAAGCGATCATAAAAAATATACAGATTAAATTGAAAACGGATAAAGATATTCCTTCCATCTATTGTGTGGAAAACCAGCTGAAACAGCTGTTTATCAACCTGTTGAAAAACTCGATCGAAGCGATGGATCAAGGCGGGGTCATCACACTTATTGTCATGAAGAAAAAAGGAAGTATCACGATCAGGATTGAGGATCAGGGGTCGGGCATCCCTAAAGAAAGAATTGAAAAATTAGGAGAACCCTTTTATACGACGAAGGAAAAAGGGACCGGGCTCGGCTTGATGGTATGTTATAAAATTGTAAAAGAACATTATGGCAGCATCTCCTTTGAGAGTGAGGAGGACAGAGGCACCACCGTTCAAGTTAAATTGCCGATTTATCCTTTTTCAGTCGTTTAGAAACCCGGAGCCGGGACATACTGATTCTAAAAAGGCAGGATGATGAGATGTCCCCCTACCGAATATTTTTCGTATACCGAATGAACGATCTTCGTTATTTGCACGTCCATGGAATGGATATGGTGAATAAGAAGCTGTTTACGGTTCTGCTCTATTCACCAGATGACTCGATTGATCTTACACAGAATACGGAGCATCTGCCAAATGATCTTATAGAAACACTGTCAAAAGAAAAGGAAAACATTGATTCAGGTACCTATGATCTTGCCCATTGGCAGCCTTTGCAGTTTAATCAGGAGCTGAATTCATTAAAAACGAACTAGGCCAGCTCAAACCGGGCTGGCATTTTTTCTGTTGAAATGCTTCTTTTTTCCATACAAAAAGAACCCTTTAATTAAAAAGGGTTTTAAAGCACTATCTTCTTCTTCTTCTTATGAAAAGAACAATGAGGATGATTATGAGCACAAGGATAATTAAGGTTTTCATGAAAAAATCCTTTCTAAAATTAGGGTGTACCTACATAATACCCTGCCCGCTTTCTCCGTAATCTTCTGATTTTAAAATAAAACTTTTCCTGGATTCAATATATTGCGGGGGTCAAATTGTTTTTTGATCATTTTCATTAAAGGGAGGGTGTCGGCGTGCTCCTTCTGCAAATATTTTATCTTTCCAATTCCGATTCCATGCTCGCCTGTGCAGCTTCCGTTTTTAGATAGAGCATACTCAACGATCTTTTCATTGATCCGATTCGCTTTTTCTGTTTCTTCTTCATTGTTCTTATCAAACATCAGAATGGAGTGGAAATTTCCATCTCCAACATGACCAAGAACTCCGCCGTTGAGTCCTTCATTTTCTATTAATTCACGCGCATATACCACAGCATCCGTTAATTCTGATAGAGGCACACATACATCAGTGAGCATCATCTCTCTTCCTGGGAACCCGTGCTTAAACGCATAAGCGAGGTGATGCCTTGCTTCCCAAAGCTTTGACTTTTTGATGGAATCAGTTTCAAAGATCAGATCTTCAGAGCCGTTAGCCGACAGAAGTTCTTCCGCGAAGGCAACATCCTGCTTCATACCTGCTGGATTTCCATGGAATTCCAGGAAAAGCGTAGGTTTTTCAGGATAGGAGGTTTCACTGTGCCGGTTGACCTGTCTGATGGAATACTCATCCACCAGTTCAACTCGTGCTAAAGAGTTTCCGGATGCGAGAAGAGATATGGCACCATCTACTGCAGCTTTAACACTTGGGAACACTGCTCTGCCAGCAACTGTAGCTTCTGGAATGCCGTAGATTTTAAGTGTAAGCTCAGTAAATACACCCAATGTGCCTTCAGAGCCTACAAAGAGGCTTGTCAAATGATATCCTGAAGAGGATTTTGCTGCTAGTCCGCCGGTGCGGATGATTGAACCATCTGCAAGAACAACCTCCAAATCCCGGACCTGCGGGCGCATAATGCCGTAGCGCACACTTGTCGTGCCGCTCGCATTCGTCGCTGCCATCCCGCCTAACGTTGCGTCTGCCCCCGGATCCACAGGAAAAAACAACCCGTATTTTTTTAGAGACTGGTTTAATTGTGTACGGGTAACGCCAGGCTGTACTCTGACAAGAAAGTCCTCTTCGCGTACTTCAAGTATCTTATTCATGTTCTGAAAATTAATCGAGATTCCGCCCTGCAGAGGAATGCAGTGCCCTTCAAGGCTGGATCCTGCACCAAATGGAACGACAGGAATTTGGTGTTTGCTGGCGTATTGTAATATAGAGGAAACTTCAGAAGCTGAGTTGGGAAAAACAACGACCTCCGGCAGAACAGGAGTATGATGGGACTCATCCTTGCTGTGCTGCTGAAGAACCGTCTCATTGCTTGTCGCTCGTTTTTCATCTGTGAGTTTTTTCATTTCCATAAGCAAATTTTCGTGTAGTACAGGCATGTAAAAATCCTCCCTTTGGTGTATGTTCAATAATGTATCTTAAGGGTACTTATAGATGTAGATGCAAAAATCCTTTTTTATTCTGGTAAAATAACAAAAATCAGCCAAGACTATAGGTGAGGTGATGACATTGAAAACCTGGCTGCTCATATTTGGGATGTTGTTTGTATTAGCAGGTTGCGGAACAACGGAAAAGAACGAGGCTGAGAAGGGGGATCCAGTCATGGGAGACGGAAAGAAGCAAGAGCAGAAGAAAGACGAGCCCAAAAGAAACAATGGCGGAGGAATTGTTGCCGGTGCAATTGAGCCCAAGCTGACGGTTCTGGAACAAAAGTCAGGAAGCACTCTTCTGCGCTACGAATTAAAAAACCAGACAGAGCAGGTGAAAACGTTCGAATTCACGAGCGGAAAAAAATTTGACTACATTATAAAAAATAAAGAGGGCAAAAAGGTTTACCAATATTCACAGGACCATATGTTTACTCAGGCCCTGTCCAAAATCACCATAAGACAAGGTGAAACGTACACACAGGATATTTTGGTTAAAAATCTTCCTGCTGGAATGTATACGATCGAAATTTGGCTCACAGCTAAAAGTGAGGATAATGATTATCTTCAAAAACAAACATTTGAAATTAAATAAAGTAAAAGAACCCGTTGATTCCAGCGGGTTTTTGCTTTTTATATGAGAAGATGCACATCATTTGATTTTCGAGAACAAGAAGTGTAAGGTACTAGAAACCAAGGTGTACTTACACACTTTAAATAAGGAAATATAAAATTTTTGTTCAAAAAACTTGAAAGTCAAAGAAGGTCAAAGTATAATATGGTCATAAGGTCAAAGATAGTCAAAGTCAGACTAAGAGAATGACCGATCTTAAGAAGGAGGAAATGCTTTATGCGATGTGAACATTGTAAAGTGAATCCTGCGACTATTCATATGAACGTTTCAATTAATCAACACAAACAACAATTAACACTTTGTACAGATTGCTATCATAAAGTTACTCAATCCATGAACTCTGCGGGAGGTATGAATCCTATGAATCAATTCTCATCTTTTGATGATTTCTTTAAACAAATGATGAACAGCGGAATGAATTCAGGAATTTCCGGCGAACAGCAGTCTCCCAAGACTCAGCAGGGAGGCGGCGGGTTTTTGGATCAATTTGGGCGCAATATCAGTCATGCTGCCAAAGCAGGTTTAATCGACCCTGTCATCGGCAGGGAGGAAGAGATCAGCCGTGTGATTGAGATCTTGAACCGCCGAAACAAAAACAACCCGGTTCTTATCGGAGAACCAGGGGTCGGTAAAACAGCGATTGCAGAAGGCCTTGCATTAAAGATTGCAGATGGATCCGTTCCGGCCAAGCTGCTGTCTAAAGAAGTTTACTTGCTTGATGTGGCATCTCTTGTGGCCGATACAGGGATCCGCGGACAGTTTGAAGAACGAATGAAGCTGCTGATCGCTGAACTTCAAAAACGCAAAAATATTATTCTGTTCATCGATGAGATCCATCAGATCGTCGGTGCCGGTTCTGCAGAAGGGTCTATGGATGCAGGTAATATTCTAAAACCAGCACTGGCACGCGGGGAACTTCAGGTTGTAGGTGCAACGACATTGAAGGAATACCGCAAGATTGAAAAGGATGCTGCACTTGAACGACGCTTCCAGCCTGTGATCGTAAATGAACCTACACCAGAAAAAGCCTATGAGATCTTAAAAGGCCTCGCTCCAAAATATGAGCAGTACCATGAAGTAAGCTTTTCAGATGATGTTCTAAAAGCATGTGTAAATCTTTCTCACCGTTATATTCAGGATCGTTTCCTTCCGGATAAAGCGATCGATCTAATGGATGAGGCAGGTTCAAAAATCAATCTTCTTCACTCAGGAAGTGAAACCTCTTCCATTGAAGAACGTTTAGAAGAGATTTCGAAAGAAAAAGAAAAAGCAGCATTAAGTGAAAACTATGAGCTGGCTGCCAAACTTCGCCAGGAAGAACTTCAGCTTCAAGAAAAACTGAGTGGAAATGAAGCCCAAACGAAAGCTGCGGTTACAATAGAGGATATTCAGCAAATCGTTGAACAAAAAACAGGTATTCCTGTAAGGAAGCTTCAAGCTGACGAGCAGGCAAAAATGAAAGACCTTGCGAAAAATTTATCACAAAAAGTAATCGGCCAAAAAGAAGCAGTTGAAAAAGTAGCGAAGGCCATCCGCAGAAGCCGTGCCGGCCTTAAAGCCAAAAACCGTCCGATCGGATCCTTCCTGTTTGTCGGTCCGACTGGGGTAGGTAAAACAGAGCTTACGAAGTCGCTCGCAGAAGAATTGTTTGGTGATAAAGAAGCCATGATTCGTCTTGATATGAGTGAGTACATGGAAAAACACGCTGTGTCCAAACTGATTGGTTCGCCTCCAGGATATGTCGGCCATGATGAAGCTGGACAGTTGACAGAATTGGTTCGCCGAAAACCATACAGCATCATTCTTCTGGACGAAATTGAGAAAGCTCATCCGGATGTACAGCACATGTTCCTTCAAATCCTTGAGGATGGACGTTTAACGGACAGCCAGGGCCGTACAGTGAGCTTTAAGGATACTGTCATTATTATGACAAGCAATGCCGGGTCCGGCATTAAACAAACGAAAAAATTAGGATTTACGAATGAACTGGCGGAGGTTCAAAAAGAAACCAGTATCCTTGATGCGATCGGTTCCTACTTCAAGCCGGAATTCCTAAATCGCTTTGACAGCATTGTACAATTCCAGTCACTGAAAGAAGAAGACCTTGTCCTCATCGTCGACCTCATGCTAAAAGAATTGAAAGGAAACCTTGTTGAACAAGGCATTACTATCAGCTTTACGGAAGAGGCGAAAAAGAAAATTGCTGAACTTGGTTACCATCCATCCTTCGGTGCACGTCCGCTTCGCAGAGTGATTCAGGAAAAAGTGGAAGATGCTGTGGCAGATGTTCTTCTGGAACAAGAAGAAAGTGCAGAATTACGTGTTGATGTTCGTGAAAATGAATTAGTCGTAGAAAAAAGATAACCAAAAGAATACTAAAAAGAGCCATGCGATGCCGCATGGCTTTTTGTATGGAATATGTGATTACGCTTAATCGTTGTCCTTGGAGCGAATAATGGTCAGAACTAGCATTGAAAAACCAATCATCAACGACATTGCTTCGAATACTGTCATACCATTCCCTCCCCCTCATTAATTCGGGCTAGAACGTTTAAGCAGGATAAGCAGCAACCCCTGTCTTATATATTCCTATTTTATCCCGATTGTTAATTTATAACAAGAATCGTTAAGACTATTTCAAATCTTTTCCAATGGTTCGATGGTACTAAGTTACCAAGCAAAAACAAGGATAGAACCCTTATTTTTTAATATAAAGGCGAAGACATGCCATTTTTACTACGTTATTATCCCGAACATATGATGCTGCTTTTTGTATGGAATTCGAGTGAATATGCAGCGGGTTTTCTGTCTCACCGTTTGCTACAATAATTGGGGAGGGCGATCTTATGAAAAGATACAAGCTTGATGTGGTGGATGTAATTGAATTAAAAGAGCATTATATTGGAGAGACAAAAGAAGTTGTGGTGGATACTGTCATATTGAACGAAGATGGAAGTGAATTTTATCGGGGAATGACCGCCGTAAGGTTTAACAGGCATGGTATATTCCCGCAGGTTGATACGTTAAAGGGCATCTTTGAAGATAAAAACAGTGTCATGGACTTTGCCAGTTATTTAAAACGTTATATTAAACAGCAAGTCCGTTATTTGTAGAATAGGAGCACATCGATGAACTATGTATGGTATGCGAGCTACGGCTCCAACATGAACCAAGCCAGATTAAGCTGTTATATAGAGGGAAACCAGGCAGAAGGCAGTATGGAACCCGAAAAGGGATGCCGCAATTGTGATCCTCCTCGAGCAGACAAGCCCGTTAATATACAGTATCCGCTTTATTTTTCAAAGCAGGAAAGCAAGTGGGGAAAAGGGGGAGTCGCGTTTATCGGGCATCGTGAGGACGAGCACGAAAAAACAGCAGGAAGAATGTATTTGATTTCTGACGAACAATTTCTGGATGTGGCTTCACAGGAAAACGGAATCGAGGGTTTAGCAATCGATTTTGAACGAATAAAGGAATCCCGCTTTCTTCCGTTAACTGAGGGTTGGTATGGAACGATCGTCTATCTTGGGGATTCCGACGGCTATCCGATCTTTACCTTCACTTCCAACCATGACATGGGCGAGGAAGAGTTTGTGGCACCCTCCTTCGCTTATCTTAAGACGATCGCTAAAGGACTGGAGACTCTTGGGATGGACCGGCAAGCGGTTGTAGAATACTTGCTTACCAAAAACGGAATTAAAGGCTTCATGACAAAGGATCAGCTGACCAAAGGGTTAGCGTAAAGGTCTTAGTCTTATTGGTACGGCTGGAGCTGAACAGGCGATACTGAAGGAAAAATAGGCAACAAGTCGCAAGTCTCTGGATGCTTACCAATCCCCTGGAAAGGTGAGATAATTAAAATCCCCTATACATATGAGGCACCTTTTAAAGGTGCCTCTATTTTTTTGGTTTCATAATCATTCAGGAGAGAAGCTCTGCAATGGATACATACGTATTCCAAAGTGCATGCACAACCATGCCGGGAACAAGGGATTTTGTAAAATAGAACAATGTGGAAAACACGAAACCCATGATACCGGCAGCCAGAGGATAGCCGATATGCAAAGAGCCGAATACCGCAGAGGAAATGATGAGGCCGGCAATAAAATGGTACCTCTCATGAAAAAAGCGGAACAAAAACCCCCTGAAGACCATTTCTTCAGTAAACGGCGCCGCAATACAAGCGCAGAAGATCACAAGAATGATGCCTGCGATTCCTATCCCGCTTGTAAAAAGGCTGTCATTTCCTTTTGAACCGGGGTTCTCGAGATGAAGCACATCAAAAATTATATATTGTTCTGCCTGGCAAATGACCAGAGCACCCGCCATCATCAAATAGGTGCTCTTCTTTTTCAGAACACCGAAAGCTAGTTTTTGAAATATAAATTGGCGGGTCTGTTTAAAGATCAGAATGACGGTTGTGAAGGTTAACGCATCAATTAGCAAAAAAACAGGGCTGTTCTCAAATCCAGCCATTGAGAAATCAAAAATGATCGCCGAGAGAGCATAGAACATGCCGATCAGCAGAGAAAACAAGATGATAAATCCGAGGTAAGCCCCGAAAAAACCGAAAAATCCTCCCCATGTGACCGGGTAGTTACGGTTCTTCCTTACTGGCGGCTCATATATTTCTTTTGTATACTCCAAATGTTCCCCCATTCTCTCCTCCTCGTTGCTTTATAATCATATGTAAATCATTTATTTCAATTACACCAAAAAAAGGGTGCAAAAGGAAGTGAGACGATTGGCGAAAAAAATTGTCGTTTCGTTCAGCGGCGGCAAAGACTCCATGCTGGCTCTGCATAAGCTGCTGGAATCCAACGAATATGAAGTCGACTCTTTACTTACAACCATCAATGAGGACCATAGAAGGACCAGTATCCATGGCATTCGTGAGGAAATTCTTGATGCACAGGCAAAATCTTTAGGCTTTCGCGTCCGCAAAGTAAAGATTCCAACGGTTTGCACGAATGAGATCTATGAGGAACGGATGCGGGAAGAAATGGACAAGCTGAGCGAAGCCGGTATTCGGCACGTGATGTTCGGAGACATTTTTCTCGCGGATATCAGGGAATACCGGGAATCCAAATTAAAGCAAGCCGGAATCGGAGGAGTTTTTCCTTTGTGGGGGAGAAAATCAGCGGAGCTGATTGATGAATTTCTCTCGCTTGGATACCGTACGGTCATTACAACGCTTGATCAGACAAAGCTGGATAAAGATTTTCTTGGCCGGGAAATCAACCGTGATTGGATTGCGGATATCCCAGAAAACGTAGATCCATGCGGAGAAAATGGCGAATTCCATACAATGGTGGTCAACGGACCATTATTCAGCCGTGAGATCGCTGTTGAACAGGAAAATCATACGGTTACAGAAGGGAATTTTATTTACCGTGATTTTAAGCTTTCAGAATAATATCAAAAGGCATTGGTCCTCGTCGGGACAATGCCTTTTAATTTTCTTTGTATGGAGCTTTCAATGCTTTGATCATCTGCCGCGCAATCCGTTCGTGGCCTTTTTCATTTGGATGGATGGTATCATAGATCCACTCCTTCCTGTTTTCGGGCTTAAGCACCTCACTGCTCGGAATCACAACAGAGGGTTTATAGTTTGATGTGGTTTCATAGGCAATCAGATTCCAGTCATTCAGCAATTTTTTAGTTGCAGGATAAAAGGATTCTTCAGAGTCCACTGCATTATACAATTCGTTGTATACGAGGATTGCATGAGGATTCTCTTTTCGGATCAATGAGAATATATCAATTAAATTTTTCTCATAAGTGGATTTCACATTTTGGTAATCCTGAAGCGCTTTGACAGGCCCTTCCTTTAATGCAAGCTTTACGAGGTCGTTGCCCCCGATATTGATCGTAATGATGTCTGCGGACTTCACCCGGTCAGACATGCCTGGAGATGAAAGATAGGCGAGCAGGTCACTGCTCGTCGCTCCAGATATCCCTTGGTTATCGAGCTGCACTTTATTAGATGTTAAAGCACTCATTTCATTGTTGGCCATTTTTATAAAACCGCCTTGATTTGAACCGCGGCCTTGAATGACCGAATCTCCCAGAGCCAGGTGATGAAGCTCTTTTCCACTCAGATGTTTTAAATGCTGAATATAGGATACATCTTCCTGATGTGGTTTATTCCCTGAGGATTCGGTCGTTGCCGCATTTTGGGCTTTCAGACGATCAATCTTATACTGGGGATAGTAATACCAGCCTCCAGCTGTTATTGCACCGATTGCAAAAAGGATGAGCATCAGCCATATCCATTTTTTCATACGGCTCCTCCTTTCAAAGTAACCATTTTAAACCATCCTTGCTTCTTCTTTCAAATATATTTACTTCTAATGGACATATGAGATCTCTATGAAAAAATAGAATTTACAGGAGAAGGAAAAAAACAGAGAGGAAAGAAGCCATAAAGAAAGAGGGGAAAAGCTGAAAGAACAAAACGGCCCAGCAACTGGAAGGAATTCAAAAGCGCTTACGTATTTTCATACGCTGGCCCAGAACTTCGTCTTTGCTTCAAAGGATGGGACGATTGCCTACCGTGCCAACGGCTTGATACCGATCTGCAATGAAAAATATGCGTCCGTGCCAGTCCCTGGATGGGAAAAGAAATACGAATGGAAAGGTTATATTCCATGGGATGAACTGCCGACTGTTGTGAACCCGAAAGAAGGTTTCATTGCTACGGCCAATAATAAGATAATCGGTGATGACAACCCGTACCATATAACGGACTCATGGGCCCAGCCCTATCGTGAGCAGCGGATAAAGGATGTTCTCTCTTCCAAAGAGAAGCTGTCCGTAAAAGATATGCAGAAACTGCAATTCGACAGAAAAACCTTCAGGCGGAAGAAATGCTCCCGATTCTGCTTCCTCGACTGGAATCATCAGGATCATAAAAATCTGGGCGCACCATTGCTTTTTAACTTATGGATACAGGTGTTCAGTGCTGTTCTATTTGAGAAAAAGATTGATGAAATAATGATGCCTTTGTTTGACGGTAAGGCTCAAATCGTGGATGAACTGATCAGACATGCGGCCGAGGGCAATGAAGGTCCTTGGATAAAAGAAGCGGGCGGACTGGACAACGCCGCGACGAAGGAATCCAGCTTTAATAATGGTGAAAAACTTGTTTTGAAGCCGAGTAAATAAAAAATAAGCCTCGCCCATATGGGTGAGGCTTATTTCTGATGGAATTGTTTATGGATCGAGCCTGCGGTATTTCGCTTCAAATAGCAGGTACGCACCATAGGCGACGAGCCCGAGAGCCACAACAGATAGGAGAACCGGACCAAACGGCTGTTTTACAAGTTCAGCCAAAGCACCGTCCAGCCCCTTTGTTTCATCAGGATCTGCCTGAATGGCGGTTCTGATTAGAAAGATGCCGACGATGGCGAACACGACACCATGTGCAAAAAGCCCGAACTTACCAATATAACGCGCACTCTTCCATTCTTTTTGGTTCATCTCATGACGCTTCAGCCTGTTTTTGAATTTTTCCGTATAGGCCTTGTAGAAGTTAAAAACCCCTATTCCGATAAATACAGCTCCAATAACGGCAATGATCGTTTGTCCGAAGGGCTGTGCGAGTGCTTTTGCGGATAAGGATTGGTATTTTTCACTTGATGTGTTAACACTCGCCCTGAAGATGATTTTAATCGCATTAAAGCAGAGACTGAAATAAATGGCAGCGATGATGAGGTAACTCATTCGAGCGAACCATCCTTTGGCGTCTTTTCCTTTATGTTCAGGGTCAAATACGGCCATGATGACTTGCCAAAATGCATAGCCTGCAAGGCCGGCAGCCAGTACAGCGAGCATGGCGGAGCCGAACGGCTGCTTGGCGATGGTGTAGAGGGCACCAGAGGAAGTGGTTAATTTTCCTTGAAGACCGAATGCTGCCATCACCGCAAGTATTCCGATAACAATATAAACGGCCCCTTTGGAGAAATGGCCGAAACGGGCCATCCCGACGATCCAGGGAGCGGCCTCTTCCTTATATTCTTCTGCTTTTCTTTCGGCATGTGCTTTGTGCTGTGATAAATCTTTTTCCATAAAGGAGCCCCTTTCAAAGGTTTCTATGTCCTTTATACCCATTTTTGCGGATAGTCGAAACGGCAGACTGCTGTCCATACCCATTTTCCACATTTTGCATAAGATGCAGGGTAGTGGTGTTATCAGGGTAAAGAGGAGGTTAACTTTTGAAGGAACAATATTACGGTCTGTGCTGTCAGCATATGGGGCAAGATGTTGAAATTACTACCCATGACGGGAGTGTCTACAGAGGCTCCATCCAAAGAGTTGATACAGAAAATGTCTACCTGCTGCCATACCATGATGATGGGACAGGAAGGTTCTTTCCGGTCGTTGGTGCAGCCTTGGTAGGACTTGGACTCGGAACTATTGCAGGATTCGCTCTTGCGCCCCGTCCGTTCGCATACGGTTATGGATACGGATACGGCGGAGTTTCACCTTTCCCAGGCGGATATGGTGGTTTTCCGGGCGGTTTCGGCGGTTTTCCAGGCGGTTATGGAGGATTTCCAGGAGGCGGATTTGGAGGCTTTTAAGTGATAAAGTTGAAAGCTCATGGCGAGGGGCTGCCGTGAGTTTTTCTGTTTATGGGCGAAAAAGAATAAATGGTGTCAGGATTGTACAGACTTGACATTACGGCTGAAAAATTGTACTATTTTTCCCATAATCAAATGATGTAAAGCTATGACAGACCAATAGTATCTGAGGTGCTTTTGTGAGAAGCGAACCGGGGATGGTGGAAGCCCGGGGCAAAAGTTCAGAGAAACGGCAGTCTCGAGCGATTAATTGACCAAAGCGGATGCTTATTTAAGCATCAATTAGGGTGGAACCGCGTGAGTATAAGCTCTCGTCCCTGGGCAAGGAAACTTGTCTATGGATGAGGGCTTTTTTGGTTGATTTCATACGCATTTACTAAAAAAGGAGAGATGGTCATGAGTGTGACAATGGAACAGATCGTCAACATGGCAAAACAGCGCGGATTTATTTTTCCGGGCTCAGAAATTTATGGGGGATTATCCAACACGTGGGATTACGGTCCGCTCGGCGTTGAGCTGAAGAATAACGTGAAAAAAGCTTGGTGGAAAAAATTTGTACAGGAATCCCCTTACAATGTAGGGTTGGATGCAGCGATTCTCATGAACCCTCAAACGTGGGTAGCATCCGGACATATCGGAAACTTCAATGATCCAATGATCGACTGTAAGCAATGTAAAGCGAGACACCGTGCCGATAAATTAATCGAAGATGCGCTTGCCGAAAAAGGGATCGAGAAAATTGTTGACGGGCTCTCTTTCGATGAAATGGAAAAGTTGATTGAAGAGCACAACATCGCATGTCCAGAGTGTGAGGCGCACGACTTTACAACGATCCGCCAGTTTAACCTGATGTTCAAAACATTCCAGGGTGTAACGGAATCCAGCACGAACGAAATCTATCTTCGTCCAGAAACAGCACAGGGGATCTTTGTAAACTTTAAAAACGTGCAGCGTACGATGAGGAAGAAATTGCCGTTCGGTATCGCTCAGGTCGGTAAAAGCTTCCGTAATGAGATTACACCGGGCAACTTTACGTTCCGTACCCGTGAATTCGAACAGATGGAGCTTGAGTTCTTCTGCAAGCCGGGTGAAGAATTAAAATGGTTTGATTTCTGGAAACAATATGCCCACGATTTCTTATTAAACCTTGGAATGAAGCAGGATAAGCTCCGTCTTCGCGACCATGAATCCGAAGAGCTTTCCCACTACAGCAACGCAACGACAGATTTTGAGTATCAATTCCCGTTCGGCTGGGGAGAGCTGTGGGGGATCGCGTCCCGTACCGACTTTGACCTTAAGCGTCACAGCGAGCATTCTGGTGAGGACTTTAACTATATCGACCAAGAGACGAATGACCGCTATATCCCCTATTGCATCGAGCCTTCACTCGGCGCAGACCGAGTAACGCTTGCGTTCTTGATCGACGCGTTTGAAGAGGAAGAGCTCGAGGGCGGAGATACGAGGGCGGTTCTCCACTTGCATCCGGCTCTTGCGCCGTTTAAAGCAGCAGTGCTTCCTTTATCGAAAAAGCTTTCAGAAGAAGCAAGAGAAGTTTTTTCCGGCCTTGCGAGCGACTTCATGGTAGATTATGATGAAACAGGATCGATCGGAAAACGCTACCGCAGACAGGATGAGATCGGAACCCCTTTCTGTATTACGTATGATTTTGATTCCAAAGATGATCAGCAGGTAACGGTTCGTGACCGCGACACGATGGAACAGGTCCGCATGCCGGTATCCGCGCTTCGTTCGTTCCTTGAATCCAAAATCAGATTTTAATGTTTTACATTTCTAATCTGAATGGTAAGATGTAGATAAAATGAATAACTAGCAACACTGGGGGAGCCTGGCCGGCTGAGACTGAACAATCTGTTCTAAACCCTTTGAACCTGATCTGGATGATGCCAGCGTAGGGAAGTGGACTATGCACTATGCTAAATATAGTGCTGAAGATTAGATAAACAGATAATCAGCCACTCTTTTCTGCGAAAGGGGTGGCTTTTTTGTATGGGAAAAGGAGGGTGCAAGGTGGAAAGATTCGAGTTCCATGTCATTACGAATGGAAGGAAGCAGCCTGAAGAAATCATTTCGGCCGCATCAATCCTGGCTCCTTATATGACATGTATCCATATCAGAGAAAAACAGCGGAATGCCGGTGAGATTTTTAATCTGGCGGAGGGATTGAAGGGAGCAGGATTAAGGAGGGAGCAGATCTGCGTCAATGACCGTGTGGATGTAGCCGTTGCTGCGGAAGCAGGAGCTGTTCATTTAAAGGGAACCAGCCTTGAACCAGATCTCGTAAGTAAGCATTTCAGCAGCCTTAGAATTGGAAAATCCGTTCATTCCAGGGAGGAAGCCATGCGTGCAGAGGATAAAGGCGTCCACTATTTATTTTATGGGCATGTTTTTCATTCAGAAAGCAAAAGGGGAAGTGAACCCCGCGGTCTTGAATTACTGCGTGAGACCGCAGATGCGGTTTCCATTCCCGTTGTTGCCATCGGAGGAGTAACGCCTAGTAATACCAGTTTGCTCCTGCAGGCGGGAGCCAAAGGAATCGCCGTCATGTCCGGGATCTGGACGGCGGAGAATCTCGATTTAGAAGCGAGAAGCTATTCAGAAGCTTTACAAAAGGAGTGAATTTTTGGATGTCCAAGGACTATGATGTAGTTATTGCAGGTGGAGGCATTATCGGCTGCGCGATTGCTTACTACTTGCGTAAACTTACAGATTATACTGTTCTGGTTATTGAAAAAGGCCGAATCGGCAGTGAGGCTTCTTCAGCCGCGGCCGGTATGCTTGGGGCGCAGGCCGAACTGAATGAGGCAGGACCGCTCTACACGATGGCACGTGAAAGCCGAATTCTGTTCCCAGAATTAAGCAGAGAACTGAAGGAAATTTGCGGGATCGATATAGAGTTTATCGACAAAGGATTGTTTAAAGCTGCGGGTGATGAAAGTGAAGTCTTAAGATTGAAGCGGCTGATCGATTTTCACAATAACAATGGACAGCCTGCACATTGGGTTGCCGGACCTGAACTGTTAAAAATGGAGCCGAGGCTATCAGACAGAGTAGCTGGTGCCATGTATCTACCGAAAGATGGCCAGGTCAATCCTGTGCAATTGACGAGAGCATTTGCTGAGTCAGCCTCAAGGCTCGGGGCAGTTTTTATAGATTTTACGGAAGTGGCCGGATTCGATTTTAGCCAGTCAGGAATAGGCGTTCAAACGAGCGCAGGCATGTATTACGGAGAAAAGGTGGTACTGGCATCAGGTGTCTGGACAGGCAAGCTGGCGGTTCAGTCCGGATTGCATATGCCGATGTTCCCGGTGAAGGGAGAATGTCTTTCATTGTCGTTTTTAGAGCCGGTCATCACATCAACGGTAATAGCTGATGAATGCTACCTCGTACCAAAACGAGGCGGCAGATTGGTCGTAGGTGCAACGATGGAAACTGGTACCTACGACAGAAAAGTTAGGGCAAAGGGAGTTTTAGAGCTGCTTTCGAAAGCGAGTGCTGTCCTTCCCGGTATTTTACACGGCGAGTGGGAGAAAGCCTGGACAGGGTTCAGGCCGCAAACTCCGGATGGTCTCCCGTACATGGGAAAACATCCCTACCATAAAGATCTGTACATTGCAGCGGGCCATTTTCGCAATGGGATCTTACTCAGTCCGCTGACCGGGCGCTGGATGGCAGAACTGCTGGAAGGAAAGCTGCAGGAAGAGACTTTAAGAGAATTTGCTCCTGACCGCTTTGCCTTATGAAAAAAATGAGAGGATGAGCTTTCATGAAGTTGATTGTTAACGGTGCATCGCTGGATATCGACCAGGCCAGGACCATTGAGGAACTTCTGGTGGAGCTGAAGCTTGCCGGAAGAGGGGCGATCGTTGAACTGAACCAGGAGATCCTCGATAAAAGCCAGCACGCTGAAACACGCTTAGCTAATGGTGATAAGGTAGAAATTGTTCATTTTGTAGGAGGAGGATGAAGACATGCTGAAAGTTGGAAACTATGAGTTTAGCTCCAGATTGCTGCTGGGGACAGGAAAATTTCCTGATTTTGATATTCAAAAAGAGGCAGTTAAGGTTTCAGGTACTGAGATCCTTACGTTTGCCGTAAGAAGGATGAATATTTTTGATCCTGATCAGCCGAATTTTTTAGAAAAACTGGATGCAGAGAATTTTACGCTGCTGCCGAACACGGCTGGAGCTAAAACGGCCGAAGAAGCGGTTAGAATTGCAAAGCTAGCAAAAGCTTCAGGGTTATGTGATATGATAAAGGTAGAAGTAATAGGAGATTTCAAGACTCTTCTGCCGGATCCGCTTGAAACATTAAGAGCGTCAGAAATGCTGTTGGAAGAAGGGTTTACGGTCTTGCCTTATGCTTCAGATGATGTCATTCTTGCACAAAAATTAGAGGAGCTTGGCGTACATGCCATAATGCCTGGAGCTTCACCGATTGGTTCTGGCCTAGGAATCATCAATCCGTTAAACATCAGCCTCATTATTGAGCAGGCCAATATTCCGGTTATTGTGGATGCCGGCATCGGATCACCAGCTGACGCGGCAGCCGCTATGGAACTTGGCGCTGACGGAGTATTGCTCAATTCTGCGGTATCTGGAGCAGATGATCCGGTAAAAATGGCTCAGGCGATGAAGCTCGCCATTGAGGCCGGCCGTCTCGGATATGAGGCGGGAAGAATTCCAAAGAAAAGGTATGCATCGGCAAGCAGTCCGCTGGAGGGAATGAGTATTTAATGAATGATCGCTACTCCAGGCAGATATTATTCGAGCCTATCGGAGAAGAAGGGCAGGATCAGCTGTCAGATAAACACGTTGTGATTATAGGGGCTGGAGCGCTCGGAACAGGCAATGCCGAAATACTTGCCCGTGCGGGCGTAGGCAGGATTACGATCGCTGACCGTGACTACGTGGAATGGAGCAACCTACAGCGCCAGCAGCTTTTCAGCGAAGAAGATGCAAAGTACAGGATGCCCAAAGCCGTTGCTGCAAGAGAACGGCTGGAGCAGGTGAATTCCGATATTCATGTTGAAAGTCTTGTACTGGATGCAGGTGTGGAAGAACTGCGGGAACTGGCGGAATTTGCAGATCTTTTGATTGATGCGACAGATAATTTTGATACACGTTTACTGATCAACGACATCTCACAGGAAAGAAAAATTCCATGGATTTACGGCGCCTGTGTCGGAAGCTATGGTTTAAGCTATGTGATTTTGCCGGGTGAGACGCCTTGTCTTAGCTGTTTGCTTGAGAAGGTGCCTATGGGCGGTGCAACGTGTGATACAGCAGGAATTATCGCACCTGTGGTGCAGATGGTAGTCGCCCACCAAACAGCTGAAGCGATGAAGCTATTGACGGGCAATACCACTTCTCTACGGAACAAGCTGGTCTCCTTTGATATGTGGAACAATCATTACTTGGCGATGGATGTGCAAAAGCTGAAGAAAGCGGATTGCCCTTCCTGTGGCGAGCACGCCCACTATCCGCATCTTGATCCGGAAAATCAGACGAAGACAGCGGTCCTGTGCGGAAGAAACACTGTCCAGATCCGTCCTTCGGAAAAAGGGGAAAGAGATTTGGAGGAGCTGTCACTGTCTTTATCGCGGCTTGGCGGAAGAATCGAGCAGAATCCATATCTGCTTTCATATAGCAGTGATGAAGAACAGAGGCTTGTGTTTTTTAAAGACGGACGCGTACTCATTCATGGCACGAAAGATATAACAGAAGCAAAAAATCTGTACTACAGTTTAATAGGATAATGGAATAGAAATCTGCTAGGGGGGCTGAAAGGCTGAGACTGAACCTTTGTGTTCTAGACCCTTGGAACCTGATCTGGATCATGCCAGCGGAGGGAAGCAGGCTGAATGAAAAAGCTGATTAATCGGACCCCAGCTGAAAGCTCAGCCGCCTTCTCTTATGAAGGCGGCTTTTTTGTATATGTTGGGTGCCAGGCACCCGCCGCAAGTATGTAATGCTTGGTGCCAGGCACCGAAATAATTTACGAACTCTCGTTGCATTCGAGACGGTCAGTCCACCTGCGAGGAATACAGAAGAGGCACAGAGCTATGTTAAAGACGTACTCCTTAACCTGGGATTTGAGACAGAGGAATGGGAGCTGTTTCCCGGGGACCGAATCGTCGCGGGAGCAAAGCAAGGAGAAAGATCAGAGGAATATCAAAGCCTGCTCCTTAATGGACATATGGATGTTGTAGCTGTCGGTGATGAAGCGTCATGGAAGTATCCCCCTTTTGTCCTCACAGAAGAGGAAGGGCTGCTCTATGGACGCGGAACTTCAGATATGAAGGGAGGCATGGCCTCATCTCTGTTTGCCCTTCAGCTTCTTCAAGAGCTTGGGATTAAGCTGAAAGGGGACATCTTCTTTCAATCGGTGACAGGTGAAGAAGCAGGAGAAGCAGGAACCAAGTCATGTGTAGACCGGGGCATGAAAGCTGATTTTGCGATTGTCGCCGACACATCGAATCTTGAGATTCATGGCCAAGGAAGAGTCATCACAGGGTGGATCACCATTAAGAGCAAAGAGACCTATCACGATGGGCTCCGTTCGCGGATGATCCATGCCGGAGGCGGAATAAACGGTGCGAGTGCCATTGAAAAAATGGCAAAGGTGATTGAAGGGCTGCAGGAACTTGAACGGCACTGGGCAGTCACTAAATCGTACCCGGAATTCCCTATGGGCAGTACGACCATTAATCCGTCCGTCATTGAAGGAGGAAGAAATGCGGCGTTTATCGCTGATGAATGCCGGCTGTGGATTACTGTTCACTTTTACCCGAATGAGACCTATGAAGAGGTCGCGAAGGAAATTGAGGAGCACATCCTTGCTGTTGCCATGGCCGATCCATGGATGAAAAACAATCCTCCTCTGTTTAAGTGGGGAGGAAAATCCATGATTGAGGAGTGAGGAGAAGTTTTTCCTGCACTGGACGTTGATCACACTCATGAAGCTTTGGCGGTACTGAAGGAACAGCATCAAACGGTCTCCAAGCGGAAAGCGGTTGTTTCAATGTCATCAACCGTTACCGATGCAGGTTGGCTTGGAGCCGCTGGAATACCTGCTGTTATTTATGGCCCCGGCAAGCTGGATGATGCTCACGCTGTGGACGAAAAGGTGGAGCTTCATCAGCTGTTGGAACACTCAAAGGTTCTCGCGGGGTTTATCGCAAAGTGGTGCAATATAGAAAGGAGCAATACACATGACGAAGCTGAAGCAAGAGCCATTTACTGAACGATTGTATAAAAGCGTGGAACCCGTTTGGAAACACACTCATCTTCATCCGTTTGTACAGGGCATTAAAGACGGATCACTGCCTAAGGAACGCTTTGCCTATTATATGAAACAGGACTATGTCTATTTAAAAGACTATGCCAAGCTCTTTGCGTTTGGGGCAATAAAAGCGAAGGATGCCGAGACGATGACCTGGTTTTCAAGCCTGCTTCATGAAACCTTGAATACCGAGATGGATCTCCACCGCGCGTATTGCAGTGACATTGGCATACAGTCCGAGGAGCTGGAGGAAGAAAAGGCCACTCCGATTAACCTTGCGTACACCCGCTATATGCTGAACGCCTCCCAGCACGGAACACTTGCGGAGCTTATCTCCTGCCTGCTGCCATGTATGTGGAGCTACCATGAGATTGGATCGGCTTTAAAGAGGGAAGCAGGAAGCCTCGAAGACCATCCTTATGCCCAATGGATTGAGATGTATGCGTCAGAGGAATTTGGCGGGCTTGCACAGTGGCTCATCCATAAACTGAACCGGTTGGCTGAAGGTATGACAGAACAGGAATTGACAGTGCTCGAGGAGCATTTCCTAACCACCTCGCGCTTTGAATTCATGTTTTGGGATATGGTGTATTACGGTCATGAATGGCCGGTGTAATCGCCACATTGAAGGAGAGTTTTTATGTCACTGATCTTTAAGAATGTATTTTATTCCTTTACTCAGCAAAGACAAATCTCCCCGCTTCTGAACGACATCAATTTTGCAGCAGCGGCCGGAGAATTTGTTTCGATCATCGGCAAAAGCGGAACCGGCAAAAGCACTTTGCTCAAGCTTGCCTGCGGACTGGACCAGCCCTCCACGGGAGAGATCCTCGTACAGGACAAGCCTGTCTTTCCGGGAGCAGCGGGATACATGCCTCAAAAGGATCTGCTTCTTCCCTGGCGTACGGTCATGGAAAATCTTCTTCTTGCTCCAGAGATTCAGCAGCAAAAGAGTCAAAAAGCAGAAGAGGCGAAATCATGGTTGAAAAAAGTAGGACTGTGGGATTACCGTAACGCTTTTCCGCATGAACTTTCAGGGGGGATGCGCCAGAGGATCGCCTTTCTTCGAACCTTGCTGACGGGAAAAGAAGTGCTTCTTCTTGATGAACCATTTGGTGCACTGGACGCGATGACAAAAAAGGAAATGCACCAATGGATCTCTTCCCTGTGGAAGGATTTGAACAAAACGATCCTTTTGGTCACTCATGATCTTCATGAAGCGGTTTTTTTAAGCGACCGGATCATCGTGCTGCATCCAACTGGTGAAACAGAAGAGTTAGAGGTCAAGCTTCCGAGGCCAAGAAGTGCGGTCTTAACAAATGAGATGGCAGGCTTGATCAATATATTGGAGAGCAGAATTACAAATGAACAGCATGAAACGATTATTTAAAGATTATTATTTGTTTTTGGCCGCGGCTGCCGTCTTGCTTGTACTATGGGAATGGCTTGTCAGGACTGACCGAATCCCCTCCTTTATTTTGCCGCCTCCTTCAGGCATTCTCGTGTCGCTGTATGAAAACAGGGAGGTTCTGCTGGACCATTGCTGGGCAACACTTAAAGAAACCATCCTCGGTTTTTTAATCGCAGCTGTTGCAGGTGTTTCGCTTGCTGTTGCGATGTTCTTTGTAAAATCCGTAGAAAAAATGGTCTATCCGGCGGTTCTGATCTCACAGACGATACCGATCATTGCACTTTCTCCAATCTTTGTGCTCTGGTTCGGCTACAGCATCTGGAGTAAAGTGGCGGTTACCGTGCTGATCGCCTTCTTCCCAATCGTCGTCAGCACATATGACGGATTGAACCGTCATGACAAAGACTATGTTGATCTGCTGCGTTCCATGGGAGCAAAAAGATGGCAGATCTTTAAAAAGGTGCAGCTCCCGATGGCGCTCCCATCATTCATGTCCGGGATAAAACTAGCCGCTGTATTTTCCGTGGTGGGTGCTACAATCGGTGAATGGCTAGGTGCCAGCGAGGGACTTGGGTACTATTCAAGAAGGATGTCAGGAAGCTTGAACGCTGCAGGAGTATTTTCTGCTATTTTTTTATTAACATTGCTCGGGATGTGTTTGTTCGGTGCCGCTGCACTCGCAGAAAAAAGAATGTTTAAATGGAAAGAGAACAGAAAGGATGTATGAAATGAACGTATGGATTAAACGAAGCAGCCTTCTTATCGCCGGCTGCCTGCTTTTCCTGTTAAATGCGTGTTCATCCGCGGACACGCCGAATCAAGAGGCAAAAGGAAACCTTAAAAAAGTGAGCATCATGCTCGACTGGTATCCAAATGCGGTGCATGCCGGAATATATGATGCGATTGAAAAAGGGTACTTTAAAAATGAAGGCATCGAGGTGGACGTGAAGATGCCTGCCGAAACAAACGATCCGTTAAAGCTTGTGGCTGCTGGACGGACTGACCTTGCGTTAACCTATCAGCCGCAGGTCGTCCTTTCCAGGTCAGAAGACATTCCCATCGTTTCCTTGGGAGCACTGGTCAGGCATCCATTAAACCATTTGATGGTCTCTAAAAACAGTCCGATCCGTTCACCTAAGGATCTGGAAGGGAAAAATGTAGGCTATCCTTCAATTCCCATTAATGAAGCGATGGTGAAGACGATGGTGAAACAGGATGGCGGCAATCCTGAAAAAGTGAAGATGACGGATGTAGGCTGGGATATCATCCCCGCGATGGCTGCTCATAAAGTGGACGGAATATCTGGCGGTTACATTAACCATGAAAAGATTCTCCTTAATAAAGAGGGTCATGCGGTGCGGTCTATAGATCCTGTAAAGTACGGCGTTCCGGATTACTATGAGCTCGTTCTAGTTTCCAGTGAAGACGGGCTGAAAAAGAACCGAAAGCTTTACCAGAAGTTTTGGAATGCCCTGGCAAAAGGTCAAAAGGATGTACACGATCATCCGGATCAGGCGCTGAATGTCTTATTCAAGCATGAAAATAAAGAGTTTCCACTGGATGAAAACGTTGAAAAGAAAAGCCTCCAGACTCTTTTGCCGTTAATGGACAGCGGGAAGAAGCCATTTGGCTATCAGGACTTGGGTTCATGGAAACAGGTTTCGGATTGGCTCTTTGAATCCAAAATGATCAAAAAGAAGGAAGATCCAAAGAACGCTTTTATTAATTTTGAGAAATAGAAGAATAGATGCCTCGTTAATGGTTAGGGTAATAATCAAAGAGGAGGTGCCGTTATGGCTAACAATGAAAAAATCCGCAAGCAAAACGCTGAACAGCGAAAAGGAAAAGCGGATATTCCAAAAGGAACGTTTGCTGATCCGATCGCCAATCAGGGAGACATTGCGGAAGCCAAAAACATGAAAGAGAACAAATAACAGGAAGGCGCACTCCATTACAGGGAGTGCGTTTTTTCTTTAATGAAAAATCATTGCAGGTTATGATGATCTTAGATCAAAAAGGGGGCAGACGTCGTGTTGGAATGGGACAAGAGCGGCCTGGAAAAAGCTTCGGACGAGCTTGAGATCATGAACACCAATCCGTTTTACAATAAGCTGTTTTACGGTACAAGCAAAGTGACAATTGAACAGGTGGAAGAGGAGCTTAAAGATCTTGAGGGATCGCCGAGGACACGGTATTTGATTCATACAGGCGGCAGGAACGCAGCTATTCTTGAGTATCTGCTGCATAATCCGAAAGACCACAAACCATGGCTCGGTTTTTTAATGGTACACAGCGCTTTTCAAAAACAGGGGCTAGCCAAGGAAATATATTTGGTTTGCGAAGAAGAGATGAAGAAGAACAAGAAAATATGCCTGAGGCTGGGGGTGCTTAGCGGGAATGTTCCGGCCCTTTCCTTTTGGTCCAAAATGGGTTTTGAAGAGATAGAAGTTAGAGAAAGCGGGGGAAAGCTTCTTCATATCCTTGAAAAATCCTTCATCGGTTAATCCCTTCTTTTTTCCTAAATTCATTCTTATTCACATAAAGACGATTTCTGCCGCATATCCTCATTCGTGTGCACAAAAGCCAAACCTGCTTAACATGTGCTTAATGATTGTGGATTAAAATGTTAGGGGTAAAGAATAGGAGTGAAAGGCCATGAAGACATACTGCTTTTTGCAGGAAAAAATGAATTCAGCGACCATTAACAAGCTCGTTCATAAAGCGAATGAGTACGAGGAATGCCAGATCTATTTTGAATTTGATAACTGCCAGATGAACGCCAAAAGCATACTCAGCATGAGCAAGCTTCGCGGAATTGCCGGGTTATGCTGCATATCTGCGCAAGGCCTGGATAAACAGGACGCACTGGAGGGTTTGAGACAGATTTGTGCAGGGAGAAATGGATCCCTCCATATAACGAATCGTTAAGATTTGAACATTAGAAAATCGAGCGGGATAGAAAAGGCAGGGCGAGGCGGAGATGCAGTGGGAATTTACTTGATATAGTAAGACAAATGGCCTTGTTGTCCATAAATTTTTCTTGGCCAATTTTTTTA
This sequence comes from Fictibacillus sp. NRS-1165, assembly GCF_050468105.1. Classification (NCBI taxonomy): domain Bacteria; kingdom Bacillati; phylum Bacillota; class Bacilli; order Caryophanales; family Fictibacillaceae; genus Fictibacillus; species Fictibacillus sp. NRS-1165. The sequence continues at coordinate 24,998 of NZ_JBDPNU010000018.1, forward strand.
TTATCGATCTATTTACACTCGACATATAACGACGGGTTTTGATCCAAGCATTTCAGAAATCTGTCCAAGCCCAAAATAAAAAAGCTTGCACCTAATCATAGGGCAAGCTTTTTCATTTCTCTTTTCCTCCGCCCGATCGGTTTAAGTTATCCTTTCGCTTCTTCTTTAATGAGGGAAAACAGCTGATCCAATGCATTATTCAGCCGGCTTTTTTCCATTCGGCTGATGTAGGCTCCCTTCATCTCATCAAGCTTTTCGATACTGTCACAAAGAGAGTCAGCGGTCAGCTCCTCTTCAAAAAGTACCTTGCAGAATCCCTGCTTTTCAAATGATTGGGCATTCTCGATCTGATCCCCGCGGCTGGCTTCTTTGGAAAGGGGGATAAGAAGCATTGGTTTTCTGAGTGATAAGAACTCAAAAATTGAATTTGATCCTGCTCTTGAAACAACAAAGTGAGTGGCCGCAAGGAGATCAGGAAGTTCATCTGTTACATACTCAAACTGAACATAGCCGTTTCTTCTGATTGAACCATCCATCTGCCCTTTCCCGCATAGATGAACAATTTGATATCGGGGGAGCAGGGCATCCAGGCTTAATCGTACAGACTCGTTTATTTTTTTTGATCCGAGGCTCCCGCCCATAATCAGGATAATCGGCTTGCGGGAAGTAAAACCGCAAAAAGCCCTCCCATTTGCTGCGTTCCCTTTATGCAGATCTGTACGGATCACTGCACCCGCATATACTGCTTTACCGTTTGGGAGCTGGTCAGCGGTTTCGGGAAAGGTTGTACATACCTTCTTTGCGAAGGGAAGTGATAGCCGGTTGGCAAGCCCTGGGCTAAGGTCGGATTCATGTGTCACAATAGGTACCTTGTTCATCCGGCTCCCGAGTATTACAGGTACAGAAACGAAACCGCCTTTTGAAAAGACTACATCTGGTTTTATTGTCTTAATGAGCCGAAACGCTTCAAAAGCCCCTTTCACGACACGGAACGGTTCTTTAAAATTGTTCCAATCGAAATAGCGTCTAAGCTTTCCGGTTGAGATACTGTAATAGCGCACCCCATCAATGGATTCTGTCAGCTGCTGTTCAATTCCGCCTTTAGATCCGATGTAGCTGACGTCCCAGCCTTCTGCCAGGAACAAGGGAATCAGCGCCAGGTTGACAGAGACATGCCCCGCTGAACCTCCACCGGTAAACACAATTTTCCTGCCCAAACGTTCCACCCCTTTTAGTTATGTATTTCTATCATACCAAAAGCATTTGCCGCTGAATCTTGAAATATCTGAATAATGGTTGACGCTATCCATACTGCCATGATAGAGTTAGAATAATTTAATGAAGCTTATCAAGAGCGGCGGAGGGAAAGGCCCGATGAAGCCCGGCAACCTTCAGGCATACGTCTGAAAAGGTGCCAAATCCTTCAAAGGTAAAACTTTGAGAGATAAGAGACGGAACGGGAACCTAAAGCTCTCTTATCTTTATGATAAGGGGGTTTTTTGTACTAAAAAAATAAAGTGCTACATAACATGTTTCATTCTAATGAAATACTCTTATCCAGAGCGGCGGAGGGAAAGGCCCGATGAAGCCCGGCAACCTTCAGACACAGGTCTGAAAAGGTGCTACTACCTGCAGGAAAAGACCCTGGATGATAAGAGGAGGGCCGCTGCTGCAAACCTCTTCTTATGATGAGGTTTTTTCTTTTGCCTTCTGGCAGGTACTAATTATTCAGTCTTTTACTAAAAATTATAGATTACAGGGAGTGTTGACAATGAATGAAATTAAAATTGCATTGCTTGGATTGGGAACGGTTGGCACGGGTGTGTATTCATCCATTGTAGAAAGAAAAGGAGCTTTAGAAGAGTTGCTGGGAAAACATCTGAGGCTGTCCAGTATATTAATTAAGGATCCTTCCAAATCAAGGCCTACCGTAGGAGGGGTGCCGGTGACATCAGATTTTGAGAAGGCGATCGGGGAAGAAGCGCCAGATGTGGTCATCGAGGCCATCGGGGGGATTGAGCCCGCCCGAACCTATATCATTCAATCACTTGAAGCAGGCTGCCACGTGATTTCTGCCAACAAGGATCTAATCGCCCGTCATGGAGAGGAATTATCTGAACGTGCAGCGGAAAAAGGTGTGCGGTTTATCTATGAAGCAAGTGTAGGCGGCGGGATACCGATATTGAGAACATTGAGGGAGCTTTTAAGAATCAATCGGATTCAGCATGTGGAGGCCATTTTAAACGGGACGTCCAATTTCATTCTTTCACACATGAGAACGACCGGTTCTTCCTTTGAGGAAGCACTGAAACTGGCACAGCAAAAAGGATATGCAGAGCCGGATCCAACGAATGACGTTGAGGGCTTGGACGCCTTTTATAAGGCGATGGTGCTGAGTAAATGGATTTATGGCGTTCAGCCTTCCTGGGAAGAAGTGCAGGTTGAAGGGATTGGAAATGTGCTCCTTGAGGAGATTCAGCTGGCGGAGCAGATCGGACTTCGGGTGAAGCATCTCGTCCTTTTGAACGAAAGTCTGAATCTTGAAGTGAAGCCTGTATTTGTAGACAGTGATCATTCCTTATACGGAGTGGAAGGTGTCGATAATGCCGTCCGTATTCAGACCGATCTTCTCGGCTGTTTGACCTTGCAGGGGCCGGGAGCTGGGGCAGAAGCTACGGCAAGTGCCATCGTGGAAGATTTCTTATCCATTTATGAAACAGGAGAAGCGTACAGAGATAAACCGGCAGTATCGGCAGTAACACAAAAAAAACAGGAACAAGGAGATCGTACCTACCTTCTAATCGGTGACAAAGTAGATTTTACAAAAGATAGGGTGGCATCGCTTGAAAAGCATGGTACCATTTTAGACCGGACTTCTCTCAGGTTTTCTCATGCTTCTCTTGCTGCTTTGCTTTATGATGGCCCTCTGCCTTCAACACAGGATGATTTTATTCCGGTGAACAGCATCTATCCGGTCCGGCTTTCAAAAAGCAGCAGTGGAACAGAGAGAGAAAAAGTTCTTGTAGCCGAATAAAGATAGATCCGTGGAGAGCCCTTTTACTCTCTGCGGATTTTTTTATGTCATCAGGTTGACAATGAAAAGTATTTTACATATGATGGGAGTAATAAAAGGAAGGGAGTTGTGTGGATGAGCGTTCACGTTCTTAACTAATCGAATTGGATAGCTGGAGCAAAAAGACCGTGTTTGAATCGGTTTGTACCTTTATGTCTTTTTGCGGCCACCAATAGTTAAGAACAGCGGTCAGCATACAACATTTCTCATTTTCGTGTGCGTATTTAGTGCACCGAACGATGCCGCGCTCTTTGGGCGTATTTTTTATGCTTTTTACAGCTGCCAAAGCATAGGGCGAGGCTGTACAGAGAGGCGCATCCTTCTCCACGAAAATGATTAACAGGCAGAAATGACGGCGGTCCATTTCTGCCTTTTTCATTGGCATGTTCTGGCCCTGTTCCCGGAAGGAGGGACGGCAGGAACCATTCATAAAACATGGTGTAACGGTAATGTGTTAAAAAAAGAGGAGGCAACGACCATTGAACACCTTTACGAATAAAATGCTGGAATTCAATAAAATCAGAGAAATTCTGTCTGAGTATGCATTAAATGAACGTACCAAAAGAAAAATTCAGGAGCTTCTGCCTTCCGGAGAGCTGCCGGTTATTAAAGCTTGGCTGAGGGAAACAACAGAATCCGCGGCGGTTCTAAGAAAGTCAACCAGCGTTCCTATCGCGAACTTGAATGGAATCGAACATGTGATGTCGCTTCCGGATAAGGGTCTTCTCTTAAGCCCTGAACAGCTCCAGCTTATTTGCGGATTGGCAGAAAACGTACAGCGCATGCAGCGCTATATGAAAGATAAAGAATTTATTGCACCTGCCGTATCGGCTTATGCGTATTCTCTTTTTCCGCTGAAAGATCTCATAACCGAGATCCAGCGCTGTATACGGAATGGAAGAGTGGATGACGGAGCCAGTAAGCCGCTTGAAAAGGTTAGAAAAAGAATGAATGCGTGTGAGGAAAAAATCAAATCCAAGCTCGAGCATATTTTGAAATCGCCGGCCTATCGGGATATGCTGCAGGAGCCGATGATTTCGATGAGAGAAGGCAGATACGCTATACCTGTAAAAAGTAAATTTAAGCGGAGCATGGATGGGCAAATCGTTGATTCATCTGCGAGCGGTTCCACCGTTTTTATTGAACCAAAAGAGGTCCGAAAGCTGCAGGATGAGCGTCAGCTTCTGCAGTCAGAGGAAGATATCGAAACTGCGAGGGTGCTGGGCACATTAACGGGCCTGGTGGCAGGCTATAAAAAGGAGATCTCCGTTAATATCGAGGGTATGCTTCATTATGATTTTATCTTTGCCAAAGCTAAATACAGCCTTGCCATTAATGGAAGGGAAGTGTCGCTTAATCTTAAAAAACGGACCATCCTCCATGAGGGGCGGCATCCGATGCTCGGAAGCCAGGCTGTCCCGTTGAATATAAGACTCGGTGAAGACTTTGGAGCACTCGTCATTACGGGTCCGAACACCGGAGGGAAAACGGTAGCTATAAAAACAGCAGGGCTGCTGACGCTGATGGTTCAGTCGGGGCTTCATATCCCTGCGGGAGAGGGAAGTGAGTTCGGAATCTATTCAGAGGTGCTGACAGATATCGGTGACCATCAGAACATTGAGCAGTCCTTAAGCACTTTTTCCGCTCATATGACAAACATCATCTCCATTCTTCGAAAGGCTGGGCCTGATACTCTTGTCATTCTCGATGAACTTGGAGCAGGAACCGATCCTGCTGAAGGAATGGGGCTGGCAATAGCGATCCTTGAAGATCTGTTTGAAAAAGGAGCTTCCATTCTGGCCACAACACACTATAGTGAAATAAAAGATTTTGCTTCTCTTACTCCTGGATTTGAAAATGCATCCATGGCGTTTGATCTTGAGTCCCTCCAGCCGCTATACGAGCTGAGGATCGGCGAAGCCGGCGAGAGTCAAGCATTTTCCATCGCGTGGAAGCTCGGCCTTGATCAGAAGCTGATCACAAGAGCCAGACAAATTACGAGTAAAGACGTTTCACGACAGGCAGAGGAGACTATTCTGCATGAAGATGCACAAAAGCAAATGGTGGAGAGAAGAAGAGAAGCAGAAGAAAAAAGGAGCCGGAAGATAAGCAGAAAGGAGGAGAAAATAAAAGAAAAACCGGTTAACCAAACGTTCGAAATCGGCGACCGCGTTTATGTTTCCAGCTTGAAAACCGCGGGCATCATCTGTTCTGAAGAAGATAACAGGGGAGAATACGTTGTCCTTGTGCAAGAGGAAAAAGTGAAGGTTCATAAGCATCGTCTAACCCTCCATATTTCAAGGAACGAATTATATCCTGAGAATTATGATATGGATATTGTCTTTGAAAGCAAGGAAAACCGGAAAAAAGACCGGATTTTGAGTAAAAGGCACGTTGATGGACTCGTGATCAACAGGGACGAAGAACAATAGGATTCGGTGTATTGCACCAAAAACAAATAAAAAGATCCGGGCACTTTCGCCTGGATCTTTTTGTTCTGATGCAAAGGTGATCAGCAGCTGCTGCTGGATTCACATCCGCCGCCATGGCTATGCCAGCAGGCACAGCCGATGATGATCAAGAGGATAAACAGTACGATAATAATCGCGAATCCTCTTCCGCCGCCGTAGCCGTAACCGCCGCATCCTCCACCATACCCGTACCCGCCGTAAGAAGCAGTAATCGGAGCGTTAAGCGGAACATTCAATGGTGCATTCATCGGTGCATTTGCAAACATTTAAAATTCCTCCTTCTAAATACTATTCCAACATCCTCGGTACAGTATATGAAGGATCCACCAGTTGGTCTGGACGAATGCCTTGAAGGCAAGCCTAAATCCTGAGCAATGAAAAAACACACGCTTTCTTTCTGGAACCTATTCCAGCGTGTGCGGATTGGAGAACATTTTTATTGCTGTGAGAGCAGTGATTCAATATCTTTTTTCATATCCTTTGGTGAGGTCTGAGGAGAATGCCGGGAGACAACGTTACCATAGCGGTCGACAAGGAACTTTGTAAAATTCCATTTGACCGCTTTTGAACCCAGTATGCCTGGTGCTTCTTTTGTCAGCCAGGCAAAGAGAGGATGAATGTTTTCGCCTTTAACATCAACCTTGGCAAACATAGGGAATTTTACACCGTAGTTCAATTCACAAAACTCCTGGATTTCTTCCTCGCTCCCAGGCTCCTGGCTTGCAAATTGGTTGCACGGAAAGCCGAGGATCTCAAGACCCTGTTCGCTGTATTGGTCGTAAAGCGATTGAAGCTCTTTGTATTGGGGAGTAAATCCGCATTTGCTCGCTGTGTTGGCAATGATTAAAACCTTGCCCTCGTATTCTCTTAGAGATTTTTCTTCACCCATGATCGTCTTTGCCCGATACTCATAAACAGACATTGTCAACCTCCTATTCTTTTAGTAACGAAGTTTATAGCATTAGTGTAGTGGGTTTTGTGAAGAAAGGAAAATAAAAAGCTTTTATTAGGCTTCCGGGCACCAAAAAGATGGCACCCAAAAAAAGGGCAGGGAGAATGTTTTTCCCTGCCCTTTTTTCTCTTCATTTATGCCGCCGGCGCTGAGGCTTTTGCCTGTACACTATAAAACTGGTAAAGGACAAGAGCAATGACTGACAGAATGATCCCTGAGATATACGGGAGTCCTGCTGCCAGTGAAAACAGCCAGCCTCCAAGCGGAGGGCCGATGATTCGTCCAAGTGAATCAAAGGATGACAAGAGTCCAGTTACACTGCCATGGCCAGATGTGGACGTTTTCGTCAGCAGCGCTGAAACACTCGGTCGGATGACACCATTTCCAATACCGAAAATGGAAAGGAAGATGGCTGCCGTCGTAAAGTTATGAACGAGCAGAATTAACCCGAACCCAACAGCAGAGATAACAATTCCTCCCTGAATGACTTTTCCTTCACCAAATTTCTTGGTCAGCCGGCCAACAAGTCCACCTTGGACAAGGGCTCCTGCAAAGCCCATAATCATAAAAATGTAGCCAAGGTGATTGGTATCAAGTCCTGCTTTTTTCGCTGCAAAATAAGCGAATGTCGCTTCAAGCCCCGATAACGAAAGGGAGATGAACAACTGGAGCACGAACAGAATGGAAACCGCTCCGGTAAAAGCTCTCCATCTTGACCCGGATTCAGCCGGTCCGTTCGACCGAAGCTGTTTAGGCAGTGATTCCTTCAAAACGAAAAGAACGAGAAAGAAGGTAATAATCGATGATGCTCCTGCTAGCAAAAACGGTGTATTCAAGCTTGTTTTTGAAAAAACGCCGCCGATGGCAGGGCCAAAAATAAATCCAAGGCCGACCGCTGCCCCGATGATACCCATTCCTTTTCCCCGGTTTTCCGGAGTTGTAATGTCTGCCACATACGCCATCGTCGTAGGCATGTTTGCGGATGAGAGCAAGCCGCCGATAATACGTGCCGCAAATAGCATCCAGAGCTGGCTTGAGACAGCCATTAAAAAGAAAGATATAGCAAGTCCAGCGATTCCGATCAGCATGACCGGTTTCCGGCCGATGCGGTCCGATACTCTTCCCCAGATGGGGGCGAAAAGGAGCTGCATTAATGAATAAACAGCCATAAGCAAACCGAGCTGTGCCGGAGTGGCGCCTACTTTTTCTGCAAAAAAAGGAAGGACAGGAATAATGATTCCGAATCCAACCATAACTAAAAACATAACTAAGAATAAGATTGGCAGTGCTTTTTTATTTTCCAATCTTGAGTCCCCTCCCGATCAGATCAACTATCTATGTATTTTTTTAAATCCATACAATGCATTAACTATATTACCGTACATCTTTTATCTATTTTTATCAACTTCAGCCTCTAGACGCTTTGGGAAAGGGATGAATCTTTCACATGGTTTGTTTTTAGAAAGACGTACAGACCTGTACAAACAAGAAAGCCACCAGCGGCCTGGAATATAGTGATATGTTCATTCAGCATGAAATAAGCGAGAATGCTCGCACCCACAGGTTCGCCAAGGATGTTGACATAAATGGTTGTTGCACTCAAGTATTTCATCAGCCAGTTAAAGAGGACATGACCGAAAACGGTCGGAATAATGGCCAGCAAAAAGAATATTGTCCAGTCCTGTTTGGCATAGCCAACCATCGGAATGCCAGCTGCAAGATTATAACAGGCAAAAACAGCGATCACAGATACAAAAACGGAAAGACTGTAAAAAAAAGAAGGGATTCGGCGTAAAAGATGCTGACCGATCAGCATATGTACTGCAACAGCAAGTGTGCCCAAAAGCGAAAGCACATCTCCAAGCAAATTTTCGGGAGAGATGCCGATGTCTCCCCAGCCGATGAAGACTGCTCCGCAAATCGCAACGCCCATCCCTGCTAGCAAGGCTGGTGACGTTTTTTCGTTAAATAAGAAAAAAGCCCCGATCAGGACAAAAACAGGCTGCAGAGCGAGTATGATCGTTGAACTCGCGACTGTGGTCAGCTTCAGTGATCCCATCCACAATAAAAAATGAAGGGCGAGAAACAGTCCAGACAAAAATAGGAGCAGGCACTGCCTGGAGGTTATTCGTTTTGCCTCCATCACATGCTTTGCAGAAAACGGAAGCATGAAAAGCACAGTAAAAAGCAGCCTGTACATCCCTTGTACAGAAACGGGAGCATCAGACAGCTTAACAAAAATAGAAGAAAAAGAAACGGCGATAACACCAACGATTAAAGGAATAAAAACAGGAACAGGGCATTTTAGTTTTTCCATAGAGGCCTCCTGTGTTCTCAATATGCCTATATGAAGTATACAGGATTTTTTATAAAAATCAGCCATTTTCTTACGGTTTTTCCCAAAGACAATGCCGTTTTATGCAAGGATAAATACTTTGCAAATGGAAAAACTGATGGAAGGATGAACGAAAGGAGATGAAAACCCATGGATAAGAAACGGGAAACCATAAACGTATTCGAGAAAAACAGGCGGGAGCAAGCCCAGAAGAAGAAAGATCAATATATGAAAAGTTTGAAACATGAACATCAAAACGAAGAAAAGGACTAATGGAAGAGGCGCTCAATGCAGCCTCTTTTTTAGTCGTAATCTGGATACACTGTGATATATTTATGGCAAATAATACAAATCAAAAAATTTTTTAGGGAGGATCATACCGATGATAAAGGTCTCTAATGGGGTAGCCATGCTGGAGTTAAAGGTCAATGAAATCGCTTTTCATCCCACACTCGTATGGGATGATGAGAGTGCTATTTTAATTGATGCCGGAGTGCCTGGACAGCTTGAAGCATTCCAATCTGAAATGACTGAAGCGGGTGTTCCGTTCAGCAATTTGAAAGCAGTCATTTTGACTCATCAGGATATTGACCATATCGGAAGCCTTCCTGAACTTCAGGAAGCTGCCGGCCATTCTTTGGAAGTCTATGCTCATGAGAACGATCAGCCATATATAGAAGGTAGACTTCCGCTGATTAAGACGGACCGCAGCCAACTGACAGATGAAGAGTGGGAATCCCTTCCTCCCCTTGCTAAAGCATTCTATGAAATACCCTCCCCGGTTTCAAAGGTTCATCATACTCTGAAAGATGGGCAGACCATTCCGCTTGCAGGTGGCATGAAGGTTATTTTTACTCCGGGGCATACACCGGGACATATCAGCCTCTATCTGCAGCAGAGTAAAGTACTCGTTGCTGGAGACGCGATGTTCAGCGTCAATGGAAACTTGCATGGACCTCATGAAGAAACGACGCCGGATTTGAGGGAAGCTGAACAATCAATAACAAAATATAGCGCTTATGATATTCATAAAGTCATATGTTACCATGGTGGTTTGTCCACCCGTGACGTGAAAGAACAGCTTATGCAACTCGTTTTGACAGCTGACAAAAAATGAAAAAAACAAAGAACCAGCAAGAGAAAGATATTTGAATATATCTTTTCTCGCTGGTCTTTTTAAGGCTTCATTGGGCTTTATGAACGCTGCTGCTAACAAGCTCCCAGCGTGTATAGCGGAATTTCCAGATGGAATCGGCAAAAGCTACTGAATCGGCATTGGCAATCCCAGATATCCTTTGGACCCCCCGCAGTTCAAAAACACCATCCCCGTTAATATCAACGGGAGTGAGCATACTGAATTTATTAGCCGATACCTTGATGGGTTTAACAAGGGTACCATTCTTATATACCTCAGAGGTATCATATTTTTCTTTGCGTTCTTTTAAATTAATGGAAGTAATTTTTCCTGTATTCTTGACTAAGATTTTCGCGTGGTAGCCGTCAGTAAATCTTCCGCTGATCCCTAATGAAGAAGGAACTGGAATTTCAAACACATGATTATTCTTGGCAGATACCAGGTGAAAGACAGAGGTTCCGCCTCGACCGCCTGTCTCAGCTGAAATGTACGTTTCTGGAATATGGTCCCCGTTAAAATCAAAGAATTGGATGTGCGGATGATAGCCTCCATCATTTAAATTTAGTGTAGTGAACCGATGAGTTGCTGAGTCCTGAAGAATCAGGAACAGATTTTCAGAGTATATATTCTCCTGTTTTTCCTTTTGGCCCATTAACGTTACAACATCAGGGCGCCTGTCACCTGTTACATCCATTTTTCGCTGAGAAAGCACATAGATGGATGAGCCGCTTTTATTTTCATTATTTTCCTGATCGAGCGGGTTGGCAAGTGTCGGCGTACCGGCGGTAATGAGTAAAATGAGGAAAAGAAGCATGTTGAAAAAAATAGATTTCACGAATTCTGCCTCCCTTATATCCTAATTATGGTTAATATGCCGAAATTTCCTTCGCTTCATACACCTGACTTTTGAATTAATTTTTTGTAAATTAAATGAAATGTATTTAATGGGTTATCTTCTCATTAATCAGGGTATAAATTCGTAAGGAGGGTTCGAATATGAGACAAACAATGAGTATGAAACCTTGGATATTAGTTGGTTTAGGCACATCGGCGGCGGCTGTATGGTTATCTTCCAAACCTAATAGAATACGCACCAAACTAGCATTTAAAAATATCAAAAGAAAAATTAAACCTGACTATACAGAAAGGACGAAGGTGCTCCCTGTCGAAAAAGGCGGCCATCCTGATCCGAGTGACTATGAAGACTCAAAAATGGTATCGGAAGGTTCAGCTTATGGCGTTCATTATTTCAATGAGAAAAAACAGTAAGTAGGACAAACCTACTGTTTTATGTAATTCCATTAAGTTTACCTCGCCCGTATGTTATTATGTTGAAATAACATACGTGCGAGGTGATTTCGTTATGAAGGCAAAAACTATCCTTTTAACGGTATTCCTTTTAATGGTGACCAGCACTGTTTATGCGGCCAGCTCGCTTCAGGTCAGGTCGAATGGTGGAGATAAGTCCTCGTCCTCTGTGTCGTTTGACGACACCTACGCGACCATTTCGATCAAGAAGACCACGGGAAGCGGGAAGCTGAAGCTGGAGCTTTGGCAAAAGCATTTATTTTTTAAGGATGAAAGAGTCGGCCAGACACCTTGGATCACTGAAAAGGGTGTAGGCTATCAAAAGGTAATCAATCTCGAAGAATCAGGAGACTATTACCTTAAAGTGGTCGACTCAGGCAAAGCTGGAGGAAATGGAATCGGCGTGAATTATAAGGCGACATCGTTTCTGCAATAATTGATCGCTAAAAAGGCAGGGAGCTCCTCCCTGCCTTTTTGCGTTTTTTCTTTCCAAAAAAGAGAATACATCACTGTATCCCCCAGTTTTTCAATATTGTTGATCTCTCTCGCCCGGGAAAAACTTTTCACCCAGTTCCCATGATTCTACCATTTGGTAAGCCTCTTGCTGCGGGAAGCCACTTCCATAAAGATAAGCCATGGCAGCCACCTCCCGCAAAGCATGCTCATAGGAGGTTTTCGGAGCCTCAGCCAATCCCCGTTGGACAAACCACTCGACGGATGTCAAAGTCGATAATTTCAGGGGATTATTGTATGGGGTATAGTAATCTTTGGGACCTGGAGCTGCACCTGGATAACCAGGACCTGGACCGTCCCATCCTTGAGGCCCAGGAAACTCGGCAGGTCCTGGAAAGGGTGCCGGTCCCAGATAGGGATAAGGAGGATATGGATAAGGTAGCACGTTCGATTCACCTCGCGTTTAAGTAGCCTTGTGACAATCTAGTGTATGCAGACGCCTAATATCCTGTGCAGAAGAAACTTTGTTTCCCCCTTAAGAACAGAATATTTAACCTATTGTAAAATTTAAGTATAATATAAAATGGAAAGACTATAAGGAAACATAAAGGAAGGTATTAAACATGAAAATTCTTGTGATGAACGGCAGCCCTACCGCTGAATCAAGAACTAGAGGCATTGCCGAGTATGCAGCAAACGTCCTGAATGAAAAAGGCATAGAAGTTTCCTTTTTCGACGCCGGTAAAGACCGTCTTCCATTATTTACGGGAGATATGGCAGAGCGGGAAGACGAAGCCGTTCGCAGTTTGAGTAAAGCAGCCGATGAAGCGGAAGGTTTTTTTATTTGTACACCGGAATACCATAATGGAATGAGCGGAGCATTAAAAAATGCGCTCGATTTTTTAAGCGGCAGCCATTTTAAGAACAAGCCCGTTGCCCTCGCCGCCGCAGCCGGAGGAGGCAAAGGCGGAATCAACGCATTGAACAACTTGCGAACAGTAATGCGAGGTTTGTATAGCCTTGTACTGCCGGACCAATTTGTCGCTGATCCTCTTCATTTCAATGAAGAACGCGAACTGTCAGAAGAGCTTGCTACTTTACGAGTATCTGCACTGGCCGATCAGCTTATTGAATTAACAAAGGCAGTGGCCGCCAATAAACAAAATTTAACGGAAGAATAAAAAAGAAAACATTCTGCCCATGGCAGAATGTTTTTTTCTTGAATCTCATGAAGTGATGTCTAGCTTCAGCTTTTCATTTAAACCAGCTTATGATCTCGAAATACCACATGCCGGCAAGGAAAATAAACCCGAGGGACAAGACGATAATTTTGATGTATTTCAAAGGGATTCTCCTGTCTTTTTTCAATAGTATGACCAAAAGACAAGTGATCACTCAGCTGTTCAAGGGGAAGTTTGTATTGTTTTGTAACATTATCACTTCTTTTGTTGAATCCCTTCTCAAACTTCAAATTTTTATAGATAATATCACTTGTGTATCTGATAATGTTGGAAATGATAGAAAAGGAGAGCATTGTGCGTGAGTAATGTAGAGTATCGCCAAAAGTGGTTATTAGAATCGATTGGAGCAAAAAAAGAAGAGTTGATCAGACTGGCATTTCTAAGAGGATTTACAAGTCATGAGACAGTGCAGTGCAGCCAGGAGCTTGATGGCTTGCTGAATGAGTACCAACGAAATGCTTGCTAGTTCAAGGAAACTAACTGCTTTGTCAGAAGATCGACCCGTGTCAGAATGGCGCGTTTGATCAACAGAGGGTAATCATTTTGAAACTCACTGAGAAGACCGCGAATCTCGGTGATCAAGTCCAGTTCGTTTTCACGAATGACATCTTTGCTCACTTGCTTAGGGAAGTCAATGACATTATTTTTTATCATCATAACACCTCCGCGTAACTTACTTCTTCATGAATGTAATATTCCATAAAAAATGAAACACTCCTGCACAAAATTGTAAATGATTTGAAATCCAGCCGGTCGTACTTTATAAAAAAGCCGGAGATCCTTCTTTTATAAAGGCAGAGAGGCTTTTTGATCGCTGTGATTTAGATAAGCAAAACTTTTTTTGTTTTTCATCATTTATGGGAAAATACCGGTATGTTCATAATCTAAGGAGGGACTAAAGATGGCTGAACATCTGCAAGACACAACAACGTTACATAATGGCGTTAAAATGCCTTGGCTCGGGCTTGGAGTATACAAAGTAGAAGAAGGCGACGAAGTATATCAATCCGTTAAATCGGCCTTGAGCAAAGGGTATAAGAGTATCGATACAGCAGCTGTATACCAAAATGAAGAAGGCGTTGGCCGTGCGATTAAAGATTCAGGCATTCCGCGTGAAGAATTATTCATTACCACAAAGGTATGGAATGCAGATCAAGGCTATGAAACCACGTTGGGGGCGTATGAGGAATCTTTGAAGAAACTTCAGCTCGACTATGTCGATCTTTACCTCATCCACTGGCCGGTGGAAGGGAAATATAAAGAAACGTGGCGCGCACTGGAGAAACTTTATAAGGACGGCCGAGTTCGTGCGATCGGTGTGAGTAACTTCCACGTCCACCACTTAAAAGACGTAATGGAAGACAGTGAGATCGTGCCAATGGTTGATCAGGTGGAGTACCATCCGCGTCTGGCACAGAAAGACTTGGTTGCTTTCTGTAAAGCAAATAACATTCAATTGGAAGCATGGAGCCCCCTCATGCAGGGTGAACTGCTTAACAACCCTGTTCTTTCGGAGATGGCAGAAAAATACGGCAAATCTGTGGCTCAGGTCATTCTTCGCTGGGATCTGCAGAACGGTGTCGTTACCATTCCAAAATCGGTAAAAGACCACCGTATTAAAGAAAACTCCGAGGTTTTCGATTTTGAACTAAGTGCAGAGGACATGGAGAAAATCAATACATTAAACGAAGACCAAAGAATCGGTCCCGATCCGGATAACTTTGACTTCTAATATAGAAAATAAATAAGGGGAGAATAGCTCAGAAGGAGTTATTCTCTTTTTTATAAACGCAGGTTCACAAAATGCATAGTGGGAAATGAATACCAAAAGGGAAGGGGAATGATGGACTTACTCCACCATGCAAGCCATCGCCCTTGGGCATTGCCGAAAAGACCATGGATCATGTCACAGACGCGGAAAAACCTGCTGTTTACAGATGCTTTAGGGACAACAACCATCATTTAAAATGGCTTCTGCAAAAAGCAGAGGCGGAATTCTTTGAAGAGAATTCTGCCCGTTCTAATGGAATTATCTTGCCTGACACAGCGCCAACTCTCCATTGTTCCAAGCGACTGGACGTGTTGGTATGAGCTTGGAACAGTGCGGTAGTTAAAGGTGCAGACTATCTGTAGAAATCATTCATTTCTTTTAATGCAGCAACCAGGTAATCCCACGTCCGAATGGTGGAAGAAACACTGACATGCTCTTCAGGCGTATGCACATCAAACATGTCAGGTCCGAGGGAAATAGCATCAATGTGCGGAAGTTTTTCAGTGAAAATCCCACATTCCAGACCTGCATGAATGGCTGCGATCTCAGGAGAAGTCCCGTAAAGTTTTTGGTATACTTTTTCAAACAGCCGGCGGACTTTGGAATCTGGCAGATACGGCCATTCCGGATAATCAGCCTCCGTAGAGAAGCGGGATTCCGTAAGCTGCGCAATCAGTTCGACCTGTCTGACCGTGTGCTGCTTCAGGCTTTTCACCGAGCTTCTAATTTCGCTGACAAAACGTATTTCTTTGCTGTCACTTGTGACAACACCAAGATTAGTAGAACTCTCCGTCAGACCTTGAATCTCCTGGCTCATGGACTGAACACCATTTGGAATCAGCAAAAGAGATGTGATTACGTTTTGAGTGGTTTTGGCAGAATAAACCTTATCCGGAACATGATCAGTTTCTTCTACAGTAACTGATATCCCAGGATCAGCGGTGCGAAGTTCGCTTTTAAGGATTTGTGCCCAGTCGGACACCAGTTTTGGCAGATCCATTGATGATTTTTCATGGACATAGATTACAGCCTCAGCTTCCCGTGGAATTGCATTGGATTTCAACCCTCCATTAATGGCGTATAGGTGGAGAGGGTACTGCACAGATAGATCATGAAGAATTCTGCCAAGCAGCTTAATCGCGTTGCCTCTTCCTTTTTGAATGGACATTCCAGAATGCCCCCCGAAAAGCCCGCTCAACTGGATGCTGTAGCCTATAAGGTCTTTTTGAGCCGTTTCCCACTGAATGGGAAGTGCTTGAGTGGCAGTGATGCCGCCTGCACTGCTGACCAATAATTTACCTTCTTCTTCAGAATCAAGATTAATAAAGACCTCACCGGAAAAAAGTTCAGGATTGGCCTCCAGCGCCCCTTTCATAGTGGTTTCCTCTTCCGTAGTGATAATGATTTCAAGTGCAGGATGAGGAACATCGTTTGAATCAAGAATGGCAAGGGCATAAGCAACAGCAATCCCGTTATCTGCTCCGAGTGTCGTATTGCACGCATAGAGCATGTCTTCCTTTAACTGCAAGGAGATGGGATCGTGTTCAAAATCATGGGCCGTTCCTTTGTTCTTTTCACATACCATATCCATATGCCCTTGCAGAATGACGGCAGGGACATGCTCATAGCCTTTTGAGGCAGGTTTTTTAATAAAAATGTTAAGGGCATCATCCTGAAACGCTTCAAGTCCTCTTTCTTGTGCAAAACGCAGGAGGTAATCACTGATTTCTCTTTCGTTGCCAGATCCGCGGGGAATGGCGGAAATTTCGGCAAAATAATGGAACACCGGGTGCTTTTTTACATCTTCGAGTGTAGTAGGCATACTCTTTTCATCCTTTGCATGAAATTTTGTACATGAACGTAAGTATAATTCAAGAGTAGAGAAAGAGGATGAAATTATCAACCTGCCGTAAACAAAAGGCTTTTCAAAAGGCGGGGAATTTTGTATAATACAATTTGTTGCACGATAAATACTGGCTCCGTAGCTCAGTGGATAGAGCGTCGGTTTCCTAAACCGTGCGTCGCAGGTTCGATTCCTGCCGGGGCCGCCATACATAAAATCAATAACAACAAGGGTTTGAGCGATATTAGACCCTTGTTTTTTTATTGGATTTCTGCCGTTTGGCACGAATTTGGCACGAACGAATTTTTAGATCGAAATTATGTTTTTATTTCTGATTTTTTCGATTCTGGAATTCCAGTATCCGGCCAAACAACTCTCCGTAATCCGTCCACGAACTGGCCTTGTGAGATTATTATAGGTGTATTGCAGATAAATGACTGTCACTTTAGACGTTATTTTGCACCAATTTTGATCGCTATTTTGGCATTATAAGTAATCTTAAAATCATAGCTGATAAGTTAAAATAAAGTGGTTAAAACAACAGTCATGTTATATCATTACCAGCTCAGGAATGGATTCTTGACTTGGTTACCACATCAATTTATAGACATTTTAAAGACATGTCTCCTTTTATATGATTGAAATTAGAAAAAACAAAATTTTCAAAAAAATTTCAGCTGAGTCACCCTTTACCAAAACTCTAAGAGGAGGAAAGATGATGAAAAAGATGGGATACTTTTTTCTGATTTCATCTATTGTGTTAAGCCTTTTCACAGGATTTTCGGCTCCAAAAAAAGCTGCAGCCCTAGAAGATGTAAAGCCTGGTAATATACTGGCTGATTATGCAGGTGTGGTGAGAGAAACTTCTCCCCGTTCAGACGGTATTTATCACATCGATACACCTCGTTCCATTGAAAAGTTTAAAGAGTTAAATATTAATACGTATTACTATCTTGTGTGGCATGAGAGAACCGATTGGGATGATTTAAAAAATGAGTTTTTGCCTGCGGCAAAAGAGGCAGGAATTAATGTTGTAGTGTACCTCGTTCCCCCTAGTGAATCCACAGGGGATCGAAAGTCCTATCCTTATACTACGGATTATGTTGCATGGTCTCAGGCGATTGCTAACCTCTCCCTTCAATATTCAAATCTTATTGGATGGGCGATTGATGATTTTAACCATAACCTGAATATTTATACCCCTGAATACATGGCAGAAATGAAACAAACCTCAGAAGCCATTAATCCAAATTTAATTTTCACTCCACAAATGTACACAGATACCTTAAATGAAACGTTTCTTCAAACAAGAGGCGAGTATATTGATGGTGTTATTCTAGCCTTTAGAGATGGCATTTTCCGGAATACCCAAGTGTATGAATCTGCACAAGAGCAGATTGATAGCGCTTACGCTATGTTAAAGCAACACAACCTGTCCCTATACTGGATGCTCTATGCTTCCCAGTTGTCACGAACACCGGCGAGCCCATCTGCAAATTATGTGAGGGAAGTTGTACAAATCGCTTTAGCAAACATGAAGGAAGGCAAAATTAAAGGTGTCATTACCTATGTTCTCAAAAAGAACTTTGAACCTGAACCAACTGATGATAAGGCCTACAATGATCTAGGCTATCTTAACTTTTTTATCGGTGCTGGCGTTCCAAGTGCTGCTGGAAATTATCATCAGGCTACTCAGGATATTAGCATTAATAAAGACGCAAATAATTATTCTTTAACATTCCAAACCATGGATCATGGTCCGAATACGTTTGGTTATCATAAAAAACAGTTGCTTGTAGACGGACAGGTTGCCTGGGAACAGGACACTGCTGAAATCCTCCCAGATTTGCAATGGGAAACAGTTACAGCAGATCTTTCTCCTTATCTGACTGGTAAACGACATGCACAGCTGACCTTCCGTTTCTATGAAGCACAAGCAGTGAATAACTTTTGGACATATGCGGGTTTTGACGCTCTTCAATCGCAGGGCTTTACCGTTGAAAATGGTGATTTTCTAGACAGTAATCATTGGGAATTCTCATCTAACTACGCTGGTATTATTGGGGAGATCTTACAATATGACGAAAACCGCAGTTTAATGGCATACGAGCAAACAAAAACTTCCTACCTGACTTATGGTCTGTATTACTCGATTTTTGAATCGGAAATCGACGACGCCCTTAAAAGCAACTTATTATCTAACGCTGAAAAAGCGATGACCAACTACTTTTCTGAACAAAATGAAAAAGCCATACTGCAACTAGATCAACTTAAACGTAAGATCAAGGATTCTACAGGTGACAAGATCCCCATGGATCTCGCTGAAAACTGGGAAACAACAATTGAAGAACTTTCTCAGCAATATCAAATAGAATAAGCATCACCCTCTGAATCTTCAGAGGTTTCTTTTTATTGATAAACAGGCAAATAGCCCTCAATCAAACCATCACAAAGTGACACGATATCATCCATGGATAACTCAGAGGATGTATGAGGATCCAGCGAACTGAAAGTGCGCTTTCCGAGGGAAAAAAGCATTCAAATTGTTAAGAGAAAGACCGAAAACTTTTAATGTTCCTCCTTTTTTGCTTTCTATACCTCACGTTCAAGAGCGTCAAACTGTCTATTGCAAAAACGCTCGTAAAACCGAAGCTATTCTGTAGCAGTAGATAACGATTCAGCATTCAAACGACAAGTGTGTGTTCGTCCTTTACAGTCCTTTGCAGTAGCTGCTCGTTCTAATACTTTGATGTGCTTGGAAGCAGCCGCTAAAGACATCAATAGCCCACAATTCGTACTGACTTATCAGTGACCTTTCCAGTCGCTTCAGCTGCCCACCTGGTATAAGCGAAACTTTCCTCTGCTACCTCAACCGATTTTTGGGCTAACTCTTCTGAACGTTTTGCATGTTCTAACATTTCCGTTTCGGGTTCGGGGCTTTTCTGCAATAGAATTTTTGTAGATCAGACTAAAGACGATCTTCCAAAATCGGGTGCAATACTTAAAGATCGGTTACCTCAAAGGTAGCCGATTTTTTTCATAAATCTAAAAGGGATGATATACAAAATGAAGAAAGTTACTCCTAGGTTGGTTAAATAGGAGGTCCTTATGAAACAATTACCGAGCTTTAATTGAAATCGAAATATAAACAAACAACAGAGCAATCATACACTCTCGTTTGATTATTTTTTCCGGGTATTTAAAAGCCGAACACCTTGATTTCATCCCAATATTCGAGCAATCAATCGTTGTTAAGCAAGTGTCATCTCCTGAAAAATCGAAAACTAAAAAAGCAATTCCAATGGACGACAAGAACCTACAGACGGTCAAAAATAGGTGGATTTATCGAAAAATACAACTAAGGGCTCTGGAGAGGGATAACATTTTTGTCGAGATTAGTTCAAAACTTCTAGGAGGGACAGCATGTGAAGAAAATTGGTTCTTTATTAGCAATATGCTTAGTAAGTCAACTCGCGGTTACAGATCTTGCATCCGCTGCATCTTATACCGTTCAACCAGGTGATACCGTTAAGCAAATTTCCGACAAATATCATACATCTCAAGATCGGATTGTCAACTTGAACAAATTATTCTCTACTGGTCTCGCAAAAGGACAGCGTTTAGAGATCCCCAATCCGAATCATCATAGTGTAAAAGCAGGAGACACCATTTGGGAACTCTCAAGTAAATATGGTGTTTCGACATCGAAAATGAAACGAGCCAACCCTCAGGTTAAAGATTTTCATTGGATCTACCCGGGGCAAAACTTGAACGTGCCTATGAAACAAACAACCGGGTATTCTATGGGGAATACCAGTGAGAAACAAATTGCCCTTACGTTTGATGACGGACCCGATAACCGCTATACTCCGCAAATTTTAAAAATCTTAAAAGAAAAAGGCGTTAAAGCTACTTTCTTTGTGATGGGTGAGAGGACAAAACAACATCCTGAAATACTGAAACAAATTCACAGAGAAGG
This sequence comes from Fictibacillus sp. NRS-1165, assembly GCF_050468105.1. Lineage (NCBI taxonomy): Bacteria > Bacillati > Bacillota > Bacilli > Caryophanales > Fictibacillaceae > Fictibacillus > Fictibacillus sp. NRS-1165. Next base: position 45,559 of record NZ_JBDPNU010000018.1, read on the forward strand.
TCATGCGATTGGGAATCATACGTGGAATCACCCGGACATCACGCAGCTTACCGACCAGGAATTAGAGAAAAATGTACAAGCTACAAGCACAGAAATTGAAAAAGTTACAGGTGTCAAAACCCATTTATTCCGGCCGCCATTTGGTAAAATGAACGATCACCAGCTAGCCATGCTTAACAATCAACACTACCAATCGATCTTGTGGACCGCAGATACCAGGGATTGGGACGGTGTATCTGCTGAACAAATTGTATCAGCAGCCAACACGAACGCGGCTCCAGGAGTTATTGTGCTTCAACATTCCTATCATGAATCCGGGAAATTTGAAACGGTTAAAGCTTTGCCTGAAATTATTGACCAATTACGCGCAAAAGGGTACAAATTTGTTACCGTTCCAACACTGATAGACGAATAGCCAGTATAAAAACCCTGCCAACAAAAAACAGAGTAAACCAACAGGTTACTCTGTTTTTTTATGGCTCTTCAATGAGCTTTTTTATCCATAATTGTAAAAACTTCTCATTCGGGTAATATCCCTCTTGCTGATACTGAAACTTGTATTTTTTTAGGAGCTGGCTCTTGCTTCCTTATTTTTGTTCTTGCTGACTTTGATCATTTCTATAAGCCCTGTTACCTCAAATAATCTGCGGATACGTTCCGTCATCCCTCTTAGCTTTAACGTATTGTTATTCCTGTTCGTTAATCTAATCGCTCCAGCGAACACTCCTAACCCAACACTATCTATGAAATCAATTTCCTCAACATCAATAATTATTTCTTCTTTAGTTTGTTCTGATAATGGGACAAGTATTTTTTTTAACTTAGGTGCCGTGTACCTCTGAACTTCTCCAACTAATTTTAAATAATGTGTGCTGTGCAATTTTTCGTGTGTAATTTTAAGATCCATAACGTTTATTGACATATCCATTAAGCAAACCTCCAGGAGATAGATTAGTAAACTTTATCCCGATTGTAGGGCCACCCGTTTTACTAGGACTCTATGATTATTGCATAAAGGGCAAAAGGCATTAAGATTCGGCGTCTTTCAGTTAATAGTTAAAAACACAAGTATAAAAGATGAGTGGTGTTAGATTACAAAGAAATATTAAATAATATTAAAACTTTATTTAGATGGCTAGGTTTTGTTTCGACAATCGCTCATTTCTCGGATTTGAGAAAAAAGCAAATGTATCAAGCCTGATTTAAATCAGGGACTACTTGCATGCGCCAAATGACCAGCCCCATCTCAACGACCAATTTATTACGGTTTTCCAATTAGTTAGCGGATACAATTTGATTTATCGTTACCCTATATAGCTGGGAAATCGTCCAAAGTGAATCCCCGTGTTGTACCTCTTGAATCTGTTATACATGATGATCATTCATCTCCAGATGTTTTTTCAGGCTATTAGAAATTATACGAAGATCTTTCTTGTCTGGTATATAATAGTAAGTACCCTTTATCGTTTTATCTGATCCTTTAAGTTTGTGCTGCTCTATATTTTCTCGAGCGTCTTTATAATTGGATTGGATCTTCCACATATCATAAAAGTTCATGTTTGTTTTAACATTATTTTGAACAACTTTGAGCATTTCACCATATTTCGTAACAGAGGATATACTCGCTCCTTTATCGATTACAGCTTCCATTACTTGACGTTGACGTTTTTGCCGTCCGAAGTCACCTCGTGGGTCAACCTTTCTCATACGAGAATATAGTAAAGCTTCTTTACCATTTAAATGAAGATGGCCTTTTGGGTAGTCAATGTTGCGAAAAGTGAAATTCAAATCATTATTTACATCTACTCCTCCTACTGCATCAACAATTTGTTTAAAGCTTTTCATGTTTACTTTTACAAAATAATCAACAGGGACATCAAAGAGATTTTCAACAGAAGAAATAGTCATCTCTGTCCCTCCCTCATGATAAGCGGAGTTGATTTTGTCTTCAGCAGGTCCTTTTATCTTTGTATACGTATCGCGAGGGATACTAACCATCTGCATTGATTTGGAATGAGGATTAAGTGTTAATAAAACCAATGAATCTGACCGGCCGCGTTCTTCACCTACTGGTTTATCAATTCCCATAATCAGAACAGATATCGGATCACCATTTTTTAAGCTGATATTTTCCAAACGATCTTTAAATTTTTGATTACTGTGATTGTCGATCTCTTCTGTAATGCTTGATGCAGTCGACGTTGCATATTGAAATGCATAACTGCCAGCCCCTAAAATTGCTACTGTAAAAAAGGTAATAATAAAAAGCAGAACTTTTTTGCCCATTAACATGTCCCCCACTGTATAGCCGTTTTTGTTGCATTATATTTTGAAATTAGGTTCGTGATTATGCAACAGTTTCAGAATCTTTCTCGTAATATTTTCGCCCCGTGCGAGCAACTTTGTTCCATTTTTTATTGAAGAAATAAGAGATACTACCATACATTACAAAGTACATCGTTACAAATCGATAGACTAAAATATCAAAAAGGATGGCGGATAATAACCTGAAACTATCTTTTATTCCAAATGAATATCCGTAATGCTTTGCTATCCCAATCGCTACTAAGTCGTAAATTAATCCAAAGAAAAAAATCCAAAACAAATAAAAAAACACGTAATAAAAATAGGATTGATGAGGATCGTATATCATATTTGCTATAAATACACCTGTCATTATATAAGAAGTAAGGGTGCCTACTAGAAACGACTCAAATATATAAAAAAAGGAAACGGGTTTAGTAAATATAGTTTTTCCAAAGAAGGATCGGAAATGAATAATGCAGTCAATATATGCTTTTTGCCAACGTAAACGTTGCTTGAATAAATCCTTCCATGTTTCAGGTAATTCGGTATAACCGACAGCATTTGCTATAAAACTAATCCTCATATTTTTATGTTTCGCTATGTGTCTTTGAATACGCAAGGTGATGTCAGTGTCTTCACCAATTGTTTTTCGGTAGCCACCCACATCATGTAATACTTGTTTTCTAAAAATCCCAAATGCTCCTGATATAACAGCCAAACCTTTAAAGCGTACAAGAGACAATTTTGAAATGTAGAATGCTTTTAGGAAATCCAAAACTTGAACTCGTACTAGAATGTTAGCATAAAGTAAAGACAAGCGGTTCTTAGGATGATCTGTTTTTGTTTGCAAAACATGTACCATCCCGCCGGCAGCAACAACATCTTCATCTCTAAAAGCATCGTTGACAGCAGATAACGCATCATCTTCCAAAATAGTGTCTGCGTCCAATGTGATAATAACCTCGTTATTGCAATATTCAATCCCGGCATTTAAAGCGTCCGCTTTTCCGCCATTCATCTTATCGATCACGTAGATGTTAGGGTAAAGTCCGGATTGATATAATCCCTTGACTTTTTCATAAGACAGCTTTCCGTGCGGAGTCATTGAACATGGTGTCAACTGTAGCAATTTATTCAGATACATCATTGTATCATCGGTTGAACCGTCATTAATGTAAATGATCTCCAATTCAGAATAAGATAATGATTTCATGCTCTCAATCGAAGTTTCTATAATACCCGTTTCGTTGTAACATGGGACTAAAAT
>NZ_JBDPNU010000019.1:0-315088 GCF_050468105.1 Fictibacillus sp. NRS-1165
CGTTTTGGCGACTTTATTAGAATACCATACTAGTATCTATTAAGTCAACCATTTTCCTGAAAAAGTTTTTTTAGGAGTTTGCCGATAAAACAGGCGAAACAAGAAGCTAAATAAATATACCATTATAATATGTGTTTTGCAAGTATTTTTTTGATAAAAAAGTGTAAACATAAAAAAAGACCTTCTGCCCTCGCAGAATGCCCTTGTATTCCTTTAATAATAAAGCGTTTCTTCAATATAAAGATCCTTACGTTCCATTAAGGAGATAATATCCTCCGATTGATGAAGCTGAACGATTGGTCTTGTAGGATATGAATCCTCCTTAAAAACGATTAATCCAATCTGGCCGTTCGACAGTCTTACTTTGCTGCCGGCTGAAAATATAGTGAGTCCATCAGTAATCACCCGAATAATACCAGGATCAAACTGGCCGAATTGGTCTTTCATCATTAATTCGATAACTTTGAATGGGCTTAGTTTTGTCCGATAAGATCTTTCCGAGGTCATGGCAATATAGACATCCGCCACGGCAAGGATGCGGCTGTAGGGATGAAGCTTGCTACCTGGGACCTTGAGCGGATAGCCGCTACCGTCCTCACGTTCATGATGCTGCAGGACCCCGAGAAGAACACCTTCTTTTATCGCAGGCAATTTTTTAAGCAAGTTATAACCATGAATGGAATGCTGCTTCATTTCTTTAAGCTCTTGAGGATTTAATGGACCTTTTTTCTTTAAGATCGCCGGAGATATTCTGGACATGCCGCAGTCGCACAGCGCACCGGCCATACCGATCTGGAGGCATTCTCCCCTTGGATATCCAAGTCTTCTGGCGATGAAAGCACTGAATACAGCCAAAGACACAGCATGATACGCCAGGTAATCGTCTCTGTTTGTTATTTGCTGCATGTTTGATATTTCTCCCGGGTGATCCATCCCTTTTTCCACAACGTGGACGATAGCTTTCCTTAAAGAAAGCGCATCGATTGGAGCGCCGGCTTCCCAGTTGGTAAACAGTACTTTATACTGCTTTACAGCTTCCTTATACAGCGTTAGAAAATGGCTGTGCATCTTTGATGGGTTATCTGGTGTTAACTGGCTTTTTTGAGAATTTGGATCGGCTGCCTGTTTTTTATCGGATGTGTCAGAGAGAATTTCGATCTCTTTGATTATGAATAAAGATAAAATGTCCAGGTGCTCAGCAGTCAGGACGGTGTTCTTTCTAATCATAGGATGATTGGTGCGGCCGAATAGATCGGCAGCCAGGACTTGGCCGGCTCGAGCCGCCGAAGAATGAATGATCATCATGGTTCCCCACTTCATTTAAACTGAAATCCCTTTCATTTTACATATAAAAAAGAGGAAAATATATGATTATTTTCCTCTTTTTATCAAACCTATTCTTCTGTGTCGTTTTCATTTGAAGATTCTTCAGGTGCCTCAGTGGCTTCCGGGGCATCTGTTTCATCTTCTGAACCTTCTTCCAGATCTTCTTCGATCTCTTTTTCTACAACGGCTACCGTGGCTACATGGTTGCCTTCATGCATAGAGATTAATTTCACACCTTGAGTATTTCTTCCCATGGATGATATTCCGGACACGTTCATACGGATCAAGATACCGTCCGCGGTAATAATCATGAGATCTTCCTCATCCGTTACCGTTTTAAGAGCGATGATCGCACCGTTCCGGTCGGTGATGTTACATGTCTTGATTCCTTTACCGCCGCGTGACTGCAGTCGGTATTCTTCCATTGGAGTACGTTTGCCGTACCCTTTTTTCGTAACAATCAGTACATCCTGTGTTTCATCAAGCACTTCCATACCGACGACATAATCATCTTCGCCGAGAGTTACCGCTTTTACCCCTGCAGCTGTACGGCCCATGGACCGTACATCGTCCTCTTTATAGCGAATCGCCATTCCCTGGCTCGTTCCGACGATAATATCCTTGCTGCCGTCTGTCAGTTTAACGCCCATCAGCTCATCATCTTCACGCAAGGTGATGGCAAACAGTCCGCCTTTTCGGATATTCGCAAACTGAGAAAGCGGAGAACGCTTAGTGATCCCATGTCTTGTCATAAAGTTGAGGTACCATGTATCCTCGAATTCTTCCACAGGAATGACAGCAGAAATCGTCTCTTCACGTTCAACTTGAAGCATATTGACGATTGGAATTCCTTTCGCCGTTCTGCTCATCTCAGGAATCTCATAACCTTTCAGACGGTATACCTTCCCTTTATTCGTAAAGAAGAGGATCGTGTTATGAGAGTTTGTCGTAAAGAGATGTTCCACGAAATCATCTTCACCTGTTCCCATCCCTTGTATCCCGCGGCCACCGCGCCGCTGTGAACGATAGGTAGAGATAGGAAGCCGCTTGATGTATCCTTTGTTCGTCAATGTAATGACGACGTTTGTTCTTGGAATGAGGTCTTCATCCTCGATCATGTCAAAGCCGACCGTAATGTTCGTACGGCGTTCATCGCTGAAGCGATCTTTAATCTCGATGAGCTCTTCACGAATGATTTCGAGAATCTTTTCCTCATCTGCCAAGATGGCTTTCAGCTCGGCGATAAGAGCGACGAGTTCTTTATACTCATTTTCAATCTTGTCCCGCTCCAGGCCGGTCAAACGCTGCAGTCTCATTTCCAGGATCGCTTGAGCCTGCTCGTAGCTTAGAGAGAATTTCTCCATCAAGCCGTCTCTCGCAATTTCTGTTGTTCTTGAAGAACGGATAAGGGCGATGACTTCATCAAGATGATCCAGCGCAATTCTTAATCCTTCGAGGATGTGAGCACGGGCTTCTGCCTTGCGAAGATCGAACTCGGTTCTTCTGCGGATGATGACCTGCTGATGTTTCAAGTAATAATGCAGACATTCTTTAAGGTTCAACACTTTCGGCTGGCCGTCCACCAATGCCAGCATATTTATACCAAAGCTGGTTTGCAGTGCGGTCTGTTTATATAAGTTATTTAAAAGAACATTGGCATTCGCATCACGGCGCACTTCGATTACAATACGCATTCCGTTGCGGTCTGACTCGTCGCGCAGATCGGTGATGCCGTCGATCTTTTTATCTCTGACTAATTCCGCGATCTTTTCAATCAGGCGGGCTTTATTGACCTGATATGGGATCTCATTAACAATGATGGTGCTTTTTCCGTTTGGTTGTTCTTCAATTTCTGCTTTAGCACGGATAATAATGGAGCCTCTGCCTGTCTGATAAGCTTTTCGAATCCCTTCACGCCCTAAAATTTCACCAGCAGTCGGGAAATCCGGACCTGGAATGAATTCCATAAGCTCAGGAATAGTGATGTCAGGATTGCGGCTGAGTTCAAGAATACCATCGATGACTTCACCGAGATGATGAGGAGGGATATTGGTTGCCATCCCTACAGCAATCCCGGAAGTACCGTTTACCAGCAGGTTCGGGAAACGGGAAGGCATAACGACGGGTTCACGCTCGGAGCCGTCGTAGTTATCCTTATAATCGATTGTATCTTTGTTGATATCACGAACGAGTTCCATCGCGATTTTTGACATTCTGGCTTCGGTATAACGCATAGCCGCAGCGGCATCCCCATCCACGGATCCAAAGTTTCCGTGGCCGTCGATCAGCATGTGCCGATAGTTGAAATCCTGCGCCATTCGAACCATTGTTTCATAAACGGCAGAGTCACCGTGCGGATGATACTTACCGATAACCTCTCCTACGATACGTGCTGACTTTTTGTACGCTTTATCAGCGGTCATGCCCAGATCGTTCATCGCATAAAGAATCCGTCTATGAACAGGCTTCAGCCCGTCACGGACATCGGGAAGAGCACGGCTCACAATAACGCTCATGGCATAATCCATAAATGATGTACGCATTTCCGAGCTGATATTTATTTCCTTCACCCGGGATTGATCTGCTTCAGACATTAGTTCTAACCTCCATTTACTGCATGATCCATAAGAAATTCTTTTAAGGGGCACTCATTTCTTTAAAAATAACATCTATAAAAACGGTAAGAGAAACAGGGGTGCGCCCTGTTTCCACTGTTGTTAAATATCCAAGTTTTTGACGTAATGGGCGTTTTCCTGAATGAAATCGCGGCGCGGTTCTACCTTATCCCCCATTAAAATTTCGAAGGTTTCATCCGCTTCCATCGCATCTTTCAGTTCTACCTGCAGCAGCGTGCGGGTATCCGGATCCATGGTCGTCTCCCAAAGCTGGGCAGGGTTCATTTCTCCGAGACCTTTATAGCGCTGAACGCCCGGTTTCGGGGTCTGCGGGATCTCACTCATTATTCTTTCCATTTCTTTATCGTTATAAGCGTACTCAATCCGTTTGCCCTGCTGGATCTTATAGAGCGGAGGCTGAGCGATATAAATATAGCCATTCTCAATGATCGGCCTCATGTAACGGTAGAAGAACGTTAATAGCAAGGTGCGGATATGAGCGCCGTCGACATCGGCATCCGTCATGATGATAATTTTATGGTATCTTGCTTTTGAAATATCAAAATCTTCGCCAATTCCTGTGCCCAGTGCCGTAATGATGGCTCTGATCTCGTTGTTCGACAGGATTTTATCAAGGCGAGCTTTTTCAACGTTGATGATCTTACCGCGCAATGGCAGAATCGCCTGGAAATGGCGGTCACGTCCCTGTTTGGCTGATCCGCCTGCTGAGTCACCCTCAACGATGTAAAGCTCGGATACGCTGGCGTCTTTTGAAGAACAGTCGGCCAATTTACCAGGAAGAGAGGAAACATCAAGTGCGCTTTTCCTTCGTGTCAATTCGCGGGCTTTTTTGGCAGCGACACGTGCGCGAAGCGCCATCATCCCTTTTTCCACTACACGCTTGGCGACGTTCGGATTCTCCAGCATAAAGGTGGAGAACTGCTCAGAGAATAGAGATTCAGTAATCGTCCTCGCCTCGGAGTTTCCAAGCTTCGTTTTCGTCTGCCCTTCGAACTGGGGATCTGGATGCTTGATGGAGATGATGGCGGTCAAGCCTTCACGGACATCATCACCGGACAAGTTCGTGTCACTGTCTTTAAACATGTTGTTTCGGCGCCCATAATCGTTGATTACGCGGGTTAATGCGGTTTTAAAACCGGATTCGTGCGTTCCGCCTTCATGCGTATTAATGTTGTTGGCAAAAGAATAGATGTTGCTCGTATAGCTGTCGTTATACTGCAGTGCGATTTCTAGTGAGATGCCTTCTTTCTCTCCCTCGATGAAGATCGGCTCATGAAGGGGTTCGCGTGAACGATTAATATGTTCAACATAGGATTTAATCCCGCCTTCATAATGGTATTCCTGTTCGACCGGTTCTTCCTCGCGTTTATCCCTTGCGATGATTTTAATCCCGCGGTTTAGGTAGGCAAGCTCCCGGATTCTTTGAGAAAGGGTCGCGAAATCATAAACTGTCGTTTCCGTAAATATTTCTTTGTCCGGAACGAAATGAATGATCGTTCCGCGTTTGTCGGTTTCTCCAATGACAGCCAGGTCGGCTGCCGGCACACCGCGGTGATACTGCTGATAATGAATTTTTCCGTCTCGGTGGACGGTAACATCCATCTCACTGGAAAGGGCGTTAACAACGGACGCACCAACCCCGTGAAGCCCGCCGGATACTTTATATCCGCCGCCGCCGAATTTACCGCCGGCATGGAGCACCGTCATGATGACCTCTACAGCAGGACGACCCATTTTTTCTTGGATTCCGACTGGAATACCGCGTCCATTATCGGTGACGGTAATGCTGTTATCTTTTTCCACTGTGACTGTAATCTCATCACAGTAGCCAGCCAATGCTTCATCGATCGCGTTATCGACGATTTCCCACACCAGGTGGTGCAGCCCTTTTACGTTCGTGGAACCGATGTACATTCCGGGACGTTTACGGACAGCCTCAAGGCCTTCTAATACTTGAATATCGCTTTCATCATAATGCTGTTCTAATTTTTGATCAGTAGTCATTTTTTCTTCACCTACATTTCGGTTTCGGGAACAATTTCAAAAATAAAGCCTGTTACTTTAAATACCAGCTATGGGCAAAATCAATACGTTCTCCTGCCCGTTTTTTCAGTGTAACCGAGGATAAAGGGGAGAGATAAACATGTTCCTTTGTGATGATGACGGATTTTGGGTTTGTGTCGCATAGATTGACCATGCTTTTCTTTTCTTTGTGATGCCTTAAAAAGGCGTTCATTAATTCCGAGCTTTCAAGTGCATGGTAATCCAGAATCGCTACAATCTCGCTTTGCTGGATCACCGCTTCTTCGCCAATATGAAGTAACATGTTTCACCTCACCTTATCCGTTCAATCGCACCTTGTTCGACATGGTACGTTGCCGCCTTTTCCAGCGTTTCATGATGAATACCTTCCACACTCGTAGTTGTTACAAACGTCTGTACTTTGCCTTGAATCGTGTTCAGCAGATGAGACTGCCGGTAATCATCGAGCTCTGATAAAACGTCATCCAGCAGGAGCAGCGGATATTCGCCGACTTCTGAATGAATAAGATCGATCTCTGCAAGTTTAATCGAAAGCGCAGTCGTCCTCTGCTGGCCCTGTGAACCGAACGTCTGTACATCTTTTCCGTTCACATGGAAAAGCAGGTCGTCACGGTGCGGCCCGAAAAGAGAGGTCCCTCGCTCTATTTCTCTATCTTTTATTTTAACAAACTTTTGTTCATAAGCTTCTATCATTTTCGACAAATCTTGCTCTTCACATACGTCAATGGTCGGTTTATATAAAACTTCCAGCTTTTCAAGCCCGCGGCTGATCCCGTGATGGATCGGATCCGCCCAGCTTTGCAGCAGTTTCATATAGCTCATGCGTTTTTCCGTTACCCTTGCAGCCGACTGAATCATTTGTTCAGTCAGAATGTCCAGCATGACTCCGTTTTCCTTTGAACGGCTTCGCTGCATATCCCGAAGCAGCGAGTTGCGCTGAGCGAGGACTTTTTGATACTGGGTCAGATAATGGAGGTAAACAGGGTTGACCTGCCCAATCTCCATATCAATAAAACGACGTCGCACCTGGGGACTCCCTTTTACAAGATTCAGATCCTCAGGTGCAAACATGACGACATTTAATGCCCCTATATAATCGGTCAGCCTCCGCTGTTCAAGTCCATTGACTTTTGCCTTTTTTCCTTTTTGCGAAATGACCAGGCTTAAACTGAATGGTCCGGTCCTTTTTTGAACCCGTCCTTCTATTTTAGCATATTCTTCGTCCCAATAGATTAATTCTTTATCACGGGGAGTTCTGTGGGATTTTGCCATTGCCAGCACGTAGATGGCCTCCATCACATTCGTTTTCCCCTGTGCGTTTTCACCAAGAAACACGTTTACCTTATTTTCAAAGTTAATCTCCTGGGACGAATAATTTCGGTAGTTCCTAACGTTTAATTGTTCAATATACAACGGGATACCCCCATCTATCTCGCTACAGTGAATTCTCCTAAGTCGGGAACCGTGACCGCATCGCCTTCATAAAGCTTTCTTCCCCGTCGGTTTTCAGGTTCTCCATTCACCAGCACTTCATTCTCTGCTAAATACCATTTTACCATTCCGCCGCTGGAGATGGCATCTACGTGTTTTAAAAGCTGCTGCAAAGTTATATATTCGGTTGTTATTTTTACAGTCTCCATCTTAACACCCCTTTTATCACTAGTATTTTCAATTTCAACCTCTTTATGAAAAGGCATAAAAGCTGCCGGATCAAAACCAGCAGCTTTTTTTATTCGTTATTTTAGTTCTTAATACGTTCTGACAGGAAGGATGAGCTGTTTAACCGTTTCGTTTTCTACCGGTGTGATCAGGAACGGCCGCATCGCCCCGGTAAACAATACTTTAATCTCTGTACAGTCCATCGCTTTAAGGGCGTCGATCATATATTTCGCGTTGAACGAAATTTTAAGCTCTTCTCCCTCCATAGATTCGGTGATGACGTTCTCATAAACCTTACCGATTTCCGGCGAGTTGGAAGAGATCTCGACCGTCTGGTTATCCAGGGTGGCGAGCTTGACTACATTGTTTCTTCCTTCTCTCGCCAAAAGAGAAGCACGGTCGATCGCTTGAAGAAACTCTTTTGTGGATAATCCCAATGTAGTTTTGCTCTCACTAGGAAGAAGCTTGCTTGTATCCGGATAATTGCCGTCAAGCAGACGGGAGAAGAACAGTGTATTCTTCGTTTTAAATAGGACTTGATTATCTGTCACAACGATTTGAACGAGCTCACTGGATTCTTCGACGATCTTAGAAAGTTCATTGAGGCTTTTCCCTGGGATGACTACATTCCGGAACGATAACTCTTCCGTGTTGCTCTCGATTTTTGCTGTGCGTTGTGCAAGGCGGTGGCTGTCTGTTGCCACGCAGGTCAGAACACCATCCTCCAGTTTGATGTTCACCCCGGTTAATATAGGACGTGTTTCTGACGTGGACACCGCAAAGACAGTTTGACGGATAATTTGGCGAAGCAGATCTCCTTGAATACTGAATACATTTTGTTCTTCGATCTGAGGTAGGCGCGGATATTCTTCAGGATCCAGGCCGACCAGGCTGAACTCGGATGCTCCTGAACGAAGTTTTGTTTCGAAACGTTCTCCCACTTCAATCTCGACCGTATCGTTCGGCAGTTTTTTAACGATTTCAGAGAAGTATCTCGCTTGCAGCACGATACTTCCAGGTGTTTGTACTTCCAGATTCACTTCACCGTTCTCTTCCATAGGAATCAGTCGTTCAATGGAAATATCGGAATCACTGCCGGTTAATGTCATTCCTTCACTATGTACGACCATTTTAATCCCTGTCAAAATTGGAATCGTAGTTCGTGAAGAAACGGCTTTCATTACGTCTTGAACACCTTCAATAAGCTGGCTTCGGTTAATTTGAAATCTCATGATCATCCCCCTGAACATTTAATTTTTTGGAATTGAGTTATATTATTTATTTTTTTAAATAAAAAATCGTCGTAGTAATAGTAGGGCCTGTGAAATTGTGGATAACTGCGAAAAGTTAAAGGAATAACAGCCTATCCACATGTGGACAGACTGTGTATAAGCAAGTACCGGTTATTCACAGGATTCACAGCGCGAGAAGCTGTACTACGATTTTAACTGATCGTGAATTTCCTTGATATTCTTTTGCAGCTGCTGGTCAGAAACCATTAAGTTCGAAATTTTCTCATGGGCATGCAGGACCGTCGTATGGTCTCTTCCACCAAATTCTTCGCCGATCTTGGGCAGCGAATTGTCAGTAAGCTCCCTGGCTAGATACATGGCGATCTGACGAGGAAAGGCAACAGATTTCGTCCGCTTTTTGGCTGTGAAATCTTCGAGTTTTACATTGTAATGCCTGCCTACAATCTCTTGGATGTGATGGATGGTGATCATCCGCGGTTTAGAGGAAGGAATGATGTCCTTCAATGCTTCTGCCGCCAGGTCGGCATTCATATCCTGATTTATGAGAGAAGAATAGGCGACCACGCGGATCAAAGCACCTTCCAGCTCACGAATGTTGGTGTCAATCTGGTTGGCGATATAAAGCATGACCTCGTTTGGAATGTCCAATCCTTCAGCCTTCGCTTTTTTACGCAGAATCGCAATCCTCGTTTCAAGATCCGGCGGGGTAATATCGGTAATCAGCCCCCATTCGAAACGGGAACGAAGCCTATCCTCTAATGTCGGAATCTCTTTTGGAGGACGGTCACTGGAAATCACAATTTGCTTGCTTTCCTCATGAAGAGCATTGAACGTATGGAAAAATTCTTCCTGCGTCTGTTCTTTTCCCGCCAAAAATTGAATATCATCAATCAATAGAACGTCAACACTCCTGAATTTATTTCTAAATTCGACAGTTTTATTGTCACGGATCGAGTTAATGAATTCATTTGTAAACTTTTCGGATGATAAATAAGCCACTTTGGCATTTGGTTTATGGTCGATCACATAATGTCCGATCGCATGCATCAAGTGGGTTTTTCCCAAACCGACGCCTCCATAGATGAATAGTGGATTATAGGCTTTGGCAGGCGCTTCGGCTACTGCAAGAGAAGCGGCATGAGCAAATCTGTTCCCAGATCCGATAACGAATCGGTCAAATGTATACTTTGGGTTCAGCATGCTTTGTGCTACTTCTTCGTGCTGGTCCACGTTTACTTTTTGTGTTTTCTTTAACACTTTTTCAAAGTCAACTTCTTCTTCCATCTGATTTTGAGGAATAATGAATTTGACATCCAGGGCAGCACCGGTTACGTCCTGAAGAGTTTCCGAGATCAGGGTGGAATAACGGGATTCCAGCCAGTCACGGGCAAACTCGTTCGGCGCAGTAATGACAAGCGTATCATTTTGCAGTGCATGTGCCGCTGTGGATTTCAACCATGTCTCAAAGCTGGGCTTGCTGACCTTCTTTTCCATGGCAGCTAGTGCTTTGTTCCATAGGTCATTAATATTCTCCACCAACTGTCCCTCCTAAGTAAATTTATATAAACGAAGCTCCTTCTTCCTTGCTTACTTCCTGCTTGCATCTTAAAGACAGCGCGAAAGAAAACCTCAAGATAATCGAAAGCAATTTTCATGAATCAAATCGGAATGGATGTTCGAATCATAAAATGGCCGTCGAGGATAAGGTTCATCTTGAGGCTTATAGGTGTACTTTTTACAAATCGCTCGATGCTGTTTAAGGCTTGTACAGCGATATGTATATAATCGAATAAATATACTATTCACAGCAAAAGCACACAATCTATTAATATAGTAGAAAATCAGTATAAGGTAAGTCATGCAGAGGATGTGGACCACCTTATAAACATCAATTTTAAACTGTCCACAACTTTATCCACACACTGTGGATAAAAACATTGTCACATGAAGTTATCAACGAGTTAAAACACAACAATCATAACAAATAAAGCCCATGATTGCAATGTGTTTTTCGTACTTATCCACAACCCCTACAACTTGTGTATCAACGTTGTCCACAGCACTAGATTTTGTGTAAAACTTGTCGATAAAGGGTGTGGATAATGAAAATCGTGTCGAAAAAAGTATCCACAAGGGGGAAGAAAACGAAAATTGCGGTTCGGATCAGAGGAAGTGTTTCATTTTGCCGTTCTGGTGTTTTTTTAAATAAATTTGATGAAGACTTGACAAATCAAGGTAAGCATCCTTATACTTACTTAGACTGTCTTTTTTAGAGATATCCTCAGGGAGGTGTAATATATTATGAAACCAACGTTCCAACCAAATAACCGTAAACGTAAGAAAGTACATGGTTTTCGTGCGCGTATGGCAACTAAGAACGGCCGTAAAGTTCTTGCTCGCCGCCGCCAAAAAGGAAGAAAAGTATTATCTGCATAGGCCACTGACATCAGTGGTCTTTTTTCTGATATAGGAATAGCAGAAATCGGTTTAGATTAGAATAAGTAACTCATACTGTTATAGTTAAACGTTTTTAAAAAATAAATTAGTCGTATCAGATCCAGGTGGAGTGTTGCCGGATGGAAAAGAAAAAGCGCATTAAGAAAAACGAAGAATTTCAAGAAGTATTTAAAAGAGGAAAATCGTCTGCCAATCGCCAATTTGTTATATATGCGCTGGAAAAAAGCGATCAGTCCCATTTGCGGCTTGGATTATCTGTCAGCAAGCGGGTCGGTAATGCGGTGACCCGGAACAGGATAAAACGTGTGGTCAAGGAGATCTTCATGAAACATGAAGGAGAGATCCTATCCGGAAGGGATTACATCATTATTGCCAGAAATCCAACAGCAGACATGGATTTTTCTGAGATGGAAAAAAGCCTTCTGCACGTATTGCAGCGAGCCGGTTCGATCAGACAGTCTAAGGGAAGGCGTAAATGAAACGGCTCTTCGTTTTGATCATCCGTTTTTACCAGCGATTTATTTCCCCAATGACGCCGCCTGCTTGCCGGTTTTACCCCACATGTTCGACTTATGGAATTGAAGCAATTCAGCGATTTGGTGCAATTAAAGGAACCTGGCTGACTTTTAAACGTATATTAAAATGCCATCCTTTCCATCCAGGCGGAATTGACCCTGTGCCTGAAAGAAAGAATCGCCGAAAATAAAGAAACAACGCTTTAAGGAGGATGAGGAGTGCGAAAGAAATTAGGAATTACGTTTGCCCTGGTCAGTTTAATGGTATTGTTAGCTGGCTGTAGCTCGACAAATACGCCAATTACCTCAAAAAGTACGGGATTTTGGGACGAGTACTTTGTTTATCCGCTGTCATGGGTGATCACAACCTTCGCTGAGATGATGGGTAACAATTATGGACTGTCCATTGTCGTTGTAACGATTCTTATTCGATTGGCTTTACTGCCGTTAATGATTCAGCAGACAAGAAGTTCAAAAGCGATGCAAGCGATCCAGCCGGAGCTTCAAAAATTGCGCGAGAAGTATAGCTCCAAGGATGCAAACACACAGCAAAAACTTCAGCAGGAAACCATGCAGCTGTTCCAATCCCAGGGAGTGAATCCGCTGGCAGGCTGTCTTCCATTGCTGATCCAGATGCCGATCCTGCTTGGTTTCTACCATGCGATCATGCGTACTCAGGAAATTAAGAATCACAGCTTCCTATGGTTCGATCTGGGAGTGCACGATCCTTATTACATTTTGCCTGTTGTAGCGGGAATTACAACGTTCCTTCAGCAAAAGATTATGATGGGCGGCACAGATAACCCGAACCCGCAAATGAAAATGCTTCTTTATATCATGCCGGTCATGATTGTTGTATTTGCGATCAATTTCCCTGCAGCGTTATCTCTGTATTGGGTAATTGGTAACTTATTTATGATTGTACAGACTTATTTTATTACAGCCCCGAACAAGAATAAGAAAAAAGAAATTGATAGGGGAGCTAAAAAGTGAAACAGATTAAGGTAACGGGAAAAACAGTAGAAGAAGCAGTTTCAACAGCATTGGCCGAGCTTCAGGCTTCTAAAGAACAGGTTGAGGTAAAAGTTCTTGAAGAATCTAAAAAAGGATTTTTAGGTTTTGGCGGAAAACCGGCTTTAGTAGAAGTTTCTCTTAAACCAGATCCGGTAAAGCTGGCTGTTGCTTTTTTACAGGAAGTCACCGAGAAAATGGGTGTGCCTGTTACCATTTCACTGAAAGAAACGCGGGAAGAAATCATCCTGGAATTATCGGGCGAAAAGATTGCCATTTTGATCGGAAAAAGGGGACAGACCCTCAACTCTCTTCAATATTTGACTAATCTAGTAGCCAACAACCATTCGAGCCGCTATCTTCGTATCATTATTGATGCCGAAAATTACAGAGAACGCCGCCGGGAATCTCTCGAACGCCTGGCTCTCCATATGGCCCAGAAAGTGGCGGCGACAGGGAAAGGCGTAGCACTCGAACCAATGCCTTCCAACGAAAGAAAGGCCATACATATGGCACTTCGAAATAATAAAAAAATAGAAACCACTTCTGAAGGGGCAGAGCCATTCCGCAAGGTCATCATCCGCCCCGCCAAGAAGTAAATGAATGCTCCGGGCTGCTGCCCGGGGTTTTTTAGTTGGAAAAGCTGAAATGACCGTTTAGAGCCGACAAGCGTTGGAGGCTTTAAGCATAAAACGTACTTGTTTTCTGCTCGAAGGCGAAACAGCCTCGAGGCTCTGGTAGCTGGATCCCGGGTTAAATAGGAAAAACACCACGCAAATTTAACAATGACCCCCGGCTTTTTTCATTGCCTTTTATATCCCAGCTGGGTTAAACTAAAAGGTATTGTGGATAATTATGCCTGTTATTTCAGAAGAGTTATCCACTGTGGATATGTTAGAAACGCAAATAAAGGAAATAATACTATAGATACAATATGTTTTGGTTTCAAAGAGAGGTGAGAAGGATGGAATACGATACAATCACGGCGATTTCCACACCAATGGGTGAAGGAGCGATCGCTATTGTGCGATTGAGCGGCAGTGAGGCAATTCAGATTGCCGATTCCATTTATATAGGGAAAAAGAGTCTCAAGGAAGTGGAGTCACATACGATTCATTACGGCAAGCTGATCGAACCAAAGACGGGAGAAGCTGTCGAGGAAGTGATGGTGTCAATCATGAAAGGTCCCCGGACGTTTACGAGGGAAGATGTGGTTGAAATTAACTGCCACGGGGGGATCGTCTCCGTAAACCGTGTACTTCAGCTCGTGCTTAACAATGGAGCGAGATTGGCTGAACCCGGCGAATTTACAAAGCGCGCTTTTTTAAACGGCAGGATCGACCTGTCACAGGCAGAAGCGGTAATGGATTTAATCCGTGCAAAAACAGATCGGGCGATGAACGTGGCGCTTAATCAAATGGAAGGGCGCTTGTCCAAGCTGGTCGGCAAGCTCAGACAGACGCTGCTTGAGACCATTGCACATGTGGAAGTGAACATTGACTATCCCGAATATGATGCAGAGGAAATGACTCATTCCCTTCTGAACGAAAAATTGACGTATGTCAAACGGGAAGTAGATAAGATACTGACTACGGCGCAGCAAGGGAAAATTTTGCGTGAAGGCCTTTCTACCGCGATTATCGGGCGGCCCAATGTTGGAAAATCGTCACTGATGAATGCGCTCGTTCATGAAAACAAAGCGATCGTGACTGATGTTGCAGGAACGACCCGTGATGTCATAGAGGAATACGTGAATGTAAGAGGAGTTCCCCTTCGACTCGTTGATACCGCAGGAATTCGTGAAACAGAAGATATCGTCGAACGAATCGGCGTTGAAAAATCACGCAAAGTCCTTAAGGAATCAGATCTTATTTTACTTGTTGTCAATAATAACGAACCTTTGTCTCAGGAAGATGAGAATCTGTTTGAAGCCGTTAAAGGGCTAGATGTGATTGTGATCGTCAACAAAACAGACCTTGAACAAGAAATAGATATGAACCGCGTGAAAGAATTGGCAGGACGGCACCCTGTGATCACCACGTCTCTTCTTCACGAAGAAGGGATTGATTTGCTTGAAGAAGGCATCGCTCAATTGTTCTTCCAAGGGGGCATAGAGTCACAGGATATAACATACGTGTCCAATTCAAGGCACATCGCCCTGCTGCAGCAAACCATACACCATATAAATGAAGCGTTAAACGGAATTGAACTTAACCTGCCGGTCGATATGGTTCAGATTGATATTACACGGGCTTGGGAGATCCTCGGTGAGATCATCGGAGATACGGTCTCCGAAAGTTTAATTGACCAATTGTTCTCCCAGTTCTGTTTAGGGAAATAAAGGAGGAAGAAAAATGGGATATGATGCAGGCCGATTCGATGTCATTGTTGTCGGAGCAGGCCACGCAGGAGTGGAAGCCGCACTTGCTTCAGCAAGGATGGGGGCAGAAACTCTTTGTTTAACCCTTAACTTAGACACCATTGCCTATATGCCATGCAATCCTTCAGTCGGCGGACCTGCCAAAGGGATCGTCGTCCGTGAGCTCGATGCTCTTGGCGGAGAAATGGCCAGAAATATTGATAAAACACACATTCAAATGAGGATGCTGAATACAGGCAAAGGCCCGGCTGTCCGTGCTTTGCGCGCGCAGGCCGACAAATTCATGTATCAGAATGAAATGAAAAAAACGATGGAAAACACGGAGAATCTTACTTTAAGGCAAGGTATGGTGGAACGCCTTTTGATCGAGGACGGCGTTTGCAAGGGAGTCGTTACGAAAACCGGAGCAGAATATCATGCTTCTGCTGTTGTTCTGACTACTGGAACCTACTTAAGAGGAAAGATTATTATCGGTGAGTTGTCCTATGAGAGCGGACCGAATAACATGCAGCCATCGGTTAATCTGTCTTACCATCTTCAAGAGCTCGGTTTTCAAATGGTGAGATTCAAAACGGGGACTCCTCCGCGTGTGAACAGCAATACCATCGATTATTCCGTGACGGAAATTCAACCTGGTGATGAAGTACCCCGTGCTTTTTCTTATGAGACAACGAAGTATATTACAGACCAGCTTCCGTGCTGGCTGACCTATACAAGTCCAGAGACACATGAGCTCATCAATGGCAACCTTCATCGGTCTCCGATGTATTCAGGGATGATTGAAGGTACCGGACCACGCTATTGTCCGTCTATTGAAGATAAGATCGTGCGCTTTAATGACAAGCCACGCCATCAGATCTTTTTAGAGCCTGAGGGAAGAAATACGGAAGAAGTGTATGTACAGGGGCTTTCTACAAGCTTGCCTGAGGATGTTCAGCGCAAAATTCTTTCCACCATTCCAGGATTGGAAAAAGCCGAATTAATGCGTGCAGGCTATGCGATTGAATATGATGCCATCGTACCGACTCAGCTGTGGCCAACACTGGAAACAAAGAACGTCGAAGGGCTTTTCACTGCCGGTCAGCTAAACGGAACGAGCGGCTATGAAGAAGCTGCCGGGCAAGGTGTTATGGCTGGGATCAATGCTGCTCTAAAAGTGCAAAACAAAGAACCGCTTGTTCTTGATCGATCCGAAGCTTACATCGGTGTACTCATTGATGACCTGATCACTAAAGGGACGAACGAGCCTTACCGTCTCCTTACCTCACGTGCTGAATACCGTTTGCTTCTCCGTCATGATAATGCAGATTTAAGATTGACGGAAAAAGGATATGAGATTGGATTAATTCCTCAAGAGCGTTATGACCGTTTTGTAGAAAAGAAAGAAAAGATCAAACAGGAAATTGAGCGTTTGGAGCATGTCACAGTCAAACCGTCTCCTGAAGTTCAGGATATTCTTGAAGGGGCAAAAAGTTCCCCTCTTAAAGAACCGATGACTGCAGCGACTCTCCTTAAAAGACCGGAGATTACGTATGATGTCATTGCTCAAATCCATCCATCTGAAACTCCTGTAGATGAAGTGATCGCGGAGCAGGTAGAAATCCAGGTAAAATATGCTGGCTATATCGATAAACAGCTTGCACAGGTTGACCGAATGAGAAAGATGGAGAATAAAAAGCTGCCGGCTGACCTTGATTACGGAGCAATCAACGGATTGGCAACCGAAGCCAAACAAAAGCTGCTGGAAGTCCGTCCCCTCTCTGTAGGACAGGCATCAAGGGTGTCAGGAGTAAACCCTGCGGATATTTCGATCTTGCTTGTTTACCTGGAGCAAGGAAAACTAGCTAAGCTTGCACGTTAAGTTTTGGAGGAAGAAATGAATATTACAACCTTTCAAGAGAAGCTGGCAGAGAAGGGAATCAACCTTTCCCCCCGCCAGCTCCAGCAGTTTGAAGATTATTTTCGTATCCTGGTCGAATGGAATGAAAAAATGAACTTAACGGCCATTACGGATAAGGAAGAAGTATACTTAAAGCACTTTTATGATTCGTTATCAGCCGCTTTCTATTTCGATTTTAATCAGGAAATCTCTGTATGTGATGTCGGTGCCGGAGCTGGTTTCCCGGGTATTCCGCTAAAAATCTGTTTCCCTCAGATCAAGCTTTCTATCTGCGATTCATTGCAAAAGAGAATCACATTCTTAGAGCATCTTTCAACAAAATTGGAGTTAACGGACGTTTCACTCTATCATGACCGTGCAGAGACGTTCGGACACCGTCCTGAGACAAGAGAGGTCTATGATCTTGTTATGGCCCGTGCGGTAGCCAGGATGTCGGTCCTCAGTGAGTTATGCCTTCCTCTTGTTAAAAAGGGCGGCCATTTCTTAGCCATGAAAGGCTCACAGCTGCCGGATGAAATGAAGGACAGCAAAAAAGCTGTTCAAATGCTCGGAGGAAGCGTAAAGGATGTTTATTCCTTTAAGCTCCCTGAAGAGAACAGTGACCGATACATCGTGCTTGTTGATAAACAAAAGAACACTCCCAAAAAATATCCGAGGAAGCCTGGGACGCCAAATAAGAATCCTCTTTCCTGAACATGAGCCAAATGTTTCACGTGAAACATCTGGCCTACATATGCCGGCGAGGCAAAGAAATTTCAAAATCTGGCAGGAATACTGATGGACAGAGCGAAAATCTAAGATAGATAACAAAAGGTGGTGTCATTCATATGAAACATCCTTTTTCACGCTTATTCGGCATCGGTGAAAAAAATCAGACAGCTGAAGCTGAAGAGAAAAACGAAAATGAAGAAATACTGCAACTCCAGGTAAAAGATATCCATCCGAATCAATTTCAGCCTCGTACCGTTTTCATAGATGAAAGAATTGAAGAGTTATCACAAACTATTGAGACCCATGGAATCATCCAGCCGATTGTTGTCCGGCCATCGGGGGAACGATCCTATGAAATCATCGCCGGAGAGCGGCGGTGGAGAGCAGTACAAAAACTGGGCTGGGAGACCATTCCGGCTATTATAAAGGAATTTGATGACTCGCAGACAGCCTCGGTCGCACTGATCGAGAATCTACAGAGAGAAGAGCTTACCGCTATTGAGGAAGCTATGGCCTATGCGAAGCTTCTTGAGATCCATGGCCTTACCCAGGAGAGCCTTGCTCAAAAACTTGGAAAAGGGCAATCTACGGTCGCCAACAAGCTCCGTCTGCTTAAACTTCCCCAGCCAATCCAGGATGCATTATTGCTGAAGCAGATCACAGAGAGACATGCACGAGCTCTCATCATTCTAAAATCTCCAGATAAACAGGAAGCAATTCTTCAGGAAATCATAGAAAAGCATCTGAACGTCAAACAAACAGAAGAACGTGTTAAACGGATGATTGAAGGAGAGATGGCCGAGAAGAAACCTGCTGCAAAGAGGAAATCATTCAGTAAGGATACTCGGCTTGCCATTAATACCGTCCGTCAATCGGTAGATATGGTTCTAAAGAGCGGACTCACGATCAACACAGAAGAAGAGGATCATGAGGAATTTTATCAGTTCACGATTCGGATTCCGAAAAAATAGCATAAAAAGCCCTTTTCCATCATGTGAAAAGGGCTTTTTATTATGTTCTCTATGAAAAATCTTTTCTGTCATTTTTCATAGATTTCCGTAAGAAAAAGAAGAATTTCATGATATGATAAAGGAAATGAACTCTCGTAAAGAATTGAGGTAGGTGTCATCGTGGCTAAAACCATTGCAATTGCCAATCAAAAGGGTGGTGTTGGAAAAACAACTACATCCGTGAACCTCGGAGCATGTCTGGCTTATTTCGGCAAAAAGGTTTTACTTGTTGATATAGACCCGCAGGGAAATGCTACGAGCGGTGTGGGAGTTGACAAAGGCGATATTGATCAATGTATTTATAACGTGCTTGTTGACGATGCAGAAGTGAAGGACATCATTTTAGAAACGATTTGTGAAGGATTACATATATTACCCTCTACGATACAGCTGGCCGGTGCAGAAATTGAGCTGGTGCCTACGATATCAAGGGAAGTAAGACTGAAAAGAGCTCTTTCTTCGGTCAGCAGCCAATATGATTTCATCATCATCGACTGTCCTCCCTCATTGGGATTGCTGACGATTAACTCACTTACAGCAGCGGATGCAGTGCTCATCCCAGTGCAATGTGAATACTATGCACTGGAAGGTCTGAGCCAGCTGTTAAACACCGTCCGGCTTGTGCAGAAGCATTTGAACACGGACCTTACGATTGACGGTGTGCTTTTGACGATGCTTGATGCCAGAACTAATTTAGGAATCCAGGTTATTGAAGAAGTGAAAAAATACTTTCAGGATAAAGTCTATACCACCATTATCCCAAGGAACGTTCGTCTTTCTGAAGCGCCAAGCCATGGAAAACCGATTATTATTTACGACCCTAAATCCAGAGGTGCAGAGGTTTATTTAGAATTAGCGAAGGAAGTGATTGGCAGTGGCGAAAGGGTTAGGTAAAGGAATTAATGCATTCTTTCCGGGTACAGAACTTGATAAAGAGGATGCTGTTACTGAAATTAACGTAAAGGATTTACGCCCCAACCCCTATCAACCGAGGAAAGTGTTTAATGAATCTGCCATTGCAGAATTGAGGGACTCTATTAAGGAGCACGGAGTTCTTCAGCCTATAATCGCAAGAAAAAGCATAAAAGGCTATGAGATTGTAGTAGGTGAACGCCGTTTCAGGGCAGCGAAAGAAGCAGGGCTGAAAACAATGCCTGTCATCATCCGTGATTTTACGGAACAAAAGATGATGGAGATCGCCCTCATCGAGAATCTGCAGCGCCAAGATCTGAATCCGATCGAAGAAGCGCAGGCTTATCAAAAACTGATGGAGCACCTTAAGCTTACACAGGAAGAACTGGCTGGCAGGGTAGGAAAAAGCAGGCCTCATATTGCCAACTTTGTCCGTTTGCTGCAGCTTCCGGAGCCCGTTCAGGAAATGCTGTCTAAAGGCGCTTTATCCATGGGCCATGGAAGAGCATTGCTTGGATTGAAAAAGAAAGCAAAGATGCAGGCTGTCGTTGAAAAATGTGTGAATGACAAGTTGAACGTCCGACAGCTTGAGAAACTGATCCAGCAGGTCAATCAGAATGTTTCACGTGAAACAACGAAAAAAGGCCAGGAAAAAAACATCTTCCTGATTGAAAAAGAATCGACCCTCCGGGATCATTTTGGAACTTCCGTTTCCATTAAACGAACAAAGCGGAAGGGCAAGATAGAAATTGAGTTTTTCTCCGATGAAGATTTAGAACGGATACTGGATCTGATTGGAAAGCAGTAAAACCATCGAATCGGTGGTTTTACTTTTTTTTAGATCTTTTAGGTATATCAGATGAAAAGGCGGGAAAGACATTGGCATTATTAGGAACATTGGTGAACGGCCTTGCAATTGTAATCGGAAGTCTGCTTGGCTTGTTCTGGCGGAATATACCCGAGAAAACAAAAACAACCATCATGCAGGCGATGGGACTTGCAGTTATGATTCTTGGAATCGGCATGGGACTCAAAAGCAAACAGTTTTTAATCGTCATTGCCAGTCTGGCCATTGGAGGAGTTCTTGGTGAAAGGCTGGATCTGGAAGGCAAGCTTTCCCAGCTCGGCTTCTTCCTTGAAAAAAAGCTGGGAGGAAAGGAAAAAGGCGGGATCGCCAATGCTTTTGTTACGGCAACCCTCGTCTTTGTCATTGGAGCGATGTCTATAGTTGGTGCGCTGGACAGCGGCTTAAGGCATGATCATGCTGTGCTTTATACAAAAGCCTTAATTGACGGGTTCTGCGCGATCTTTTTCACATCAGCTTTAGGAGTAGGGGTGATCTTTTCAGCTGTTCCCGTTCTATTGTATCAAGGAGTGATCGCCTTGTTTGCCACCCAGATTGACCGCGTCGTTCCAGCGGATCTTATGAAGCAGATGATCGTCGAAATTACAGGTACAGGCGGAATCATGATTCTTGCGATCGGGTTAAATATTCTGGGGATAACGAAAATACGGGTAGCCAACCTCCTCCCCGCGCTTCTCTTTACGATCATCATCGTGTGTATCGTCTATTATTGGGACAGGCTGTCCGGCTTTGCCGGGAGTTTAATCTAAAAAAGCTGTTCAGGATTTCCTGAACAGCTTTTTTCATTGAATATTATACAAATCGTCTAATTGCAGCGGAAGAGGTGTAATATTCTTCTTCACCCGCTGGCTCATGGAGGCGAAATAAAGGGAGTCTGCAATGAGTTCAGCCATTTTCATAACAACGCTCAGACGGGTGTTCTGCAGCACGAAATATTCCATAAATCCACTGACATTAACAATTCCCGTCATATGCATATCTCCTACCGGAGGAAGTTCTTTATTAACGCCAGCCCCCGGCTTTACCGGTCCATCGCCAATGGAAATCATTCCAACATGATTCAGCTTTCCGAGGCAGGCATCAATGCCGATGATAAATGCGTTAGGATGTTTTTTTTCAATCATTTTAAGTTTTTCCGAGAGATTTACAGCATGAACGGGTTCATCCAGGGTTCCATATACATGAAAAGGAAAGGCTTTGATCGCATGAAGTTTTGTTCCGACAAGAGGGCCCAAAGCATCGCCGGTGGATCGATCTGTCCCAATGCAAACCACCACAACGGGTGTCGTTTGCGTGTTAGGAAGAAGGTTCCCAATGTTTTCTGTGATGACCATGCATGCATCTTTTTCCTCGTGGTGCATTTTGTATTGAAAAGGCTTGTCGGGAACGCGCTTCCTTTTAAGGAACATAGAATCCACTCCTTTAAAATGTTACTACCAGTATACGGACTAAATAGCAATACTATACATTGTGAAGCGGTATACAGGAGGCTTTTTATGAAAACAGCAAGGCCGGGCAGCTGTTTTTTCAGTAAAAATGCAGGAAGGACAAGCTGAAGATTCATGGCCGCTTGTTCACTTATTTCGGGGTTAAGGGTTTTATACCCCCTTCGCTTCCTTTTTAACCAAAGCCAGCAAGAAAGATTTCGTTTTTATTCGTTGAAAGTTCAACCGAAATTGGGTACATTAATCCATAGTTAAGTATTTTATGGAGGTTGGAAACGAGTGGAGGTACTCAGTGTGATCCAGCAGGCAGATGAAATCTATAAGCAGGTAGGGAATGGGGATCTATGGATTAATCTAGGCATGAAAGTGCTGAAGATTGCGGCCATTATTTTCGGTTCGGTGATTGTCGTTAAAATCGTTCGGGCTGCTATAGCCAATATCTTTAAGATACGGATGAAAAGCCCGCTTCGAATGTCTGAGCGTCGAGAAAACACGCTTATTCGGCTATTGGACAACGTTGCTGCCTATCTTATTTATTTTATTGCTTTGCTTATGATCCTCAGTGAATTCAGTATTGATGTGAAGGCTTTATTGGCTGGTGCCGGGGTGGTTGGACTGGCCATCGGTTTTGGCGCGCAGAACCTGGTGAAAGACGTCATTACAGGATTCTTTATCATTTTTGAACAGCAGTTCGCAGTAGGCGATTTTGTAAGGATCAATAATTTTGAAGGAACGGTGGAGGAAATTGGGCTGCGCACCACCAAATTAAAACAATGGACAGGAGAGCTGCACATTCTCCCAAACTCGTCGATAACCGAAGTGACCAACTTTTCCATCCATAACAGTATTGCTGTCGTTGATGTAAGTATTGCTTATGAAGAGGATATCGACAGGGCGCAGGCGATCATTGAAGAAGTCGTAAGAGAAGAGACCCCGAAATATCCCGAGATGGTCGCAGAGCCTGAAGTTCTTGGCATCCAGGCTGTCGCTGCTGCCGAGATCGTGATCAGGGTAACAGCGGAAGTGCTTCCGATGACACATTTTAAAGTGGCCAGGGAGCTCAAGAAAGCCATAAAAATCAGATTGGATGAAGAAGGCATCGAACTGCCTTACCAGAAGCTGATTTCTTACCATAAAACCGTTTCCGAGAGCTGATGGATAAAATCCGTTGTCTCCCGGCGAGTTTCTTTATAGAATAGAAAAAAAGCTAATGATCGGGGGAGTGGAAGACTTGGAAGGTAAAGAATTCTTTTTAAACGATGAAGTAGAAATGAAAAAACCTCATCCATGCGGAACGAACCGCTGGAAGGTCATCCGTATGGGTGCTGATATCCGAATCAAATGTACCGGATGCCAGCACAGTGTTTTAATCCCCAGAAAAGATTTTGTTAAAAAGCTGAAAAAAGTGCTCGTTTCACACCAAGAGTAAGAGACGGACATAGCGTTCCACGTGGAACATAAAGAATGAGGAGAACAGAGCCTGGCTTTTCGGGTTCTGTTTTTTAAATGGAATTTACGTCATCATGAACCTTTTTTACTTTAGCCGGTTCGGCTTGTCTTTTGGCTGCTGAAACCCTATAATTATGAAGGATGTGCAAACAAGTATGGAACGACAAAATTATAATCAAAATGATGAGATTAATGAGGAGTGGAATATATGGCTTTAACAACTGGGATAGTCGGTCTTCCCAACGTAGGGAAATCGACGCTTTTTAATGCCATCACGCAAGCCGGGGCTGAATCGGCCAACTATCCGTTTTGTACGATTGACCCGAACGTAGGAATTGTTGAGGTGCCGGATGAGCGCCTTCACAAGCTGACTGAAATGGTTCAGCCGAAAAAAGTAGTGCCGACAGCCTTTGAATTTACGGATATCGCAGGGATTGTGAAAGGTGCCAGTAAAGGAGAAGGGCTTGGAAACAAGTTCTTGTCACATATCCGCCAGGTGGACGCGATTCTTCAGGTTGTCCGCTGTTTTGAGGATGAAAACATCACCCACGTTTCCGGAAAAGTTGATCCGATCGATGACATTGAAGTGATCAACCTGGAATTGATTTTTGCCGACATGGAGACGGTTGAGAAGCGGATTGCCCGAGTGGAGAAGCTGGCCAAGTCGAAAGATAAAGATGCAGTAGCTGAGTTCAGCGTTCTTGTGAAGGTTAAGGAGGCATTATTGAATGAATTGCCTGCAAGAAGTGTTGAACTGACTCCGGAAGAGAAAAAGATTGTTTATGGTTTGCACCTTCTGACCATGAAACCGATTCTTTATGCGGCGAATGTAAATGAAGAAGATTTGCTTGAGGGCGGAAATGAGCATGTTGTGAAGGTAAGAGAATATGCGGCACGTGAACATGCGGAAGTTATTGTAATCTGTGCAAAGATTGAAGAAGAAATTGCAGAGCTTGACGGCGATGAGAAAAAAGCGTTCCTGGAAGAGCTCGGCATTCAGGAAGCAGGTCTTGATCAGCTCATCCGTGCTTCTTACTCTCTACTTGGACTGGCTACGTACTTTACAGCGGGTGTTCAAGAAGTTCGTGCATGGACGTTCCGAAAGGGCATGAAAGCTCCGCAATGTGCGGGGATCATCCATACAGACTTTGAACGCGGATTTATCCGTGCGGAAGTCGTCGCTTATGATGATCTGATGGCTGCGGGAAATATGACAGCAGCAAAGGAAAAAGGAAAAGTAAGGCTGGAAGGAAAAGAGTACGAAATGAAAGACGGAGATGTTGTTCACTTCCGCTTTAACGTTTAATAGACAGGATCAAACAGGGAAAAAGCAGACCTGCTTTTTCCCTGTTTTTATTCCTTGTCCGATAGGCCTTGTGTTTAGCTATAGTTTTTGCTATAATTCTTTATTGTGAGTAATTATCGATTTTTTATGAATTATTGATAGTTTACTCCTTGCCCTATTGTTGGGCCGTTTAGACCAAAAGGAGGTGACCGGAATGAAAAAGTACGAAATCATGTACATCGTCCGTCCAAATCTTGAAGAGGATGCTCTTGCAGCTGTTAAAGAAAGAGCGAAGACTATCCTTACTGATAATGGTGCGGAAATCGCTAATGAGAAAGAAATGGGTAAAAAGCGTCTAGCATATGAAATCAACGACTTCCGTGATGGATATTACACGCTATTGAACGTTAATGCTCCTGTAGAAGCGATCAATGAATTCGACCGTCTTATGAAGATCAATGAAAATGTTCTTCGTTTCATGACTATTGCAGACGAGAGATAATTTTTAACTTTGAGGAGAGGTTCTAATGCTAAATCGTGTAATCCTTGTTGGACGTTTAACGAAGGACCCGGAATTACGCTATACTCCAAGCGGTGTGGCGGTTGCAAACTTTACTTTGGCAGTAAATCGTACATTTACCAATCAGCAGGGTGAACGTGAAGCAGATTTCATTAACTGTGTCATCTGGCGCAAACCGGCTGAGAATGTGGCGAACTTCTTAAAAAAGGGGTCGCTTGCCGGAGTAGACGGGCGCATCCAGACACGCTCTTACGATAATAATCAAGGTCAGCGTGTATACGTGACTGAAGTAATGGCAGAGAGTGTTCAGTTCTTGGAGCCAAGGAATGCGAACGCAGGCGGCGGACAGCAGTACCAAAGCCAGAGCGGAAACAACTTTGGCGGGCCATCAGGTGACCGCGGTTATGGACAGCAGCAGAACCAGAAGCGCAGTAACTTTAATGATGATCCATTTGCCAACGACGGTACTCCGATCGACATCTCTGATGACGATTTGCCATTCTAGGACCCACATATGTGATCGGCTAAATATAAAATTCCAAAAAGAAGGAGGGAAATAACCATGGCTGGACGTCGCGGTGGACGCCAAAAGCGTCGTAAGGTTTGTTTCTTCACTGTAAACAAAATCACTTACATCGACTACAAAGATGTAGATCTTCTTAAGCGTTTCGTATCTGAACGCGGAAAGATTCTTCCTCGTCGTGTGACAGGAACATCTGCGAAATACCAACGTCAATTGACTCGTGCAATCAAACGTGCTCGTTTCATGGCGCTATTACCATACGTAACTGAATAGTATTCAGTCTTAAAAGCACGGTAAAGATTACTCTTTGCTGTGTTTTTTTGGTTTCAGAAACCTATCAAAAAAGCGGCCAAATCGAAGGATTTAGCCGCTTTTGATTTTACTTTTAACTCTCAAAGATATAGGAAAGTGCCTGCAGTGCCTGCATCGGGGTCTCTACCACAAGGCTGGCTTTGTTGGAAAGTTCTTTTAAAGGATGGTGAAGGGTTTCGGGCCGGATCAAAATCAGCGGCTTATTTAGGGCTGCTGCTCTGGCGGCATCCATGGCTGTGTTCCATTGCTTGTATTTTTCACCGAACAGAGCGACCACCACATCCGCCTTATTGATCAAGATATCGGTGCGCAGGTTATTGATGCTTGATGCTGCTTCATCTTTAAAAATCGCGTTCGGCTGTTTTCCGAGAATCTCTTCCCCTATGTTGTCCGATCGTTCATGGTCTTCCATCGGACCAACAAACGATAAAGGAAGGTTCATTTCTTTTGCCTGTGATTTGATCTGTTCACGCCAATCATCGTGAATCTGTCCTGCCAAGTAAACTGTCAATTCCATGCTATCTCCTCCTCTATTACTACCGTATTGCTTCTGCGTGTAATCGAGTACGCTGGTTCCATTATAACGTCCAACATGATAAGGTAGATACTGTTGTCCATGTTTTATTTGGCACGATGGGGTTAAGCTAATGAATATCATTGGATTTAAAGCGCATAATTTACTACAATAAAGACCGTAGGCAATAAAGCCAGAGGTGAACCATGCGTAAAACATCAACAATTGTAGACGGAGCGGTCATGTCCGGCATCTACATTATTTTAATGCTTATCAATTTAAACGTGCCGTTGATCGGCACATTTACTTTCTTTTTGCTGCCATTGCCCATTATTCTGTTCATCATCAGACACGGGTGGAGACCAGGGCTGCTTGTTTGGGCAGTGACTTTCGTATTGTCCGGAGTAATCGGGGGGATGAGCGGCATCATCTACGCATTTCTTTCAGGATTTGCGGGTATCGTGATGGGGGAACTCTACAAGCGAAAATCATCCGCCTTTGGTGTTTTGCTTGGCGGAAGCCTTGTTGGAATCTTAAATCTCCTAATATTGCTTGTCTTTGCTAAGTATTTGCTTCATTTTAATCTCGTAAAAGAGACGGAGAGCCGATTTAACCAAATGATTGATCAGGCGGCAAAGTTCTATAAAGAGGGCGGTCCGGAAGCAGCGCGTCTGGATCTCTTGCGTGAGCAGGTAGCGATGATTCCCTACATGCTTCCCATGTCTATCATTATAGGAGCCGTGCTCTCAAGCCTTTTGACGCAGTGGCTGGTTGGCCTCGTATTAAAAAGAATGAGGATGGAATACAGGACGTTTCCGCCATTTAGGGACTGGTCGTTTCCAAAATCATTTTTGTGGTATTATATTTTAGCCCTTATTTTGACCTTCACAGGGCCGGAACAGGGGTCTGGACTCTACATTCTTACCATTAATCTATATATCATTCTGTCCCTCGTACTTGTTGTACAAGGGCTTACCGTTATCTTTAGTTATGCCGAGAAAAAGCAATGGCCCAAAGCCCTTCACATTTTTATAGCTGTTCTAGTAATATTTACTTCCTCCTTTCTGCCAATTCTTCTGGAAGTTGTTAAATTCTTAGGTATAATTGATTTAGGGTTCGAATTAAAGAAACGGATAAATACCAGACAGTAGGAGCTGAAAGTATGCCTAAGTTTTTATTAAAACGGTGGCATGGTTATCCCGTGATAGCCTTGTTCGTCATATCGGTCCTGTTTGTAAGCATCATTACGTACTACCAATGGGTAATTGGAGCAGTTGGCTTTCTTTTATTAGGGCTGCTCTTCTATTTCGTAATGCGGGCTGAAACCTCTTTCCAGGAAGACTTGGGTGATTATATCTCCACCCTCTCCCACCGCATCAAAAAGGTCGGAGAAGAAGCGCTGATGGAAATGCCGATCGGGATCATCCTATATGACGAGGATTATAAGATTGAATGGGCGAATCCCTATATGGGGGCTTGGGTTGAAGAGGAGGCTTTTATCGGCCACTCACTTAATCTCGTTTCCGAGGATTTGGTTCCATTCATAAAAAGCGACGCGCGTGAGGAAATCGTAATTTTAAAATCAAGGAAATTTGAAGTGCATTTTAAAAAAGAGGAGCGCCTTCTTTATTTCTTTGATGTAACCGAGCAGATTGAAGTCGAGCGGCTGTATGAAGAAGAACAAACGTGCATCGGAATCATTTACCTCGATAACTATGAAGAGGTCACACAGGGACTGGATGATCAGTTCCGTTCAAGCATCAACTCCAAAGTCACTTCCATTTTGAACAAATGGGCCAATGACAATGGAATCTTCTTAAAACGCACGTCCTCCGAGCGGTTTTTGGCTGTTTTCAATCAGAGGATCTTAGGTGAGCTTGAAAAAAACCGCTTTTCTGTGCTGGATGAGGTCAGGGATTCGACGACAAAAGAAAATGTTCCGCTTACCTTAAGTGTCGGTGTTGCCTCGGGGCCGTCATCCTTGCCAGAACTGGGACAGCTGGCGCAATCAAGCCTGGATCTGGCACTCGGACGCGGAGGAGACCAGGTTGCGATCAAACAGCAGAATGGAAAAGTCCGCTTTTACGGCGGAAAGACCAATCCTGTAGAAAAAAGAACGAGAGTGCGTGCACGCGTTATTTCCCATGCATTAAGCGAGCTCGTTCTCGACAGCGATAAAGTGATCATCATGGGTCATAAAAGCCCTGACATGGATTCCATGGGATCTGCGATGGGAATATTGAAAGTGGCTCAGGTCAATGGAAAAGATGGTTATATTGTGCTCGATACGTCTGACCTCGATACCGGTGTCCAGCGTTTGATGAACGAAATCAAAGGCACAGATTCGCTTTGGAAGCATTTCATCACGCCGGAGGAAGCGCTCGAGATTTCAACGGCCGGCACGCTGCTTGTAGTAGTGGATACTCATAAACCTTCCATGGTGATGGAAGAGCGTCTCCTTTCCAAGCTTGACCATGTGGTCGTGATCGATCATCACCGCCGTGCAGAGGAATTTATAGGAGATCCGGTTCTCGTTTACATGGAGCCCTACGCGTCGTCTACGGCAGAACTGGTGACCGAGCTTCTGGAATATCAGCCGAAACGGCTTAAAATGCGCATGCTTGAAGCCACAGCCCTGCTTGCGGGGATCATTGTGGATACGAAGAGCTTTACGCTTCGCACAGGTTCACGTACATTTGACGCAGCCTCCTATTTAAGGGCCCATGGAGCGGACACCATTCTTGTCCAGAAGTTCTTGAAAGAAGATCTTGAAACGTACAACCGGCGTTCAAAACTGATTGAAAATGCGAAGGCCTATAAAAATGGGATTGTCATATCCAAAGCTGAGCCAAGTGAAGAATGCGGCCAGGTGCTGATCGCACAGGCTGCCGATATTTTGCTTTCCATGAACGATGTGAGCGCGTCCTTTGTCATTGCCAAAAGACATGATCAAAAGATCAGTATCAGCGGGCGGTCGCTCGGTGATGTGAACGTGCAGATGATCATGGAAGCACTGGGAGGCGGGGGGCACTTAACCAACGCAGCCTGCCAGCTTGAGAACGAGACTTTGGATGGCGCCGAGAGAAGACTTAAAGCTGTAATAGACGAGTATTTCGAAGGGGGAGAAGAAGAATGAAGGTAGTTTTTCTTCAGGATGTTAAAGGTAAAGGAAAAAAAGGGGAAGTAAAAAATGTTTCAGAGGGCTATGCCCGCAACTATTTATTGCCCAACAAACTGGCGACAGAAGCGACAAAAGGGGCATTATCTGTCGTAGAAGGCCAAAAGAAAAGCGAAGAGAAAAAAGCTGCTGCCGTTTTAGAAGAAGCGAAACAGTTAAAAGAGAAGCTTAGTAAAATGGAAGTTGAGATCAAAACCAAGTCAGGAGAAGGCGGCCGTGTCTTCGGATCCGTCACAAGCAAGCAAATCGCGGATGGCTTAAAGAAAATGAATGTTACGATCGATAAACGAAAAATTGATTTAACGAATCCAATCCGATCTTTAGGATATACAAATGTGCCTGTTAAACTTCACCCTGAAGTGACGGGTACGATCAAAGTACATGTAGTTGAAGAATAAGCAGACTGACTGGGACCGGGATTAACCAACCGGTCTCATCTGCTGTAAACAGGATATTCCCTGCTGAACAAAGCAGGCTATCTTTCAGGAGGAAGTCATATGAGTGATCTTTTTGTTGATCGCATTCCACCACAGAATATAGAGGCAGAGCAAGCCGTTCTGGGAGCCATTTTCCTTGAGCCGGAGGCATTGGTCACCGCTTCGGAAATCTTGATTCCAGAGGACTTCTACCGCGCCTCACATCAGCGCATCTATCAGGTGATGATTGACCTGTCAGAAAAAGGAGAGCCTGTTGATCTTGTAACCGTCACATCCGATCTCGCAGACAGGAAGCTGCTCGACGAAATCGGCGGCGTCTCCTATTTAAGTGATCTGGCAAACAGCTCGCCGACCGCGGCCAATATTGATTACTACAGCAAGATTGTGGAAGAAAAATCTTTGCTCCGCAGGCTTATTCGTGCTGCCACGGAAATCGCGGCTAACGGTTATGCACGCGAAGAAGAGGTAGAAGCCGTTTTGAATGAAGCGGAAAAGGCCATTCTTGAAGTGGCGAACCGTAAAAACGGAGGAGCCTTCATCTCCATCAAAGATGTGCTTGTTGCTGCCTATGACAACATCGAACAGCTTCACAACCGCAAAGGTGACATCACCGGAATCCCGACCGGATTTGCTGATTTGGACCGCATGACCGCCGGCTTCCAGCGAAACGATCTGATCATTGTAGCGGCGCGTCCTTCCGTTGGTAAAACAGCATTTGCACTGAACATTGCGCAGAACGTGGCAACGAAAACCGATGAAAATGTGGCCATCTTCTCTCTGGAGATGGGTGCTGAGCAGCTTGTCATGCGTATGCTTTGTGCGGAGGGGAACATAGACGCACAGAGGCTGCGTACAGGTTCTCTGATCCCTGAAGACTGGCAAAAGCTGACGATGGCAATGGGGAGCCTTTCTGCCGCCGGTATTTATATTGATGATACACCGGGTGTGCGTATCGGTGATATCCGCTCTAAATGCCGTCGCCTTAAACAGGAAAAAGGCCTTGGAATGATCCTGATCGACTACTTGCAGCTTATTCAGGGGAACGGCAGAGCAGGCGAGAACAGGCAGCAGGAAGTTTCTGAAATTTCCCGTTCACTCAAGGCCCTTGCCCGTGAGCTTCAAGTTCCGGTCATCGCGCTCTCCCAGCTCTCCCGTGGCGTAGAATCCCGTCAGGACAAGCGCCCTATGATGTCCGACATTCGTGAATCCGGAAGTATCGAGCAGGATGCCGATATCGTAGCCTTCCTTTATCGTGATGATTATTATGATAAAGAATCAGAAAGCAAGAACATCATCGAAATCATCATCGCCAAGCAGCGTAACGGCCCAACCGGCACGGTCGAACTTGCCTTCGTCAAAGAATACAACAAATTCGTAAACCTTGACCGGAGACATGACGAAAACAGCATTCCATCCGGCGCATAAAATAGACCCAAAACAGGTATTCTCTAACGTGAGGATGCCTGTTTTTTATGATGTAGCCATCCATCGGGCGGCGCATAATCATACTGAAGCTTGAAAGGAACCCTCGAAAGTAGATCATCATCGCGGAGCGGATGGATGGGGCAAAGCCCCGTCCGGCGCTCTTCCAACACAAACACGAACGGAAAAACTGTAAATATTTTATAATGTTCGGGTTTTGTTGACTTTCACCTCGAATATTGATAAACTAAGCATGGTTTTTTAAATTACTAGTAATAATGATAGAATCTATAACAGAGTTTAAAGTTCACTTGGAGGTGCTGGTGTAATGTCATCCGTAGTTGTTGTCGGAACGCAATGGGGAGATGAAGGTAAAGGGAAAATTACCGATTATCTTTCTGAAAAAGCAGAAGTGGTAGCCCGTTATCAAGGTGGTAACAATGCAGGGCATACGATCGTGTTTAACGGAAAGAAGTATAAGCTTCATTTAATTCCATCAGGGATTTTTTATAGCGATAAGATCTGTGTGATCGGAAACGGTATGGTTATCGATCCAAAAGCGCTTGTAGAAGAGCTGAAGTATTTGCACGATCTTGGTGTTCACACAGAAAACCTAAGAATTTCCAACCGCGCGCATGTGATCCTTCCTTACCATCTTCGCCTTGATGTCCTGGATGAGGAAAGCAAGGGAGCCAACAAAATCGGAACAACGAAAAAAGGGATCGGACCTGCATACATGGACAAAGCGGCACGAATCGGTATCCGTATTGCAGACCTTTTGGACAAAGAAGTTTTCGAAGAGAAGCTTGAAAGAAACCTGGCTGAAAAGAATCGCCTGTTTGAAAAAATCTACGAATCAGAAGGATTCACGAAAGAAGAAATCCTTGATGAATATTACGCATATGGCCAGCAGTTTGCAAAGTATGTATGCGATACTTCTGTTGTACTTAATGATGCGCTTGATGAAGGACGCCGTGTTCTTTTTGAAGGTGCACAAGGTGTCATGCTTGATATCGACCAAGGTACTTATCCGTTCGTTACCTCATCCAACCCAATCGCAGGGGGAGTAACAATCGGTTCTGGTGTCGGACCATCTAAAATCCACCATGTTGTCGGTGTTTGCAAATCGTATACGACGCGTGTTGGTGACGGCCCGTTCCCAACTGAGCTGAACAATGAGATCGGAAACCAAATTCGTGAAGTTGGGCGTGAGTATGGAACGACAACTGGACGTCCGCGCCGTGTCGGCTGGTTTGATTCTGTCGTTGTCCGCCATGCACGCCGTGTGAGCGGTTTGACTGACCTTTCCCTGAACTCCATCGATGTGCTTACTGGCATTGAGAAATTGAAAATCTGTGTCGCTTATAAATACAGAGGTGAAATCATCAATGAATTCCCTGCAAGCCTTAAAGTTCTTAGTGAATGTGAGCCTGTCTATGAAGAGCTTCCAGGCTGGACAGAAGACATCACTGGCGCTAAAACGTTAAGTGACCTTCCGGAAAACGCCCGTCACTACGTAGAACGTGTATCACAGCTGACTGGTATTCCGTTGACCATCTTCTCTGTAGGACCTGACCGTAACCAAACGAACATGGTTCGCGGTGTGTTTGTTTAATATCAATAAAGTATGGGTTGAGAGACGGCTCTGTTAGCTTTAGCGCAGAGCCGTTTTTTTATTGATGAACATGGATGAAAATCCAAGAAAAAACGTTTTTCTACAATTTTTTTAAAAAACTGCTTGCCAAAATTGCTACAACGATGGTATGATAACTCTTGTCGTGTTAAAACGACTTTTCACAGTAAGAGCCATTAGCCCAGTCACGAGCAACACATCGTGAGCGAGCGGCGAGTTGTCTCGACGGATCTCCATCGTCAGCTTCAGCATGCAGAGGAAGAGACAGGGACCGACGGACGATAATTTCACAAGTAAGAGCCATTAGCTCAGTTGGTAGAGCATCTGACTTTTAATCAGAGGGTCGAAGGTTCGAGTCCTTCATGGCTCACCATTCTTCTTATAAAGTGGCCCGTTGGTCAAGCGGTTAAGACACCGCCCTTTCACGGCGGTAACACGGGTTCGAATCCCGTACGGGTCACCATTTTCATAGTTGTTTTTGGACTCGTGGTGTAGTGGTTAACATGCCTGCCTGTCACGCAGGAGATCGCCGGTTCGACCCCGGTCGGGTCCGCCATTCTTTTATTGCTTTTACAGAAACACTTGGCTCGACAGCTCAGTCACGAGCAGCACATCGTGAATAGGCAGCGAGTTGTCTGGACGGATATCCATCGTCAGTCTTCACATGTAGAGGAAGAGACAGGGACCGACGGACAGAAAATACTAAATCTTGGCTCGATAGCTCAGTCGGTAGAGCAGAGGACTGAAAATCCTCGTGTCGGCGGTTCGATTCCGTCTCGAGCCACCATTTTACTTACAATTACTATACCTGATCGATCATGACAAGAGGCATGCAGCTACCATTCTGCATGCCTTTTTAATACATTCTTAAACGTGGCACCAACTGCGGGCAGTGCCCATATAGTAAAAACAAACAAAGATATTGGAAGGAAGAAAGATATGGGCACAATTCAGCTGATTCTCTTTTTGATCGGGTGTTACTTCATCGGAAACATTATGACAGGATATCTTGTGGCCAAATGGTTGAAAGGCGTCGATCTTAGGCGTGAAGGGACTGGAAATATCGGGGCTAGAAATGCCGGGCGTGTGATCGGGTCCTGGGGATTTGTCCTGACGCTCGCAGGGGACCTGCTTAAGGCTGCGCTCGCTGTGCAGCTGGCAAAGTTTTATTTTGGCCTCTCTCCTTCATGGCAGCTGGCCGCCTTTATCATGGTCATAGCAGGACACTTATGGCCGGTCGCCCTTAATTTTCATGGCGGTAAAGGAGTGGCATCCTTCATTGGGGGAATCCTTGTTTTTGAGTGGAGAATCGCTGCGGCGGCAGCTGTGTTGTTCCTGCTTCTTTTTGCCGTCAGGAAAAGCCTCACCGTTGCGGGGCTCATTACGTTCCTCACCGTACCGGTCCTTCATTACGCTTTTTATCAGATGCTTCCGTCCGCCTTCCTCCTTCTTTTTATTTCTGCTCTTGTCGTATATGTTCAAATAGAGGACTTAGCGCTGCGGCTGAAAAGGAAATCATGAATAGCTGTTTTTTATCATTTTAAAAATTTTACATACACTTGATCGTTGAAAAGTAAACTTATTTTCATTGTTAGTTCGTCTTCATTCTTGCCTTTCAGCGCAACAGAAGGCGTGGCAGCGGTTGTCGAACTTTAGCGAGGCCGTTCCGCTTTTCTTATGTTATGGAGAATTTAGATATTGTGGTAAAATAAAGGGTAGACAAACTACTTCATTCAACTAATTCATATAATAGAGACTTGAAATTACGGTTTCCAAAAAGGAGCGACTACCGGATGGACAAAAAGATTCTTGTAGTAGATGATGAGAGGCCGATTGCGGATATTTTACAGTTCAATCTGGAGAAAGAAGGATTCCAGGTCACATGTGCCTATGACGGTGTATCGGCAATTGAAAAAATAGAAAACGAAAAACCGGACATGATCCTTTTGGATATCATGCTTCCAATGAAAGATGGAATGGAAGTTTGCCGTGAAGTCCGGAAAAAATACGATACTCCGATTATAATGCTTACAGCCAAAGATTCTGAGATTGATAAGGTCCTTGGCCTTGAGCTGGGTGCAGATGATTACGTTACGAAGCCTTTCAGCACCCGTGAACTGATCGCACGCGTAAAAGCGAATTTACGCCGCCATCAGCAAGAAACGGATCGTGAAGATGAAGAGAACAACGAAATCGTGATCGGCTCTTTAACCATCCATCCAGATGCTTATCTCGTAACGAAACGCGGGGAGTCCATTGAGCTGACCCATCGGGAGTTTGAACTGTTGTATTATTTGGCCAAGCATATCGGCCAGGTGA
Source organism: Fictibacillus sp. NRS-1165 (assembly GCF_050468105.1). NCBI lineage: Bacteria > Bacillati > Bacillota > Bacilli > Caryophanales > Fictibacillaceae > Fictibacillus > Fictibacillus sp. NRS-1165. The sequence continues at coordinate 35,716 of NZ_JBDPNU010000019.1, forward strand.
TGACACGCGAGCATTTGCTGCAGACCGTATGGGGCTATGATTACTTTGGCGACGTCCGTACTGTTGACGTGACCGTCCGGCGTCTCCGCGAGAAAGTGGAAGACAATCCAAGCCATCCGCTCTGGATCATCACCAGACGAGGAGTAGGCTACTATTTACGAAATCCTGATCAGGAGTAGACAAATGGATAAGGTAGGTTTTTTCAGATCAATACACGTTAAGTTTGTATTGATCTATGTTTTGCTCATTTTAATCGCCATGCAGGTCATCAGTGTGTATTTCATCAATAACCTGGAAGCCAATCTCCGGAACAACTATGACAACGCACTGAAAAATAATCTGGACTTCTTCGAGTTTAATGCTGAGCAGAAGATCCTGGACGCCCAGCAGATGAAGGAAGCAACAGAGGATAAGAACAGTACACTGAGAGATGACATTGCCCAGCTCATCAACGAAACGAAGGATCAGAACATCAAGGAGGTTCAAGTCCTTAACAAGGACGGTGTTGTTCTTGGCAGTGATAAACGGAATCTGATCGGACAGATAAGCACGAACAGTAAGATCAAACTGGCTCTTAACGGCACGGAGGCCCAGACAGAAATGTATGATCCCGACTCAAAACAGCGGGTCATTGTCTTGGCGAAACCTATCATTGCCGGAAAGGACAAGCAGGCCGACAAGAACAAACAGATTCTCGGAGCGATTTATGTCGAATCTTCTATCGAGAGTGTGTACCAGCAAATCAGTGATATTAATAAAATTTTGACGACCGGTACGGTTATTGCCCTGGGAATAACAGCGATACTCGGTATTTTTCTTGCCCGTACGATCACACGGCCGATGGCGGATATGCGTAAACAGGCACTCGTAATGGCAAGGGGCGATTTTTCCCGAAAAGTGCAGGTTTATGGGGATGATGAGATCGGCCAGCTGTCGATGACCTTCAATGATCTGACACGAAAGCTGCAGGAAGCGACTGCCATTACCGAAAGCGAGAGAAGAAAGCTGCGCTCTGTCCTCACCTATATGACGGACGGTGTAATCGCCACAGACCGGGATGGCTGCATTATTCTGATGAACGACAGGGCCGAAGAAATGCTCAATATCTCACGGCAGCATGCGCTCGGAAACTCTCTGCTTGAGCTCCTGAGGCTGAACGACCAGTATACGTGGGACGAGCTGTATAACGAGTATGAGAGCATGCTGCTCGATTTCAGTACAGACAAGGTGCATTACGTACTGCGGGCTAACTTTTCGATCATCCAAAAAGAAGGCGGCCCGGTTAACGGATTGATCGCCGTTCTGCATGACGTCACAGAGCAGGAGCAGATCGAGAATGAGCGGCGAGAGTTTGTATTTAACGTTTCCCATGAACTCAGAACACCGCTTACGACGATGCGAAGCTACCTGGAGGCGCTCGCTGAAGGAGCATGGCAGGATAAGAACATCGCTCCCCGCTTTTTGGAAGTCACACAGAATGAAACCGAGCGGATGATCCGCCTGGTGAACGATCTTCTTCAGCTCTCCAAAATGGACAGCAAAGACTACCGGTTTAACTTTATACAGACCGATCTTGTTCAATTTTTGCAGGATATCATCGACCGGTTCGAGATGCTGCAGCATGAGCACCTTCGCTTTGTGCGCAATTTGCCTGACCGATCGATCATGGGACAGATTGATACCGACAAGATGACTCAGGTCGTGGATAACATTATATCGAACGCGATTAAGTATTCTCCTGAGGGGGGAACGATTGCGGTTTCCGCTTCCCTTCACGGCAGAAAGATTAAAGTGAGCGTGTCTGACCAGGGTGTCGGTATCCCGAAAAACAACGTTTCAAAAATCTTCGACCGCTTCTTCCGGGTGGATCGTGCCCGTTCGAGGAACTTAGGCGGTACGGGGCTTGGATTAGCGATCACGAAAGAAATCGTGCTTGCCCATGGCGGAGATATATGGGCTGAAAGTGAATGGGGCCAGGGAACAACTATACATTTCACCCTTCCTTTAAAAAAAGTAAGGGGGGAGTAACCGATGACGTGGAGCAGAATTTACAGCATTCTTAAATTTATAGCTAAATCAGTGTACCGGAATTATGAGATGATCAAGTCTGTCTTCCTCATCTTTTTGATCATGCTGAGCCTTATTTTAACATGGAGCTTATGGACCCTTAAGCCGAACTACAGCAATTTGGAAGAGACAAGGACACTGAAAAAGGAAGAAGTAAAGGATTTAAAGAAAATCACGGATGTCATCCGGCCGAGCCAAATCATTTATTATGACAAGAATTCATACAGAGGCATGCCCGCCAACGAAAAACTTATCGATCGGGTAAACCAGGTGCTTGCGAACACGAAGTTTTATGACAGCAAGAACCGCCCGTCAACAAACATCGATGAACAGCTGAAGAACAAGGAATACATCGAGGTCATCTATCCAACCGATATGACGGCGGACATTTACAGCCAGATCTTCAACCTGACTTCATCAGGCGGCACATTTACGATTCCGTCTGCTGACCGTGTTATTTTTTATAAAAAAGATACAAACGAAGTGGAGGCCCATATTATCTCCTATACCCAGCGGAAGATGATTACAGCGAGCACCACCTTCCCGTTTGATTCTTTAAAGAACATTATCAATAACGCAAAAAGCGGCGTACTTCAATATGAACCATTTGATGTGGAGCGCGATACAGACCAGGGCGCGGAGGTTTCAAAACGCTTCTACTTCCCGAAAGAACGATTCATGCTTAATTCTTACAGCTATCTTTCCCGCACCATTAACGATGACACGATCGAACGTTATAAGAATGCGCTGTTCCGAGATCCTGGAAACGTCAAGAGCGGCAATACGGGTGATTATTATACGGATGAAAGCTCAGCACTTGACGTAAACCGCAACTCGAACAGAATTAAATACACGAATTTCACGCAAGGCCCAGATGAAAATACGACCGAACAGACGAGAAGCCCTCTCTTTAACAGTGTGGACTTTATCAACAACCATGCGGGCTGGGGAAATCCGTATTATTTTTATAACCTGGATCCTGCGAGCAGTACCGTTGAATTTCTGCTTTTTGTCAGAGGCTTACCCGTCATCAAGAGTGATATGGAAATGAAACTCGGCTGGACGAACAATGAACTGAATGAATATCAGCGTTCGATGGTCGAGCTCGACATGGATGGGGATTATTCGTTTAAACCCAAAAAGGTAAAGCTTCAGTCTGCAGCTGAAGTAAAAGCTGCTCTTAAGGAATATGACTTGACCATGGTCAATAAACTGGCTGTCGGCTATGAGATGACTCATGCCAAGGGACAGGAAAACGTATATAATCTCCAGCCGAGATGGTTTGTCAATTACGGGCCGAACCACGATTGGCAGCCGTTATTCCGAGACAGTCAAAGGCCTGGGGGAGAACTTTAATGGACTGGAAAAAAACAAAGACAATTTTTATTCTGACGTTCCTGATTCTGAATATCTTCCTCGGCTACCAGCTCTCACAGAAAATGGACAAGAGCAAGCTTGAGGCGGTGGCCGACCAGCCGATCGAAAAAAGGCTGGCAGACAACAACATCGACTATAAAGATAAACTTCCGCAAAGCTATAACGACCGCCAAACGCTGATCAGCGGCCAGCGGGCCCCTTTTTCGGCGGATGAAATCAAATCAAAAGTGAGCCGGCTGGACAGCAGCAGTACAGATACAACGCTCGTGTTTAACTTAAAGAAGCCTCAGGATCTGGATAAAGAGGATCTTGTGAAAGATGTGACTCAGTTTCTGAAAGATGAAGTCTACCGGGGCGATGAATATCGATTCTATAAAAAAGACACGAAGAGCCATAAGATCTGGTTCACACAAATCTATCAAGGACAGCCGCTTTTCTTTGATACGGATAATGGCATGAACCGGCCGAGCGGAATGGTCATGTTCGAATGGAATAACAAAGGGCAGCTCACCCGCTATACACAAACCTTTATCTCTGTCTACAGACAGGGTACGAAGCAGGAAATCATTTCACCTATGAAAGCTTTGGAAAAAATATTTACGACGAACCACCTATCAAGCGGTGACAAAATTAATAAAATTGTTCTCGGTTATTATAGTCTGGCAAACGTAGAGGATGTGCAGGTGTACGCACCGACATGGTCCATTGAAACAGAGGATGCCCATTTTCTCGTGAATGCCATTGACAGTTCCATACAGGAGATTGATAGAGAACAATAGAGGGGATTGGAATATGAGTTTGCAATTCAGCGTGCTGGCGAGCGGCAGTACTGGAAACGCGATCTATGTGGAGGCGGGCAATACCCGCCTGCTGGTCGATGCCGGCCTGAGCGCAAAGCAGATGAAACTCTTATTTGAAAAAGCAAGCTGCTGTGAACTGGATCAGCTGGACGGAATTCTCGTCACCCATGAACACAGCGATCATATTAAAGGGCTTGGCGTTTTGGCACGAAAATATAAACTCCCAGTCTATGCGAACGCTAAAACATGGAAGGCGATGAACGGACTGATCGGTGAAGTGGATACGGAACAAAAGTTTGACTTTGAAATGGAGACCGTCCGTACGTTCGGTGACCTGGAGGTGGAATCCTTCGGTGTGTCCCATGATGCGGCCGAGCCGATGTTTTATGTGTTCCACCACGAGGGAAAGAAGCTGACACTCATGACCGACACCGGCTATGTCAGTGACAGGATGAAAGGAATCACGAAGCACAGTGATGCGTTTGTGATCGAATCCAACCATGACATCAACATGCTGATGATGGGGCGCTATCCGTGGAACATCAAAAGGCGGATACTTGGGGATCATGGCCATATATCCAATGAAGACTGCGGCTTTGCACTTGCCGATCTGATCGGTGACCAGACCAAGCGGATCTATCTCGCCCATCTGAGCAAAGATAACAATATGAAAGATATTGCCCATCTTGCGGTGAAGCAGACGCTTGAAAACAAAGGCTTTGTGGTCGGCGAGGATCTGCAGCTGTACCATACGGACGCGGCAGAACCGACGGAATTGGTGCTTGTTTGACGGCTCACTGTTTAACGGACACCGTTTAAGGAAATAACAATAAATGTGAAAAAGTGTGAAAAATAACCCACATTTTTTAAGTAGGGGGATTGATTTTTTATAATAAATAAAAAATCATCACAGCATTTATTTTATTGTCGAAAGGAACGGTGAAGCAGGAAATGGGCTATTATGATGACGATTATGAATCTAGTCCAAGAAGGCAAAAAGGCAACCGCGGCGGATTTTTGCTGGCCGCTCTTGTAGGCGCTATATTAGGCGGCCTGCTTATATTATTTTCAATTCCTGCCCTCGGAGGCATGGGGCTTTTGCCTGACAACTACTCAAGCAACGAAGATAACGGCGGTGTTAATGAGGAAAACGGCATCAATAAAAACGTGAATGTGAACGTTACAAGCAACGTCACGGATGCGGTAAGCAAGGTGCGCCCTGCCGTCGTGGAAGTGCTGAACATCCAGCAAGGCGAGTTCTGGAATCAGGGCCAGCAGGCAGCGGGATCGGGTTCAGGCGTCATCTATAAAAAAGAGGGCGGAAAAGCCTACATCGTGACGAACAACCACGTCGTCAAAGGGGCCAGCCGCCTTGAGATTACGCTTAGCAACGGCACCAAGCTGAAAGGCACTCTTCGCGGAACGGACCCACTCATGGACCTGGCAGTCGTTGAAGTGAATGGGAGCAAGGTGAAAAAGGTGGCTCAATTCGGATCCTCTAGTGCGTTGAAACCGGGTGAACCGGCGATCGCCATCGGTAACCCGCTTGGAACGTTCCCTGGTTCCGTAACCGAGGGTGTTGTATCAAGTGCTGACCGGACGATGCCGGTCGACAGCGATGAAGACGGCAATCCAGACTGGCAGGCCGAAGTTATCCAAACAGATGCGGCGATCAACCCTGGTAACAGCGGGGGCGCCCTTCTGAACATCGGCGGACAGGTCATCGGGATCAACTCCAGTAAGATCGCTCAGGAGGAAGTAGAAGGCATCGGATTTGCGATCCCTGCCGATACAGCGAGGCCCATTATCGCTGACCTTGAGCGCTATGGAGAAGTAAAACGCCCATTCCTGGGTGTCGGCCCTATTCCATTATCACAAGTCAGCAGCTATCACCGTCAAACGACGTTAAAGCTGCCGCCAAGTGTTAAATCAGGTGTGGTGGTTATGGATGTTGATCCGTTATCACCAGCGGACCGTGCAGGAATCAAGGAGATGGACGTTATCGTCGCACTTGATGGCAAGAAAATCGCTTCTCCGCTCGACCTTCGCAAACACTTATACTCTAAAAAACGAGTAAACGATAAGATGGAGATTACGTATTACAGCAAGGGCAAAAAGAAAACAACGACCGTAAAACTCGGCCTTCAGAAGTCTTCATAAGAGAATCAGGAGAGAAATCTCCTGATTTTTTTTGTTTGTCGGTGGCTGTATTGAGATTAAGGTGATGAAAATAATGTGTTCTGCAAGTAAATCATGTCGAACCGCAAGTAATTGAAGCTGTTTCGCAAGTAAAACGCCAAACCACATAAGTAAAGGTCTGCAAGCAGAATAGTGTGACCTTGATTTGTGTTAAAATACGAAGAGATCATCATGTGGATAATAAAGGAGAATGTCTGTTGAAAAAATATTGCTGTGATGAACATGTGGATATCGGGATCGATGAGATCGTTGATGAATTGGAAATCTATCCGAATCTGGAGTTATTAACAGAATCAGAGAAGTTATCAACAACATGCACTTATTGCGAGAAAAAGGCCATATATAAAGTATCGAACGAGTGATCCTATACTAAATGTGGATAGTTTCTGTGTATATGTGGATAACTTTTGTGAATAAGTTGTTTATAAAAGGAGTTTTCCCTTGTGAATATCTTGGTAGTAACTGTTGGCAAACTGAAAGAAAAGTATTTAAAAATGGGAATTGATGAATATGTAAAGCGGCTGGGGCCCTATGCAAAAATAGAAATCATTGAAGTAGCTGACGAAAAAGCGCCTGAAAATTTGAGTGATCAGGAGATGCAGATGGTGAAAAAAGCAGAAGGCGATCGGATCCTTGCCAAAATTCCTCAGGACGCACATGTGGTTGCGATGGCAATTGAGGGGAAGCTGGTCTCATCAGAGGATCTTGCGAAGAACCTGGACGAGCTCGCGACCTACGGTAAAAGCAAAGTGGCCTTTGTCATTGGAGGGTCTTTGGGGCTGAGTGAAGAGGTCATGAAGCGGGCAAATGAAAAGATTTCGTTCGGCAGGATCACCTATCCGCACCAGCTGATGAAGCTTGTATTGGTGGAACAGATCTATCGGGCGTTTCGGATTAATCGCGGGGAACCGTACCACAAATAAGGAGATAGGAAAATTAAAATGATAACCAATATAGGAACAATCGCTGTTTATGTTGAAGACCAGCAAAAAGCAAAGGAGTTCTGGACAAAAAAGGCTGGATTTGAAGTAGTTGCTGAACACCCAATGGGGCCAAACGCGTTTTGGCTTGAGGTGGCCCCCAGTAATAGTCAAACTCGTCTAGTGCTCTATCCCAAAGCTATGATGAAGGGTTCAGAAAGTATGAAAGCGTCCATTGTATTTGAATGTGATAATGTAATGGAAACGTATAACATGATGAAGATTAATGGAGTTGAATTTAAAGAAGAGCCCAATGCAATGGGGTACATATGCTCAGTTTCATGACGAGGATGATAATGAATTTTTATTAAAAGGATAATTAAAGAGAGACAAAAGGGTATGAAAAAGCTCAGCAGAACACTGCTGAGCTTTTTGTGGCTACACTTGAAAAATCCATACGACAACCGGTCCGAAAACGGAGCCAAGCAGTGCACAGAGCGTCATGGATACCGAACTCATGGATACCGTTAATTCTCCATATTCGAACGCTTTAGAGGTGCCCAGAGCGTGAGAGGCGCTGCCAAAGGCGATACCTTTACCCAGATGGCTGCGGATACGAACCCATTTCATGATCCGAGGTCCGAGGATGACTCCTGAAAACCCTGCAATCATAACAAACACAACGGTCATTGATGGTACACCGCCCAGTCCTGCGGCAATTTGAATGGCGACGGGAGTGGTAATGGACTTTGGAAGAATGGAAAGGATCAGGTCCCGTTTGATCCCAAACACCTCTGCGAACAAAAGGCCGCTGATCATGCCTGTAAACAAGCCGGCGAAAACACCCCCGATGATGGGAAAGCTGTATTTCATAATGATGTGGCGCTGGTTATAGAGCGGATAGGCTAAAGCTACTACAGCTGGCCCCAGCAGTGCATTGATCCATTTTCCCCCGACCATATAGTCTGAATAGGAAATATGAAATGCCAAAAGCCCCAGTATGACGATTACCGTAGTTGTCAGAACGGGGATTAAGATGGGATAAGTAAAACGCTGATATACCTTCACCATGGCTAAATAAGCGGCAATCGTAAGTAAAATTATAAGGATTGCGATAAATGGCTGTTGCACTTCTTTTTCTCCTTTCGTTTTGCGGCTTTTTGCTCCAGCCACTGGCTGGCGATCCCTGCAGCCACCATCGTTACGATGGTGCTCAGGACCACAATCAGCATTAAAAGTGCCCCATTGCCGGAGAAAAGAGAGGGATAATTGATCACTCCTGCCATGGCGGGTATAAATAACAGCGGGAGAAACGATAACAAAAAACCGGCTCCGTCTTCGATCAATTTGACAGGAACCATTTTAATGCTTAAACCGGTCAGCAGCAGAATTAAACCGATGATACTGCCTGGAATCGGCAGATGAAAAAAATGATGAACCGCTTCTCCAAGCATTGAAAAAGCGGATAAAATAACAATTTGCAAAATAATCCGGATGGCTTTCACAACTTCACCCTTCCTTGCTCTTTACATTGCGCACATTTACTTGTACGATACAATTATATATTTGTATTATACAAGCATATTAAGGGATGTCAACCGATTGGAACTGATCCTTTGAGCGAGGAGTGATGGGTGATGAAAAAGCAGGATGCCATTGAACGGATTGAATATGAACTTACCACTTTTATCAGGCGAGCAGCTTATAAAGACAGCTCAGAAAATAAGATAGGGAACTTGGAAAGAGCTACTTATTTATTATTAAGAGAACTGGATGAGTTTGGGCCAGCTCGTGTAAAAGCGTTGGCGGAGTCGTTTAAGCTAGACATTTCTACTCTCTCGAGGCAAGCGGCTGCTTTAGAAGAGAAAGGACTTATCGTCCGTTCCTCTGATCCCGCTGATGGCCGAGTAAGCCTTTTTTCCATTACAGAACTAGGGAAACAGAAATTAAAAAAGGATAAGAGGATGAGGCTTGAACGATATCAAAGCATGCTTAAAGAATGGACAGGCGAAGAAAAGGAGCTGTTTGGCACGCTTCTAAACCGTCTGAACGAGGCGTTTATCGATTAACAAGAGAGCGGAACAAGAAAAGCGAGAGGCTTATAACATGGCCTCTCGCTTTCTATTGTTTGAAAGGAAAGTATCCCTGCCTCTTTTTAAACTTCTTCCTCACTCATCAAGGGATGTGTATTTCCTTCTGTATCGGTAAAGAAAGCCATCCACGTTTCAGTTTTATCCATTTTGGCGATCAGATGAGGTTCGCTTACAGACTGGATCCCTTTTTTCAGCATGCAGAACGTAATTTGGGGATTCCATCCTATCCCTCCTAGCACGGTTCCTAATGTTAGTATACATAAAATTGGAAACACAAGAATAACTCTCATTCTATTTTAAGATTAAGAAGGATAGTGGATGGTCAAAATGTTCCAAAGGACTTTTTATGGTAAGATAACAGTTGATTATGAAAAAGTATACTGTCATGAGAGGCAGTTCAATATATGTGTTGAAAAGAGGGTAACAAAATGGTTAAGGAATCCATTTATGGATTGACATTTGAACAGCTGGCTGCCTGGCTATTGGAACGCGGCCATAGACCGTATCATGCCTCCCTTGTTTGGGAGTATCTATACAGAAAGCGCGTCACGTCTTTTTCCGAAATGACTGATGTTAAAAAAGAAATCATCAGTTTGCTGTCAGATCGCTTCGAGTTCCAGACGATGCAGCAGCACGTCAAACAAGAATCAGAAGACGGCACTATCAAGTTCTTATTCAAGCTTCGGGATGGCAACCTGATCGAAACCGTCTTAATGAAGCATAAATACGGCTTGTCGGTCTGTGTAACGACCCAAGTGGGATGCAATATCGGCTGCAGTTTCTGCGCGAGCGGTTTATTGGCAAAAAGCCGTGACTTGTCGAGCGGCGAGATTGTTGAGCAGATCATGAACGTCCAGCTTCATCTGGATCAACGCCACCAGGATGAGAGAGTCAGCCACATCGTGGTCATGGGTATTGGTGAACCGTTCGATAACTTCGAGAACATGATCGATTTCATTAAAGTGGTTACCGATCAAAAAGGCCTTGCGATCGGATCAAGGCGCATCACGGTTTCTACGAGCGGTTTGGCCAGCAAGATCCGTGAGTTTGCGGATACGGGCTTAAACGTCAACCTGGCGCTTTCACTTCATGCACCGAACAATGAACTTCGTACAAGAATCATGAAGATTAACAAGGCGATTCCGCTTGAACCGTTGATGGAAGCGGTCGATTATTATGTGGAGACCACAAACCGCAGAATTACGATCGAATACATTCTGTTAAGGGATGTGAACGATCACACGGAAGAAGCAGAACAACTGGCCGATCTATTCCAGGATAAAAAGCAGAGGGTCTATGTCAACTTGATTCCGTATAATCCGGTGGACGAACATGCCCAGTACCAAAGAAGTGAGCAGGATTCCGTCCTGGCGTTTTATGACACGCTGAAAAAACGCGGCATCAACTGCAAAATTCGCCAGGAGCACGGTACAGACATTGACGCGGCATGCGGACAGCTTAGAAGCAAGCAGATTAAAAAAGAAAAAGCGCAATAAACACGATAAAGGAGATCAGAAGCGTTCTGATCTCCTTTTTTATTGGAACACAATACTAGTTATTCATCATTTCATTTTGGGTATAATCTAAGCAAAGGTTATTAAAGGAGATAACCATGATTCCTAAAACGATAGAAGAACTGGAAGCGATCCGTACGGAATGCAAGGCGTTGGTGAATAAGCGTGCTTCTGCTTCGGCAGCGGCCGCTGTCATTCCCATTCCCGGAATGGACGTGGGTGCGGACATCACCATCATGATGGAGCTGCTGCCGACGATCAATGAAAAGTTCGGATTGGCACCCGGGCAGATTGAGAAGTTGGATGCGACGTTAAAAGGAAAAATCATCGTTCTTCTTACTTCAGCGGGCAGCCAGTTTGCGGGGAAAGTCGTAACGAAACGGATGATTTCTCTTTTATTAAAAAAGGCCGGTAAACGCATCGCCGTTAAACAAGTCACGAAGTTTGTGCCGTTAGTGGGACAGGCTGTAGCGGCGGGAATCAGCTTCGCGGCGATGAAATACCTCGGCAACTCTCATGTCGAGGAATGCTATCAAGTCTGTAAAAAGATGATAGAAGAGCAGGGTCCCTAACAATAAACCTAACGCCCCATCCCGCTTGCGGGGTGGGGCGTTCTTTTTTTCAGATGCCAGACCCCTGTGTTAGCAGGGTCCCGATGCCCTTTTGGCATGGTATTTACGCCTGTTGCGTATTAGCGATAGAAATCGGAGTTTTATAGCCGAGTGAATGAAAATCTTCAATTTTAGCGTTCGACTGATCAACGACGAGTCCCTTGTTCCCCTTTTCGCACACCGCTTGAACATCACTGATTTTAATGGACTGTATATCAGGCCCGATATGAACCGCAGTTGGTGCAGAGTTTCGTATCTTTACCTTCCGGATTTCGACCGAGTCTGCTCCGTGAGGGCCGCCAAATACTTTAATATCCGCACCGGCTGTTTTAAAATCCCTGATCTTCAGATCATGCAAAATAATGTTCCTCGATCGGTACTGGACGGCGATGATTGGCTCCCCCCGGTAATCATACTCAGGGTCGCCAATGACGGTAAAATGGTTGATGGCCACGTTTTTATAAGCAGAGATCACCATTGCCCGGGGTGTTGAGTCCTTGTATAAAGGAGTCCGGATAGGTGAAACCGCCACGATATGGCTCGCTTTAATATTAAAAGCTGTCTTCGATTCGGGGTCCGTTTCAATGTGATGGCCGATATGGCGAAAATTGTAGGCACGGTTGTCATTAATCGAGATATGCCCGACGATCTGAGTGTTGCTGGCGGCTGCAGAGTTATGGTGCGCTTTAATTTCAACACCGCCGAAGCACCGGGTAGTCGAATTGTTAAGAAGCATCACATTTCGGGAGCCATCGTCCACTTCGATGCCGTTGGAATTCGAGAATCCTTCCTTATGGGATCGTCCGCTTGGATCACACAGATGGCAGTTTGAAATGAGAATATTAACGCTGTGATGAGTCGTGATTCCGTCATCACCAAACCCATAGCCGTTCAGCTGGTCGAGCCAGATATAGCGGCTGCTCCTGCGGGCGCGGGTCGCATCCCCGAAATAAGTATATATGGCAGATGAAACATCAAAACAATGCAGACCGGGATTGATGCCTTCTACCTCTTTTACCCAGCCGAATGTAACATGAGCATACGTCAGACAGCTGGACTGGTTATTTCCTGATGCTGTCTTTTTGTAAGGATCCAAACGTTCGACATTCCAATCCAGGCTCATCCCCTGTACATAAATATGATGGTTGCCCCTCCAGTGGCTGGAGTTCGTTACGAGCTGCCGGCCTCTAGGTGCCTTATCATGCAGCTTGATGGTTGTTAGTCCTTTACCGGCACCGATCAACATCGTCCATGACGGCAGCCGAATTCCACGTGTGATATACACACCTGCAGGAATAAGCACCTTTGCTCTGCCGTGCCCGATGGCCTTTCTGAAAGCTTCTGTATCATCAGTAATGCCGTCTCCAGCTGCTCCGAAATCCCGAACATTTACCTCTTGTTCGATCTCCTGCTCAAGGTGGATCAGTGCCTGATCGAGCTTCTTTTTCCAATCGGGATAAATGCCTCCCTCCTCATCTGCTTCTATTTGAGGCAGCGGGTCTTGATTTTTATGGGATGAAGTGGACAGCAGAAATTTAGGCAGGCCATGGAGCACGTTTTTTAATGAAAAAGAAGAAGTATGGGCCGGCTCAGGCAAAGGGTTCAGTTTCTGGAAAAGGGTATCTGTCTCGGCGAGCAGGTTTTGTAAACCATCCTTATACTCTGAAAATGAACCAATGAGCTCTTTGTTGGTTAGCGGATTATGATCCTTATTTAAACTAAGCATGCTGACAATCACCCCAAGCAAAGGTAAATAGTTTTTATTTCAACATTATGTACTATTCCCGTTCATATTCCCAGCTTAATCGTGTTTCTCTCTGACAAAGAAAATACCCCTGTAAAAGGGGCATTTATTCTTCCACTAAACTGTTGAGAGAAACCTGCTGTTCATTTTCTGGCTGTCCGAGCGGATAGATCCTGGCCGTTTCTCCCTGCTCGTCGACATGCTGGATATAAATCGGAACGCCATCATATGTAACGTTGGCCATCACCGGGGATGATGCGATTTCCTGAGCACGTTGTTTGTTCATCGTAAAAACCTCCTTTTCGCCCTTAATATGAACGGGAACGCCGGATTGTATACTTTTAGCTTGCGAGTCTTGATAAAATTAAATGAATGTGTCAGATTTGGTCGAATTCAGTGGAGCTTATCCAGTTCGATAATAAAATCGCGATTTTCGATAATATAAATGACCCGGCATGAATCTTTCAAAGAATGCAAAAAGGAAGCTGCATTTAAACATTTTTAGCGTTAATATGAAAAAAAGCACCAGAGTTTTCCGGTGCTTCGTTATTTCGACGCCAAAAAGACGAGCTGGTATAAAAATAGAATCGCAAATACGTAGACGAGCGGATGGACCTCGCGGATCTTTCCTCTCGCAAATTTCATGATCGGGTAGGAGATGAATCCAAGGGCGATCCCGTTCGCGATACTTGAAGTGAGCGCAGCATCCGTTGAATCATCCGCTGGAGTTGGTTCTGGAGGGAAGACCGGATTAACAGGGGTCACCGTTGTCGTCTTGTTCTTGATTACGGCATTCTTCAGCCCGCTCGTGAGCGCCGTATCCTCTGTACCAGCGATTACAGCACCAAGCAAAGCATAACAAGCAGGAAGGAGAACACAACGCTGTACAGTCCGAAATGTATGACATCGGCGACCGATTGAACAGGGTTTGAGACAAGTACTCCTTCAGGAAGCTGAGGAACCGATAGTTTGCGAAAAAAGCCATGCATAATGTACCGATGACGGTCGCGATGATCGTAGTTACTTTACCATAAAACGGCCTCGGGCGGCTGCAGGAAGTTTTTCCAAAATTAGATTCAAAAGGTTCAGTCTGGAGGAATTTCTTAAAAAAATAGGAGGTGTTATTCTAGAATTGTCAAATATTATTAAGCATAGGAGTGTCGGAATCTACCAAAATCGTTCGAAGTTCTATATAGTAGAACTTCAGCCATGTATATTCCAGTGCCACTATTTTTCAGGAAATATCAATACATAAAGCAGTATATGGCTGAGTAATACCTTGTGCCACCAGGTAGTTTTAGATAAAATAATAGGAGGAATAGATACTATGCAATATCAATTTTTAGTAGGCAACGATAACGGAAACAGTGAGCATGATATTTACATTGATGGCCGCTTGTTTCAGCAGCCGAACGTAAACTGTGCAGTGGACCAGCTGCCATGGAGTGAAGAACAGGCCCCTGAAGCGATTGTCCGTAATCTTCAGGATAACCTGATCGTAACCATTGATTCCCCGGCTGCACGGGCGGGTATGTATTATGTAGGAAAGTTTGCGCTTGAAAGCGGTGAGCTCATCGAAAACATTCAGGTCGGCGTAGATTACAAGTATGAAATTGATCTGCCGATCGTCAACACGCTCGCTCAAATCGCAGCAGTAGCGGTACAAAAAGGTTTTGCAGAAGAGAAAAAGCTTCCCGCATCGATTGAAGTCATGGTGGATATGGCGACCGCACTTCCCATCACACAGCATTCTGATGAATCCGCAGCAAAATTTGAGAAGCGTTTCATGAACGGCCCTCACCACGTGACGGTCCATGTTGGAAAACAGCGTGTTGCAGTAAAAGTAGAATTTGAATTTGTAAAAGTTATTCCTGAAGCAACGCCAGTTACCTTCTCTCTTCAAAAGGATGAAGACGGAAACTGGAGAAAAGGCGATATTTTTGACCAATTTATTGAAGCATACGATATGCCGAAGAACTTCAACGGCAGCTTCTTTAAAAACAAAAAAATCCTTCATACAGATATCGGTGACGGTTCTACTGAGTACCCGATCACAGAAGGAAACAAATTTTTGCGCCAGTTCGTTCATGGATCCAACCATGGTGCAGGGTATGCGATCGAGGAAGCACTCAGTGAGTTCAACAGACTGATTCACCTTCCTGACAGCCCGCGTCAATTTTTCAGTGACGTGATCAAGAACCCGAACCATAAATACCATGCGCGTGCGATGAAAACATTGAAAAGACCGCTTGAAGGGCAGGCTCGCCAAATTATTAACAACATCCGCAAGCAGCTTACTAAAGCGAGAAATGAAATCGATTTGATTTGTGTTTATGGAGGCGGAAGCATCTTAATGAACCCTATTCTTTCTCCAATGCTTAAGGAGCTTTGTGATGAGCGCGAGATTCAGCTTCTGTATATTCCTGCAAAATACGCAGTGACGATGAATGCAAACGGATTGAATGCATTCGTACGCGGAAAAATCTACGGTGCGATCAAGGATCGTGCGAAACAGCCAGTTTAAGTCTCTCATTTAAATGGTAAGGGGGTGTGATGATGAAGAAACAAAAAAAGCCAGGCGACAATATTTCGTTAAAGACGAAGAAGAATGAATCCCCCGCCATTATTGACTGGATCAACTCGCAAACGAACCTGATGGACTCGATCCGTTATTTGGTCGAGAACGAGATCAAAGCGAACGGAGTCCGTAATCTGCAGCAGCATGTTCCCGCCGACCGCGGATTCTCGTTAGAGGATGCTGCAGGCGGACAGGGCAACAGTTATCAGGAAGGACCGAAACATTCTCCAGAGTATGAAGATGTCATCGATGAAGAAGAGATCGATGAGGAGGATATCGAGTCCTGGACATAACCGATAATAGATTCCATATAAGAAAGCCGGTTTCAGAGATTTACTCTGAGCCGGCTTTTTTGCGCTGGCGGCATAGAAAAGTGGCCCCAACAGAACAATTTGATGCCCGATCTCCCGCCTTCCCTATTAAAATACGCCTCTGGTCGTAGTGGAAAATATAGCCGGGGTACATTATAGGAAAACAGGAACGCAGGTAAGCTAGAGATAAGAAAGGAGGTAACAACAAATGAAGAAATTTGGTTTGTTTGTACTCGGAGGAATTGCAGCGGTCACCCTGCTGGCGAACATCGGTCCCATGATTGGACTCGCGATCGGATTGGTGATTTTATATTTTGCGGTTAAGGGCTTTATGAAGGCCGAAACAACGTCCAAGAAAATTTTGTGGGGGGCTGTCAGCGTGATTGCAGCATGTGCAGCCATCTCCAATGTGCCTGCCCTTTTAGGTGTCCTCGCCCTCTATGTGCTGTACCTGGTGTATAAAGGATGGAACAGCAAGAAAAGTGTAACAGAGGCAACTGACGACCCATTCGTAAACTTCGAAAAACAATGGGCAGAAATGAACAGAAACCAATAAAAGGAGAGAATGAACATGAGTACACTTTTTACTAGAATCAAAAATTCCATAGCGGCTGATTTTCACGAGATGCTCGATCAGAAGGAGCAGAAGAATCCCCTCTCGCTGCTAAACCAATATTTGCGCCAATGTGAACAAGAAACGGACCGTGTACGTAAACTGGTGGAACGCCAATTTATACTTACCGAAGAATTTACAAAAGAGTACAGAGAAGCTAAGGTGTATGCTGAGAAAAGAAAGAAGCAGGCGGATTTGGCTCTTCAGGCTGGAGAGAGCGACCTGCATGAGTTTGCAGTGAACGAACAGCAGCGGTATGATGAGCGTGCAGCCCGACTGCATGAAGCTAAATTAGAAGCGAAGCGTGAACTGGAAACACTGGAGCAAAAGTTTGAACAGATGAAGCATAAGCTGAAAGATATGTATGTAAAGCGTATGGAGCTGATGGGACGTGAAAATATCGCCCGTGCCCATCGAGGAATGAACAAAATTCTGGATGCGGGAACAGGTTCGAAGCCAGGCCTCAGATTCGACGGGATGGAACGCTATTTAGAGCGGCTGGAGCATCAGGTGAATACGGATTATCACTTCAATACCATCGATGATCGGTTTGCCCGGCTTGAAAAACAATGGAAAAAAGAAGAAAAATCTACGATTTCATAATTTGAAAATGGTATTCTAAAAGGCGTAGGGCACTGCGCCTTTTAGGACGTGTACCATGAACAGTCAAAATGAGAGAGATAGAAGGGGTGCGCCATGTTTAACGGTAAAAAAACAGAAATGATCAGCTGGCTTGGTTTGATTGGTGTACTGCTTGTTCTGCTTGAACTTTCATTTCGTGGAGGCGAATTGATTTTCATCTTTGCTCTCATGGCTGGCTGCATCTATATTGGCAGAAAAAAAATGCCTCGGACATTCGGGAAAGTGCTGTATTGGGGCGGATGGTTTGGATTGATCATCACAGTGCTTAACATGATCGCCTTCAAGTTTGTTATGGTCGCGGTCCTTGTTTATCTGGTCATCCAGTTCTATCAGTCTAAAAAAAGTCCGTCAGTGATTGAACCGGTGGTCCAAAAAGAGGAGGATTCCCGGCTGTCCGAGTCACTTTTAACGAAACAGCCGCTGTTTAAAAATATACTTTACGGCAGGCAGCAAACCCCGGACCATGTGTACGAATGGAGTGATATCAACATTCAGTGCGGGATCGGAGACAGCATCATCGACCTGAGCAATACTGTTTTGCCGGATGGAGAATCAGTCATTGCTATACGCAATGTTGCCGGAAACATTAAAATTCTTGTGCCTTATGAAGCAGCTGTAAGTGTTCATCATTCTGTGCTGGCAGGCAGCACAACGGTTTTTCAGCTTCATGAATCAAAAATTTTCAATCAGCTCTTTCATTTTCAAACGGAGAACTACCATCAGGCCCAGCAAAGAATTAAGATTGTTACATCCATGGTGGTCGGAGATCTAGAGGTGAAGCGGACATGAGTATCTTGTTGAGAAGTGTCCTCCTGTCCATCGCCGTATCTCTGTTGACCGCCATACTGGTTTTCATTGCTGTGTATAGGGTGAATCCTTTCCCGAATTGGGCTTACCTATGGGATCGGCAGCTGTTCGGTCTCCCATTTGTTCTGGTCGTGCCAGCTGCCAGTTTGGTTCTTGGGGTGTTTTTCGGTTTGCTGCATGGGTCTGCTGTCCGCAGGCAGCTCAAACAAGTGGAAGAAGCCCTTCGTGAGATGGAGAACGGCAGGTCCTTTCATCTTCCTCTGCAAGCACAGGGGACAGAAATGGATGCGCTGTGGAAAAGAATGAAAAATGTTCAGCGCCAGGTTACGGATCAGGCCAGAGCCTCACAAAAGCTGGCGAACGAAAAAGCTGAAGATCAGGAGAAAATCATTCAAGAGATGATCTCGAGGGAGAGGCATCGCTTAGCCCGTGAACTGCATGATTCCGTAAGCCAGCAGCTTTTTGCCGCGTCCATGCTGATGTCAGCCATAAACGAGCCAAGGGAATCTGAAGAAGTCCCTGAGAACAGACAGCTGAAACTGGTGGAACAAATGATCCACCAGTCACAGCTCGAGATGAGAGCCCTGCTGCTCCACCTCCGCCCTGCCGCTCTAAAAGGAAAGTCATTGCAGGAAGGAATTAAAGAACTGCTAGCGGAGCTCGTTCAAAAAGTGCCGATAGAGATTCATACAAAAATAGAAGAAATGCCGCTCGACAAGGGGGTGGAGGACCACCTGTTCAGAATTCTGCAGGAATCTGTTTCGAACACACTGAGGCATGCGAAAGCTACCTCTCTTGAAATCCTCCTGATCGAACGTGAGGGATTAATCATTCTTCGCGTGGCTGACAATGGGGTAGGATTTGCTTTGGATGAGGATAAAGCCGGGTCCTACGGGCTTCAAAACATGCAGGAAAGAGCGCTGGAGATCGGCGGCGCGATGAAAGTGGTAAGTCTGCCCGACAAAGGGACTCGGCTGGAAGTAAAAGTTCCAGTGATTTCGGTGGAGGATGGTAAAAATGATTAAAGTATTGTTTGCGGACGATCATGAAATGGTAAGAATCGGTGTTTCATCCTATCTTTCAGCGCAGCCAGATCTTGAGGTGGTCGGTGAGGCCGAGAATGGGAAGAAAGCGGTTGAACAGGCATTGGAGCTCCGTCCTGATGTTATTTTAATGGACCTGGTCATGAATGAAATGGACGGAATAGAAGCGACGAAAAAAATTATTGAGCAATGGCCGGAAGCGAAGATCATCATTGTGACCAGTTTCCTCGATGATGAAAAAGTGTACCCCGCGATTGAAGCAGGAGCAGTAAGCTATATGCTCAAGACTTCAAAAGCGAGTGAGATCGCTGAAGCGGTAAGAGCTACATATCACGGCCAGTCTGTTCTTGAACCCGAGGTGACAGGCAAGATGATGAACCGTATGCGCCAAAAAAATCATCAGAAGCCCCATGAAGAGCTCACGAGCCGCGAACTGGAGGTTCTCCTCTTAATGACAGAAGGAAAATCCAATCAGGAGATTGCCGACCAGTTATTTATCGCACAAAAAACCGTTAAAGTACATGTGAGCAATATTTTAAACAAGCTTGATGTTCAGGATAGAACCCAGGCCGTTATCTATGCCTTTAAGCATTCACTGGTCAAGTAGCATCCCGAAACCGATCTGCCGCCCTCTCAATGACGGGCGGCTTTTTTATTTTAGAATGAAATCACTGTGAAACGGGAAAGAAATACTAGACAGAGTAGTAAGAATTTTGTCCATATGATGTAAACAAATCAGAAATATGATAAAATATTTTTAGTGCTAGATACTTATTAACATTGAATTATTTCTGAATTTTTGTGTTTTTTTCACGCGTACATTTGTTCAGACTCACATAACATTTTGAAAATTGAAAGGAGAGTTTGTATGTCAAGTAATGTACTGGATCGCTTTTTGCAAGAAAATTTGGGTGATTTAATAGAAAAAGGTCTGTATAACGTGATTGACCCGCTGCAAAGTGCGAACGGTCCGAAGATCAAAGTAAGCGGCAAGGAATTGATCAACCTTTCTTCCAACAACTATCTTGGTCTAGCAACAGATGAGCGCCTGAAGCAAGCTGCCAAACAGGCGATTGATGAATATGGTGTTGGTGCAGGGGCTGTGCGTACCATAAACGGAACGCTTGACCTCCATGTAAGACTTGAAGAAAAATTAGCGGAGTTCAAACATACAGAGGCAGCAATCGCCTATCAATCTGGTTTTAACTGCAACATGGCTGCCATCTCGGCTGTCATGGATAAAAACGATGCGATTCTTTCGGATGAGCTGAACCATGCGTCCATCATTGACGGCTGCAGACTTTCCAAAGCGAAAATTATCCGTGTCAACCACTCTGACATGGAAGACCTTCGTGCAAAAGCGAAGGAAGCGAAGGAATCTGGACTTTATAACAAGATCATGGTCATCACAGATGGTGTTTTCTCCATGGACGGAGACATTGCCAAGCTTCCGGAGATCGTAGAAATCGCAGAAGAGTTCGACCTTATCACTTACGTTGACGATGCACACGGCTCTGGCGTACTCGGCAACGGTGCTGGAACTGTGAAGCATTTTGGTTTATCTGATAAAGTGGATTTCCAAATCGGTACGCTTTCTAAAGCGATTGGTGTGGTCGGCGGCTATGTGGCCGGCAAAAAAGACTTGATCGATTGGCTCAAAGTCAGAAGCCGTCCATTCTTGTTCTCTACTTCACTGACTCCAGGAGATGTAGCGGCTTGTACGAAGGCCATTGAAATCTTAACATCAAGCACAGAGCTTCAGGAAAAACTATGGGACAACAGCAAGTATTTGAAACAAGGCTTGGAGAAGCTGGGCTATGATATCGGAAACAGTGAAACACCAATTACACCTGTTATCGTAGGTGATGAAGTAAAAACCCAGGAGTTCAGCAAAAAGCTGAATGAAGAAGGCGTTTATGCAAAATCCATCGTCTTCCCAACGGTACCAAGAGGCACCGGCCGTGTGAGAAACATGCCGACAGCGGCCCATACAAAGGAAATGCTTGATCAGGCTCTTGCCATCTACGAGAAGGTCGGCAAGGAAATGGGAATCATCTCTTAATAATGGAGCCGGTATAGATTTGGAGGATGTAGCATGAAAAAGATATTAATTACTGGAGCGCTCGGGCAGATTGGTTCAGAGTTGGTCATGAAAGCTCGTGATATATATGGAGCGGATCATGTCATTGCGACCGATATCCGTAAGGCAGACAGCCCGGTCGTTCAATCAGGACCTTTTGAAATTCTTGATGTAACCGATGCGCAGTCGATGGCCGGCATCGCCAAAAAATATAATGCGGATACGGTGATCCATCTTGCTGCCCTTCTTTCTGCAACCGCAGAAGCGAAGCCTTTATTGGCGTGGAATTTGAACATGGGTGGCCTCGTGAACGCGCTGGAGGTAGCAAGAGAGCTGAACTGCCGGTTCTTTACACCAAGTTCCATTGGAGCGTTCGGTCCTTCAACACCGAAAGACCAGACTCCACAGGACACAATCCAGCGCCCAACGACCATGTACGGAGTCAACAAAGTGTCCGGTGAACTGCTTTGTGATTATTACTACCACAAATTTGGCGTGGATACCCGCGGGCTGCGATTCCCTGGATTGATCTCTTACGTTGCTCCTCCTGGAGGAGGCACGACGGATTATGCGGTTGAGATTTATTACGAAGCTGTCCGTAAAGGCAGATACACTTCATTTATCGATGCGGGAACTTACATGGATATGATGTATATGCCGGATGCGTTAAATGCGATCATCAACTTGATGGAGGCCGATCCGACAAAACTGGTTCACCGCAACTCGTTCAACGTTTCTGCGATGAGCTTTGAGCCGGAACAAATTGCTGCTGCTATCAAAAAGCAGATGCCATCCTTTACGATGGATTACGAAGTGGACCCTGTTAGGCAGGCGATCGCGGACAGCTGGCCTAATGCTATCGATTCATCTGCAGCTGCAGCCGAATGGGGCTTTAAAGCAGACTATGATCTGGATAAAATGACGGAAGATATGCTATTAAGGCTGAATGATAAGCTGAACAACAAAGTAGCAAACTAATAGGAACAAAAAGGGAGCCTGTGAAAACGGCTCTCTTTTTTAAAAGATGCATGTAAACCCATTAGGAGAAAAAGATTCCAGGATCTCTCTCTGCATCAGTATGCGATGTTCACTAACAAAGGAAATGAAAGGAGGCTGCCTCATGGGTGGATTTGATGCTTTACAGGTCGATCCTCTGCTTCGGAAAACGTTAGCGGAATATGGGATCACCCAGCCGACCGCCATTCAGGAGCAGGTGATTCCACTTGTGTTGGAAGGTAAAGATGTTATTGCTAAATCCCAGACAGGGACCGGGAAAACGATGGCCTTTGCCGTTCCGATGCTGCAGCGGATTGACCGCGAGAAAGGAGCGGTACAAGCGCTTATTGTCACGCCGACAAGGGAATTAGCCATCCAGGTGGCGGAGGAAGTGAGAAAGCTGAGCCGTGCGATTGGAATTGAAGTCCTGTCCGTTTATGGAGGCCAAGATGTCATTCAGCAGATGCACAAACTTGGAGGAAGAGTACAGGTTGTCATCGCGACGCCCGGCCGTCTGTTGGATCATGTCAGACGTGGCACGCTTGATTTGTCACAGGTTAGAATGCTGGTTTTGGATGAAGCAGATCAGATGCTGCATATCGGTTTTTTGCAGGATGTGGAAGAGATTATCCATCAGACTCCAGAGAGCCGCCAGATGATGCTTTTTTCCGCGACTATGCCCCCGGAAATCGTAAAACTGGCCGGAACGTACATGAAAGATCCAGACCAGATCACGGTGAAGAAGACACTGATTACCTTAAAGGAAATAAGACAGCGGGTGATAGAGACGACGGACCGGTCGAAGCAGGAAGACTTGAAACTTTTGCTCGAGCTGCATCGTCCTTATCTTGCCATCATTTTTTGCCGTACGAAGAGGCGGGTAAGCAAGCTGAATGAGGCTTTAAAAGAAGCAGGCTTTCAGACAGATGAATTGCATGGCGACCTCACGCAGGCTAAAAGGGAAGCGGTGATGAACGCCTTTCGTAAAGGGGAGATCCGTTATCTCATCGCTACAGACGTTGCTGCACGCGGACTCGATGTGGAGGGTGTAACACATGTTATTAATTACGATATTCCTCAGGATACAGAAAGTTATATCCACCGGATCGGGCGAACAGGACGAGCCGGCAATAAAGGGCTTGCCGTGACCATGGTGGCGGCAAAGGACAGTAGGCATTTGCAGCTTATCGAAAAAGGAATCAAGGAAAAAATCCAAAAGCTGAAGCTTGAAAAACCGCGAAGGCGGTGACTGCTGTACAGGCAAGGGAAAATGTCGATTTTGAAGAATAAACGTTCCATGTGAAACATTTATTATTTTTTAATTCTTAACTGGGTTTAACCCGCCCATTTAAAGGAAATACAGAATTTAGAAAGCAAAAAAGAGTCGCCCGACAAGGCGGCTTTTTCAATTCGTTATACATAAAAATGTGATTGGCAGAGGATGAAGTATATTCCAAAAATATGAACATTCTTTGATAAATATGTGATAAAGTCGTGAAATTTACTTGAAGAACTTATGACAGTTCATAAAAGATGGTCTATTTTTCTGGGAAATTTGTTATTATTGTGAACGAAAGCACAAAGTTAAAAGTATGCAGTGAGAAATCTCACTTATATGTTTACAGGAAGGAAGGTGGGCCTAGTGTTTAAGCGGTTAAAACCGTTTTTTGCGTTAGGACTTATGCTGTCCGTATTTTTCTTGGGCGGTTGCAGCAATTATATAGTTCTAGATCCGAAAGGACCTGTTGGGGCTCAGCAGAAGGATCTTATTCTTTATTCTATAGGATTCATGGCACTTATTCTACTTGTAGTGTATATCTTGTTCACGGTGATCGTGGTTAAATACCGTGAAAACAGAAAAGATATGTCCAACTGGGAACCTGAACAAGAGGGAAGCAAAAAATTAGAAATACTCTGGACGGCTATCCCAATACTTATTACTATCGCTTTGTCTATTCCGACGATTAAGGCCATTTATGATCTTGAGAAACCGCCGCAGGCTTCTGCGCATAAAGAACCTATCGTCATTACGGCGACGGCAGTTGACTGGAAATGGATTTTCACTTATCCGAAGCAAGGCATTGAAACCGTCAACTACGTTAATATCCCGGAAGACCGGACGGTGGAATTCAAGCTGACTTCAGCAGATTCCATGTCGTCATTCTGGATTCCTGAACTTGGTGGCCAAAAGTACGCGATGCCAGGTATGGAAACAACGCTTTATCTGCAGGCGGATCATAAGGGCAAATTTGCCGGCCGAAACTCAAACTTTAATGGTGAAGGATTCACTCACCAGATTTTTGATGTGAATTCTGTTTCTCAAAGCGATTTTGACAAATGGGCAAAAGATACGAACACCAAGGCGCCTGAGTTGACTAAAAAGCAGTATGATCAGTTAATGCTTCAAGGCGAAGCCAAGAAGATGACATTCTCATCCACACATTTAAAATGGGTAGATCACGCTAAAGATAGAGACTATGCAGTGAAGACCCGTGAACGCTTAGGAGTAGTTCCGCAAAACCCGCACGGTTCAAAAGCAAAAGATGCGAACAAGCCGGAACAAGACTCTCATGGGGAATCTCATTCCCATTAATAGAGGAGGCACTAAATTATGAAATGGGATGAATTTTTTGTTACCGGTGACCCGCTGATTTACGGTGCGGACGTTTCCATCGGTTTAACAGTAATCGGACTTCTGTTTTATCTGACATATTTTAAAAAATGGCAGTGGCTTTGGAAAGAATGGCTCACTACCGTTGACCATAAAAAATTAGGAATCATGTACATCGCTTCTGCGGTTCTTATGCTATTCCGCGGTGGTGTCGATGCATTGCTCATGCGTACACAGCTTGCTGTACCGGATGCAAAATTCCTTGATGCCCAGCACTATAACGAAATCTTTACAACACACGGTACGATCATGATCATCTTCATGGCGATGCCGTTCTTGATTGGTTTGATCAACGTAGTTATCCCGCTTCAAATCGGAGCGCGTGACGTAGCGTTCCCTTATTTGAACGCCGTAAGTTTCTGGACGTTCTTTATCGGAGCAATGCTCTTTAATATCTCGTTCGTTATCGGTGGATCACCATCTGCCGGTTGGACAGCCTACATGCCGCTTGCCGGTAATGAGTTAAGTCCTGGTCCGGGTCAGAACTACTACTTGCTCGGTCTTCAGATATCCGGGATCGGTACCCTGTTGACGGGTATTAACTTCCTGGTAACGATTTTAAAAATGCGAGCGCCAGGCATGACATTGTTTAGAATGCCAATGTTCACTTGGTCTGCGCTCATTACTATGGTCATCATCGTGTTCGCGTTCCCTATTCTTACAGTAGCGCTTGCACTTATGACATTTGATCGTTTATTCGGAGCTCATTTCTTCACGCTTCAAGGAGCGGGGATGGATATGCTATGGGCGAACTTGTTCTGGCTTTGGGGCCACCCGGAAGTATACATCGTTATCCTTCCTGCGTTCGGTATGTTCTCAGAGATTATCAGTACATTTGCCCGCAAGGTGCTTTTCGGTTACAAAGCGATGGTATGGGCGATGGTTCTTATCGCAGCATACAGCTTCCTGGTTTGGGTCCATCACTTCTTCACAATGGGCACAGGTGCAGCAGTTAACACTGCATTCTCGATCAGTACCATGCTGATCGGTATTCCGACCGGTATTAAGATCTTTAACTGGTTGTTTACGATGTACAAAGGTAAGATTTCATTTACGACACCAATGCTTTGGGCACTAGGATTTATCGTAAACTTTGTTGTCGGTGGGGTAACAGGTGTCATGCTTGCGATGGCTGCTGCTGACTACCAGTACCATAACACGTACTTCCTTGTTTCTCACTTCCACTATGTATTGATCGCAGGAACAGTCTTTGGGTGTTTCGCAGGACTTGTATTCTGGTATCCGAAAATGTTCGGCTACAAGCTGAATGAACGTATTGGTAAATGGGTATTCTGGTTGTTCATGATCGGGTTTAACGTATGTTTCTTCCCGCAGTATTTCCTGGGCCTTGATGGAATGCCGCGCCGTGTTTACACGTACAGCGCAGCATCAGGCTGGGGAGATCTTAATATGGTCTCTACTGTAGGAGCGTTCGTGATGGGTATCGGATTCCTGGCCCTTGTTTATAACATCTACTACAGCTTCCGTTACTCAGAGCGTGAAAACACTGGTGACTCTTGGGGCCTTGGACGTACACTTGAGTGGGCAACTACATCTGCCGTACCGCCGCACTATAACTTTGCGGTAACTCCAACTGTAGAAGGTTTGGATCCAGTTGTCGCGATCCGCAATGACAAGAAAGACGTAACACCGAAATTGGCTGATATTAAGCCGATTCACATGCCTGACAACTCAGGAGTACCGTTCGTTATGGCGTCCTTCTTCTTCGTTGCAGGTTTCGGATTAGTATTCGAATGGTACTGGATGGGCATCGTTGGATTGATCGGTGTATTCATTACCTTGATCATCCGCTCATTTGATAAGAATGAAGGTTACTATGTAAGTGTTGATGAAATAAAAGAAACTGAACGGATTACCGTTTAAAGGAGGCGTGAACAATGGCACATGCAGAAGTACACGATCATAACACGCCTTTAGAATATCAATCAGAAACCGGGCGCTTGAATATCCTCGGTTTCTGGATATTCCTTGGGGCGGAAATTGCGTTGTTCTCTACGTTGTTTGCTACCTATCTCGTTCTGATGTACAGAACTGCAGATGGGCCTACACCTCATGAGCTGTTTGAACTTAAAGGTGTATTGATTGAAACATTCCTGCTGTTGACCAGCAGTTTCACTTGCGGTATTGCGATTCACGAAATGCGCAAACGCAACAGAACAGGATTATTTGTCTGGATGATCATCACGCTCGCACTTGGAGCTGGGTTCCTGGGCTATGAAATCTTCGAGTTTGTTACTTACGTACATGAAGGTGCAGCACTAGGAACAAGCGCGTTCTGGTCTGGATTCTTCGTTATCGTAGGAACGCACGGACTTCACGTAACCATGGGTATTGCATGGATTATCTTAATCTTGATACAGGTGGCAAGGCGAGGATTAACGCCTCAGACGTCAGCGAAGGTCTTTATCTCAAGTTTATACTGGCACTTCCTTGATGTTGTGTGGATCTTCATCTTCACTGCCGTGTATTTGACAGGGATGGTGTTGCACAATGGCTAATCCACAAAATCAAGCTGTATCAAACGAACATGGCGGTATACCTTGGAAACACGTGGTTGGTTATATCCTGTCCATCGTTCTTACTGCATTAGCTCTATGGGTAACATTTGAAACAGGCTTTTCAAAACAAACGATTCTTATCATCATCTTTATCTTTGCGTTCTTGCAAGCGGCTCTTCAGCTTCTCATGTTCATGCATATGACAGAGAGCTCCGAAAAGAGCAGCTCGCTTACAGGTAAAACCCAGACAGGAAACATCTTGTTTGCTGCATTCATCGCGATCGTTATCGTTGCAGGTAGTGTATGGGTAATGTCTGCAGGACATGCAAAGCATGACCATCATAAAATGGATCATAACAAGATGGAAATGGATGGTTCAGATCATAAGATGGATAAAGATATGGAAGGCATGGATCACTAGATCTGCCATAGAAACACAAAGAAAGCTCTCTTGCAGGATTCCTGCAAGGAGCTTTTTTATTTTATCTTATTTAGATTCACGGAAAAGTTTGCGTTTTTCTCTTTCACGTTGGATAAACGGTATGGCGTAAATTTTGAAAGCAGCAACGTGGGCAAAAACAACGTTTGCCACAAACACGATATTAAACAGCAGATGAGCCAGTGGATTCAAATCTCCGGCCAAAAAGAGGCCGACATAGAGCCACATGATCGCGATAAACGGAATCTGCCATAAAGCAAGCTTTCTATGATCGTGCCATAGGAATAGCGGAGTAGCCGTGGCCACGAATAGATATACAACATACACATCCATTACAATCAACTCCTTAAGTAGATGACAGCGTTTGCAATTGTGACGAAGTTAGGTCTGTTTTGTGAACATTTTGTTACAGTTAGTATACCACGTTTTCAAAAATATACTACAGAAAATTTAGAAAATAGGACTATTTTCTATAAAAAATTCCAGTTATACAGTTAGCTTGTAAGCTTTGATGCCGTGTTTTATAATCAATGATTTTGAGGTAGAATCAATTACTGGTCCTTTTGGTTCAATTATCCCCTTCTTTCGTTCAATTATTCTCTCATTTGGTTCAATAACGACAAAAAAGACGCTTTTCCTTATAAAAAAGCATGGCGCAGACGCGCCATGCTTTTTTAGAACTACCGATTATCTGATCTGTCCGTCACCGGTCATGCAGTATTTTGTCGTCGTGAGCGCTGGTAAGCCCATAGGGCCGCGTGCATGAAGCTTTTGGGTAGAGATGCCGATTTCAGCGCCAAAGCCCAGCGCAGAGCCGTCAGTAAAGCGTGTAGACGCGTTATGGTACACGGCAGCTGCATCGATGCGGCTCATAAAGACTTCTGCTGTGGCAGCGTCTTCTGTGACGATTGCTTCTGAATGCTTTGTACCGTAGCGGTCGATATGTTCAATCGCTTCTTCTGTGCTCTCTACGGTTTTGATCGCGATAGAAAGGCCAAGGAATTCTTCTGCCCAATCCTTTTCGGAAGCTGGAACAGCATCGGCGAAGGCAGAAACAACAAACTCGTCGCCATGAACGGAAATTCCATGTTCCTTCAGCACGTTTTCTAGCACAGATTGATACTCATTGAGCCAGTCCTTATGAACGATCAAGGTCTCTGCTGCGTTGCAGACCGCAGGACGGTCGGTTTTCGCATTAATGAGTATATTGAGGGCTTTCTCCAAATCAGCCTCTTTATCAACGTAAATATGGCAGTTTCCAACGCCTGTTTCAAGAACAGGAACCGTCGCTTCGTTCACAACCGTATTGATCAACGAACCGCCTCCGCGTGGAATCAGTACGTCAATGTGTTCTTTCATCGTAAAAAGCTCACTTGAGGCTTTTCTATCTGTTGTCGCAATCAATTGAGCGGCATCAGCAGGAATACTGGTTTTAGCCAGCCCCTGCTGAATGACCTGGATAATGGCCTTATTGGAATGAATGGCGCTTGAACCGCCTTTTAAGACGATTGCATTACCTGACTTTAAAGCTAAGCCGGTAGCATCCACAGTGACGTTTGGCCGTGCTTCGTAAATCATGCCAATCACTCCGAGCGGTACACGTTTTTGTTCAACTCTCATTCCGTTGTCGAGGGTCCATTCACTGACAGTCTCACCCACAGGGTCATCCTGGCCAGCTACTTGTCTGAGTCCTTTGGCAAAATCTGCAATTCTTTCCTCGGTAAGAGAGAGCCTGTCCATAAAGGCTTGGCTGAAGTCCTTCTTCCTGCCGTTCTGCAAGTCTTTTTCATTTTCATTTAATATAAAGGAAGCTCGCTCTTCAAGCTCATCAGCTAATATGAAGAGCGCCTCGTTCTTATCCTTTTCATTCAGTATGGCAAGTTCTTTTGATGCCTTTTGTGCGGCCTTCGCCTGCTCTTTTACATTGGTTTTATTTTTAACTTCAGATTCTAAAATACTCATCCAACGCCTCCTTAAGATAATAGTGGTACAGCTAACTGGGTGTGGCACACAAGATCAGCATTATGAATAGCTTCTTGCGGATCAACATCGATAATGTCCGCGATCTCGTCATTGGAATGCCCTTTAATCTTGATCAGCTGTCTTGAAGAATAATTGCTGACACCTAGGCCGATCTGTAAGCCGTCCAAATCTTTAATTCGCACAACGGCACCTTTTTTAAAATAGCCTTCTACATATTCAATGCCGTCAGGATACAGGCTTTTGTGTTCTGCAATCTCGTCTTTTGCTTCATTCGATACAATTATTTCTCCTTCAGGACCGGAATGAAAAGCAATCCACTGTCTTCTGACATCCAGGTTTTCTGAATCGTCTTTTGGTGTAAAGTACGTTCCTTTGGCTGTCTCCTGAACCGCATTGTAGATAATATGAGGGATGGACGCGTCTCCTAAAAAGGAAGGGATGCCTGAGGCCATCGCAATCTTGACTGCATCTATCTTGGAACGCATGCCGCCGGTTCCGACCTCGCTTCCGGACTCACCGGCTGAAGCTTCAATTTCTGGTGTGATCTCATATACTTCTTCTAAAAGCTTTGCGTCTGGATTGCTTCTCGGGTCCTCTGTATATAATCCATCGATGTCTGAAAGGATCAGCAGCTGGTCGGCGTCCATTAACCCTGATACTTTAGCTGAAAGGGTGTCGTTATCACCAAACTTCAGCCGTTCAACAGTAATGGTGTCATTTTCATTAATAATGGGTACGATCCCGCGATCCAATAAAACGTTGATTGTATTTCGTGCATTGTTATACCTTTTCCGGTCGGAAAAGTCACTTCTTGTAATTAAAATTTGTGAAGCCGTATAGCCGTGGGACAGGAAACGTTCAGAATAAGCTTCCATTAATAACCCTTGGCCAATGGCTGCGGCAGCCTGTTTTTCTGGCAATGAAGTGGGTCTGGACAGGCATCCGAGCTTTCTGTAGCCCGCAGCTACGGCACCGGAAGAAACAAGAAGTACTTCATGTCCTTCATCTTTAAGCATAACGATCTCATCGACCAGCCGTTCCAATTTTCGGCGGCTGATTTCTCCGTGTCTGCTGGTCAGGGAACTTGATCCGATTTTTACAACAATTCGTTTGTTTTTAGTAGTAGATAATTTCAACTCTTTCACTCCTTATTTCCTCGTTTACCCCGTTCAATAATCAACGGATACGAGTATAACGAAGCTTCAAAAACGATACAACCGCTCATGCCGAGATAGTCAGGATATGGTCCAGAAAGGAAGGAAAACAGAGGATGAATGATTTAATTCGGTGAAAGGATGTAACAGGCTATGAGGGAATGCCAGGGGAAGAATTATGGAAAAATTTTAAGAGAGGAAAATGCAAGATTTTGGTTGTTTTTAACGTGAGGCAGGCAAGCAAACCCCTTGTCATGTAAGGGTTTTCATTCGTTTTCATAAAAAGGGGGAAGCTTTATCAGCTTCCTTCAATTAATTATTTTTGTGGGATCACCCGCTTGATAAAAAAAGAAAGGATGAGTGCCACAACTGCGATACCAGTGGCGACCATGAACGAATCATTGATTCCGTCGATGGCTGCCTGTTTGGCTGCTGTTCCATAAATCACTTGAATGCCAAGTGTACTCCCTGCTCCTGCCGGTAATCCTGCCGCTTGAGCCAATCCTTGCCCAAGCGCTGAAAGCTTATCGGCGATGTAAGGGTTGGCGCTCGTTACTACGTTGGAATAGTCAGCCATGTGATACTCCTGGCGGTTGGAGAACACGGTAACGAGAAAGGCGGTACCGAGCGATCCTGCTACCTGCCGCATCGTATTGGAAGTGGCAGTACCATGGCTGTTTAAGTGCCGAGGCAGCTGGTTCATCCCTGCCGTCATTACGGTCATCATCAAGAAGGACATACCAAACATACGGGAAACATAAAGAAGCAGGATATGTCCATACGTTGTGTCAGTCGATAGCCGGCTGAACGCCCATGTTGTAATAACGGTGATGATTAATCCTATAATCGCCAGTGGCCTTGCGCCGATTCGGTCAAAAAGCGCTCCCGAAATAGGAGACATGATTCCCATGATAATTGCTCCAGGAAGCAATAAGAGCCCGGATTCAAAAGGCGTGAATCCCCGTATGTTCTGCAGGTAAATAGGAAGCAGGATCATGGCGGCGAACATGGCCATGTTGATGATCATACTGATGACGGTCGTTAAGGCAAAAACGTCATACTTAAAGACTCTCAAGTCCAGCATCGGTTTATCTGTAGTAAGCTCTCTAATCGTGAAAGCGACAAGAGAAATAATGCCAATAAGGATCGTCGACATGACAATCGTGCTGGTCCAGCCCTTATTTCCGGCCTCACTGAATCCGTAGAGCAAAAATCCGAAACCGAAAGTAGAGAAAAGGAACCCCGGAAAATCGAACTTAGGGCTTGATTTCTTAATCACATCCTTCATCCAGACGAAAGCAATGATCAGATCGACCACACCAAAAGGAAAGATGATATCAAATAAAAGCCTCCATGAATAATGTTCAACGATATACCCGGAGAGCGTAGGGCCGATGGCTGGGGCAAACAGCATGGCAATTCCCATGGTACCCATCGCCTGGCCGCGTTTTTCAATCGGGAAAACAGTAAGAAATACGGTCATCATCAAAGGCATGATGATTCCAGCTCCTGAAGCTTGAACAACCCTTCCGAGCATCAGCATGCCAAAGGAGGCCGAAAACGAACAAATCACGGCTCCTGCTGTAAAAAGGAACATGGCGGTAATGAATAACGTGCGCGTTCCAAACTTTTCAATGAGATAAGCCGTAAGCGGTATACATACACCGTTGACGAGCATGTAACCGGTTGAAATCCATTGCACGGTGTTGGCAGAGACGTTTAAATCGTTCATGATGTGGGGGGTGGCAACATTGAGCAATGTTTGGTTCAAGATGGCGATGAAAGCACCGAGCATCAGCACGGTAAGAATTTTGCCGACAGGAATCGGCTCATCTTTTTTGAAGGTCTTCGTCCGCTGAAGCGAGCGCTCCCCTGAATGCTTCTCAGCGGCAGAAGTTACATACTCAAGTGCAGGTTCGGAGACTGCAGTATCCTCAAGCGTCTCATCAATAAGAACGTTTGATTCATTCGGATGGCCGGTCGCCCTTTCCGAAATCAGTTCGTTTTCTTCTCCTTGTTTTTTTCGTTTGGAGCGTATGGCCATATAGTTGACGGTCAGCAAAAGAATAATGCATAGGATGGCGTAACCTATAAAATAAATCGACATCATATCACCTACTTGTGAATCCGTACGGTTACATTCATTCCAGGTACAATATCAAGTCCTTGGTAGCTGTCTAATTCAATTTTTACAGGAATAACTTGGGTCACTTTTGTGTAGTTCGCTGTATTGTTTGAGTTTGGCAATAAAGAAAATGTATTGGCCGTAGCTAGACCAATTTTTTTCACTTTTCCAGAAAGCGAATTGTCCGGATAAGAATCAACGTAAACATCTACTTCCTGTCCCACTTTTACATCGTTGATATCCGTCTCCTTCACGTTCGCGGTTACCCAAAGATCGCTTAAATCATAAACATGCGCCAGCGGTGTACCTGCTGCAACGAACGAATCTTCCACTGCGGACTGCTGTACCACGGTACCATCCTTTGGCAGAGTAATCTTAACCTTTGACATGCCTGCAGCGGCAGGGGTTGCTGCAGTTCCGGCTGCTGGAGCAGCAGAGATAGTGCCAATCTCTTCGCCTTTGTTAAATTCCTTCCCGATCGATCCCTTCCAATCCGTTAATTTGCCATTGGCAGGAGCTGCAATCGTTACCTGCTCGCCTGCGATTTGGGCATTATCAGTTTTGATGTAAGACACGGATTGATTGTAGTAATAGTAAGCTGCAAATCCGCCTCCGATTAAAATTAATAAAATTATAACGTTCAATAAAGCTAAACGTTTCATGTTCATTTCTTGTTTTCCTCCTTGGCCGTCAAAACGTCCAGTATTAAATGATGAATTCTAAGTAAATGGTCCTTATCTTCCTGAGGCATGGCCGTCAGTTCCATAATTTTAGTGGTAAAGGAAGAATCAGTCCCCGTTGCTTCCTCCAGCTTTTCTTCGCCTTTTCTGGTGAGTTTTAATGTAATGGCTCTTCGATCGGCGGAAGAGGTATGTCTTTCCAAAAGTTGATGAGCGACAAGGCGGTCTACCACTCCGCTCATTGTGCTGTTTGTCAGCTTGAGGCTGCCTGCAAGCTCTCTCAGCCCTACATCCGGTGTACGGTGGATCTTGTACAGCGCTTTGACTTGTACAACGGTTAGCCCGGCCCGGCCGGCGTCTTTCTTGATTAGCGAATAGAGTGCTTTTTGTATTTGTATAAAGGAATCGAGCAGCTCATTATTGAGCAGATTCATTCCACGATCGTCCCCACTTTCTAATAAACTTAACAGTTCGCATTGTAAATAGTTTGCATACTAACTATTTATGCACAGAGATATAATAAATGCTTGTGAATTATTTTGTCAATATAAAACAGCTATTACAAAATTTATTTTGCCACGATACGGCCTTGTATACTCTCTTGGCTTGGTTTACCTGTAAAAACAGATGTTTATAAAAACTATAGAAACCATTTACAACTTCTATAAATGGCTGTAACTCCTTTCACATATAGATAGGTTATCGTTGCTTTGAAACTAAGAGAAGTGGAGGTATAGCGTTGAAACATAAATCAATTTTATCCTCTTGTATCCAAGCATTCATGGTTATATCAGTGATAAGCCTAATGAATCCTAGCTACGAGGCACATGCAGAGGATTATTTTTCCAAGCCAAAAATCAAGCATACGGAACAGCTGCAGAAGGGCCTCGCATACACCCATGCTGTTTATGGGGAAAACGATCCAAATCCGGGATATATGGTGGATGCTGCCTTTACCAAAACAAAAAAAGAAGCAGATGAGCTTCTGAACGAACTCATCGAAAAGGGTTATGCCGCATCAATAAAAACGTTGGCGGAACGGGCGCAGGATGATCCTTTGCGCGGGAGCCCGCTCGGATATCTTGTTCGTACCGGTCCTTTTCAAAAGGAAACGGAAGCAAAATCAGAGCAAAAGAAGCTGGTTTCTTCAGGCTATAGTAAAGCGAAGGTCGTGTATCAACCTGAAGATGGAGAAAAGGCTTCCGGGCCATGGACAGTTCGTGTCCTTGAGATATTCCCTGAAAAATGGACGGGACAAATGATACCTTCCTTAGGGAGCGGCATTGTGCCAGGCAGAGAAAAATTGAGCGGCATGGCTTCAAAAAAGAAAGCCGTTGCCGGTATTAATGGAGGATACTTTGTCATGGGTCCTCAAGATGGAACCGAAGGCGATTTAGCTGGAGTTTCTGTCATTAATGGGGAGCTGATCAGCGAGGCGGTAAAGGGAAGAACGAGCCTGCTTATCGGAAAGGACAATAGGTCGGCAATTTCCTCGGTACGTACAAGGTTAACGGTAAAAGGGACGGATGGCATGAAAGCACAACTGGACGGTTTAAACAGGGATCCCGGACGCATCCGTGGGTGCGGAGGCCTTGGTGATCTTGAGACCACACTGCCTAAACATGATTTTACGTGCACAGATAAGGACGAACTGATTCAATATAATTCAATCTTCGGTAAAAAAGCTCCAGAAGGTCCGGGAGCTGAAGCGGTGATGGATCGTACCGGAAAGGTATTGGCTGTTCATAAATCAAGGGGCAGTGATATTCCGTTCGGAGGCTCTGTTGTTGCAGGAACGGGCAAATCTGCAGCTTGGCTTCTGGAACATGCTGTCACCGGAAGAAAGCTTCGTATAGAAAAAATGGTGTTTGCTGGTCACAGATACATTCCTGCTTATAAAAAAATGGGCATCATCAATGGAGGCCCTCAATTGTTGAAGGACGGAAAGATTGATATCGATGCTGCAAAAGAAGGGTTTCATCAGCCCGACGATCCTGAATTCTACTATCGTTTTGGTGAACGGCGGCATCCAAGAACGATTGCAGGCATAAAGCCAAATGGGAATGTCCTGCTCGTCACGGTTGATGGAAGAAGCCCTGGATACAGCATCGGAATGAATTTTGATGAAGAAGCTCAACTCATGAAATCACTGGGCGCTGTCGATGCTGTAAACTTGGATGGCGGCGGATCGACAGGCATGGTCATCAAAAGCCGGCTCGTTACCGATCCATCCGATGCAACAGGTGAACGGCCGATTGGTGATGGAATTTTACTCGTCCCTTGATGTTAATGTTAAAAAAAAGGCTGGACGCGTGGCAGTTGAATGTTTGCCGTGCGCCAGCCCTTTTAATGCTGTTTATTAAGATGCTGCTTCGCCTGCCGGATCAGCTCACTGACCATCCGGCCACCGATCTGTCCGCCAACGGTTCCTGCCTGTTTGGCGGTAAGCTGGCCGTTATAATCCTTCTGAAGAGGAACATTAACATCCTTCGCCACCTCAAACTTAACGTTGTCAGGCTTTGACGGGTCCACCTGATAGCCCACCTCTCTCATCACCTGGGCCTTTAATTGATCAAGTGCTTCCCTCGCTTCTGGCACTAGCGGCCTTCGACTTCTTCTACCCATTATTTTCCCTCCGTTTTCGTCGTTCTTACAGTTAGTTTGCCCATTAAGTGCAAGTTAAACCGCTGGAAGGGAGGGCAGGGAGAAGGTTCGATATGTTATTGGTCCGCGGGGAAGTGGTTACTTGCGAAAACGGATTGTTTACTTGCGGTGATTACTTGTAAAACACATCATTTTCAAAAAAAGCACTTCAGCTTTTTAAACTAAGCATTATTTTTTTATTAAGTGCCATACTTGTTTTATGATAGGAACAATAGAACATTAAGACTTTCAAAAGAATGGGAGTGAGGTCTTTGAATACTCAGCATAACAATCAGCAGCTTGCGACTTTTGCGGGAGGGTGTTTCTGGTGCATGGTTTCCCCGTTTGAAGAAATGCCGGGGATCCTAAGTGTGGTATCCGGCTATACCGGCGGACATACGGAAAATCCGACCTATGAGGAAGTGTGTTCTGATACAACAGGGCACTATGAAGCGGTGCAAATTACATTTGATCCTGAATTGTTTTCGTATAAAAAATTATTGCAGCTCTTCTGGCAGCAAATCGATCCGACGGATCCTGGCGGACAATTTTATGATCGCGGCGATTCTTACCGCACCGCTATTTTTTATCATAACGAAGAGCAAAAAGAATGGGCAGAGGCTTCTAAACAGGAGTTAGCCGAAAGCGGACGCTTTCAGAAACCCATTGTTACGGAGATTCTGCCAGCCTCTGTGTTTTATCCAGCTGAAGAGTACCATCAGGATTATCATAAGAAAAATCCGGCTCATTACAAGCGCTATCGTACCGGATCTGGCCGTGAGGATTTCATTAACAGCCATTGGCAGTCCAAGCCTGACAAGAATGAGCTGAAGCAAAGGTTAACACCGATCCAATATGAAGTCACACAAAATGACGCAACAGAGCCGCCGTTTCAAAATCCGTTCTGGGATCATAAAGAAGAAGGCATCTATGTTGATATTGTTTCTGGAGAGCCTCTGTTCAGTTCTCTTGACAAATTTGATTCCAGCTGCGGATGGCCGAGCTTTACGAAGCCCGTACGCCAAGCGGGAGTCAAGGAGAGGACGGATTTGAGCCACTTCATGGTTCGTACGGAAGTGAGAAGCAGCGGTGCCGACTCTCATCTTGGCCATGTTTTTAATGATGGCCCCAAAGAGGCAGGCGGACTGCGCTACTGCATCAATTCTGCGGCATTACGGTTTGTTCCAATAGAAGACCTTGAAAAAGAAGGTTATGGCGAGTACCGTGCCCTTTTTGAAAAAAAGTAAATGAAGCCATATAGAACAGGCGGCCACACTGCCTGTTTTCTTTTGTTCTTTTAGGTTTTGGGGAAGCCTAGGAAGACGCATGTGTTCAGATAGGAGGGTGAATGTGTGAGTCACGATCATCATAATACGGAAAAACGGAAAAACGAGCACATTGAAATTGCCTTAAACAAGGATGTCACTGGAAATAACATAACCACCGGCTTTGAGAACTACAGATTTAAGCATAATGCACTTCCCGAAATCAACTTCACCGACATCGACCTGAGTTCTGTTTTTCTGGGAAAACCGATAAAGGCACCCTTTTTGATCAGTTCGATGACAGGCGGAACAATGCAAGCGTATGGAATCAATAAAGCGCTCGCTCTGGCTGCAGAGGCACATGGCTGGGCCATCGGGTTAGGGTCAATGCGGGCAGCGATCGAGAACGAGGGCACCGCATACTCATTTCGGATCCGAAAATATGCTCCCTCAGCACCGATCATCGCTAACCTCGGAGCCGTTCAGCTGAATTATGGATATGGAATAAAAGAATGCAGGAGAGCGGTGGAGATTGCCGAGGCAGACGGGCTTGTCCTGCACCTTAACGGCTTGCAGGAAATATTCCAGCCGGAAGGAGACGTCAATTTCTCGAACTTATTGAAAAAAATCGAAGACGCAGCGAAAAACATGCCTGTCCCCCTTGGTGTGAAAGAAGTTGGAATGGGCATCGACGGAGAAACCGCCCAAAAATTAATCGATGCCGGCGTGCAGTTTATTGATGTTGCAGGAGCGGGAGGAACCTCGTGGATACAAGTGGAAAAGTATCGATCGAAGGACCCGATGAGAGAGCGGGCTGCAGAGGCTTTTCAGGATTGGGGATATTCAACGGCAGAAGCTCTCCTTGATGTTAGAAATTATTCAGCAGATGTTCCCTTAATCGCAAGCGGCGGGCTGAATAACGGCGTTGATGCTGCAAAAGCACTGTCACTTGGGGCAAACCTGGCGGGATTCGGACGCACCCTATTACGTGAGGCTGTCGACGATGAACAAGCTATACACTTGAGGCTGAACCAGATTGAGTTTGAGCTGCGTACGGCTATGTTTGGGATTGGGGCGGTGTCGCTGGCCGAACTCGCATCAACCACACGCTTTAAAAAAACCATCAGCGGATGAGCACTTCTGGTTTGAGGATAGCTGCTATCGTGTTATAGGGAATCGTAAACTCCGGAATTCCCACGTAGTAAGGTGTATATTCATAGCTTTGATAATAGATGACGAGGCCTGATTTGGTTAAATAAAAGCCATCCGTGTCTTTTACACTTTGATACGGCTGAATAAGGGGAAACTGATATTCTTTGAACTGTTTTTTGATGAGAGGGGTAATTCTGGTCTTATAATAGCTTCCTTTCTTAAACAGATCTCCCAGCTCATAAATCACACCGGTTTTGACGTTCATCGTAATGGACGCTTGGAGTGTCAGCCCGTGGGCCGCATTTTTCCAGTAAGCATAATTGGTGAACACAATACTCAGCCATTCGTCTTGATTGAGCTTCACCTCAAATAAACCAGACATCTCCTCTAAATCCTTGCGTTTGATTCCATTCTCAGCCATAAGGCTGAATACCTTATCCTCTATAGCTTTGTTCAGCTTAATCTGCGTCTCGGTTTCGGAGAGCCCTATGATTTGCGGATATTGCACCGTCGCTTTTTTCTTTTGGTATTGCTGAATCAACAGATTAGTATAGGATCGGGCATCATTCAAAGGTACTCACCTCATACTTGTTGGTATTTAAAGATGGCCGGGATGCATACCCGTACAGTTCAATGTATACATCGTTCGCAAAAAGGTGATTAGAAGCTGTAAGAGAGGAAACCCCAGAACCTATTTGAGGCTGCTTAACCTGTAGGTCATCATAAGGAGATTTTTATTGGATGCCAAAAAATATGCTTTTGATGCTGGCGGATAGGGAACATTCAAGCAGACGTAAAAAAGCAGGTGTTTTCTTCTTTTTATCGAACCCTAATGTAGGGAGAGCGAATCAATGGAAAGCTTGGCGGTGAAAAAATGGAGCTGGAGCAATTCAGGGAAATCAAAGACTTTTACAGGAGTACTGAGGCTTTTTTGATGCAGCATGAAGCAGCGGCGGAATGGATGACGTCCGGCTGCCTTGCTCAACTTGAGATCAAAGCATCAAGGAACAACCCGCCTTTTTTATGCTGTATTCGAAAGGGCGGCGAAGTGATATTTGCGGCTTTTATGAACCCGCCGCGCCCTTTGCTCATTTTTGGCAAAGAAGAGGCACTTGCCCTGCTGATCCATAAAATGATCGAGCAGGATTGGGGAATTTCAAAGCTTATTGCACCTTCAAATCTTGGACGTGCTTTTGCTGAAATATGGCTGAGAGAGACCGGGAGCACGCACCGTGTTTCCATGGGAATGAAGCTGTATCGGTTGAAGCAGATCACTGATTTTACCCCCTCGCTGGGAAGAATGCGTCAGGCAGAACGTGAAGACAGTGTACTGGCAGGAAGATGGCTGTATGAAATGGCCAGCGAGACCCGTGCCCTGATGACGGAGAGGGAAGCGCTGGAGGACGCGCGGCAAAAGATTCAGGATAAGAGAATCTATTTTTGGGAGTGCGGCCAGCCAGTCAGTATGGCGGCGGTTACAAGGCCAACGCCGCAAGGGATGACGGTCAATATGGTATATACTCCGCCAGAACATCGGAGGAAAGGGTTTGCCAAATCCTGTGTGGCGGATCTTAGCAGGAAGATCCTGCAATCAGGCAAAAAGTTCTGTACGATCTACACCGATGAAACGAACTCCTCTTCAAATAAAATTTACCGTGAAATCGGCTATGAGGAGATAGGGGGATATTCGGAGCTGTCTTTTAATCAGTGATGAAAAGGAGAATGGAAATGTCAGTACATATTCGAACGGCGAAACAGGAAGATGCAGCACAGCTGCGCATACTAATGCTGGAGTATATCGTCGATTTCTATAAAAGCCCTAAGCCAGAAGACCGAAAGCTGGATGAGCTGATCAGCGTGCTTTTAAAAAGAGAGAGAGGGATTCAGTTTGTCGCTGACCAAGAGGGAGTGCTTAAAGGCTTTGCCACGCTCTATTTTACATACAGTACGACAAGAGCTGCCGAGATCACCGTGATGAACGATTTGTATGTGGCAGAGGACAGCCGGGGCACAACTGCAGCTCAAGGGCTGTTTTATGCCTGTAAAGCATATACCGAACAGAACGGTTACGCGTCGATGCTTTGGGAAACGGCCGAGGACAACAGAAGGGCACAGCGCTTTTACGAGAAAATGGGCGGTAAGCGAGGAAACTTCCTTACCTATTCGATCTAACTTTTAGCGAACAGTACCTCATTCTATTTTCAGAATGAGGTTTTTTTGATTGGGACACAATGCTCTTATGAGATTCGTAAAAGGAGAATTGCCATGGGGTCGTTCGCGAAGCCAAAGCTTGTCGTCAGCCAGTGTATAGAATTTGATCATTGCCGTTATAATGGCGACTTGATCCATCATCCAACGATCCGCAAATTAATGAACCATGTGGATTTCCTGCCGGTTTGTCCAGAGGTCGAGATCGGCCTTGGAACACCGAGAGAAACGATCAGGATCGTCCTTCAGAATGGGGAGCAGCGTCTCGTGCAGCCGAAAACGAACAGAGATGTAACCGGCGACATGGAGAAGTTCTCAGTTGACTATCTGCATTCACTTCCGCACATCGATGGCTTTATTTTAAAAAGCAGATCCCCTTCCTGTGGGCTAAAGGAGGTAAAGCTGTACACCTCAACAGAAAAGGGGCCGGCAATTGGTTCAAGCAGCGGTCTTTTTGGCGGTAAAGTGCAAAAGATCTATCCTCATTTAGCGGTCGAGGATGAAGGGCGCCTTAATAACTTTCTCATCAGAGAGCGTTTCTTCACCAAAATTTTTTTACTGGCTGCATACAGGGAACTGAAAAGAGAAGGATCAGTACAGAAGCTCACGGACTTTCATAATAAAAATAAATACTTGTTCCTTGCCTACAGCCGGCCGACGCAAAAACTGCTCACACGTATATTAAAGAATAAAGAGAATTACCCTGCTGATGTACTATTCATGCTGTATGAAAAAGCGCTTCGCCGTCTGTTTTTAAGAACGGCACGCTATGATTCCAGCATTAATGCAGCAAAGGAAATGGCAAAAGCCTTTGACAAGGATCTGAACGAAAAAGAAAAGTTATACTTTCTGGAGCTCACAGAAAAAGTAGCGGAAAAAAAAGAGCCGTTTTCCAGTGTAATGGCACTGCTCAAGTCTTGGGCCTGCCGATTCGATGATGAAGAGCTGCTTCGGCAAAGCTGGTTTGAGCCATATCCCGGAGACTTGCTCGAAATATCGGATTCTGGAAAAGGAAGAGATTATTAATCATTGTGTCAGCTTTTTCAACCTTTGTCGTCATGTTATAGTGGAGTGAGACTTGTGCAAAGAGGTGGAACACCGTGTTTTTACATAAAGGGGAAGTATTGTTTCGTCAGGGAGAAAGCGGTCCGCTCTATGAACTTAAGAGCGGGCTTCTTAAAGTCGTTCGAGTGCATGAAGATGGAACCGGTTCTCTGCTGAATTTAATTGTGCCGGGTGAAGTCATCCCGCACCATTCGCTGATCAGCCAAAAGGATTATCATGGAACTGCTGTTGCCCTGCTTCCTGCAGAAGTAGAAGTGATCCCTGAAAAAGAATGGTAC
Source organism: Fictibacillus sp. NRS-1165 (assembly GCF_050468105.1). Classification (NCBI taxonomy): domain Bacteria; kingdom Bacillati; phylum Bacillota; class Bacilli; order Caryophanales; family Fictibacillaceae; genus Fictibacillus; species Fictibacillus sp. NRS-1165. The sequence goes on from NZ_JBDPNU010000019.1 coordinate 78,293, forward strand.
GGCGATCTCTCAGAGAACCCGGAAAAATACAGAGAGGTAGCGCTGCTTCTGCAAACCAAACTGCGGATGATGCAGCAGCGCATCGACCAGCTGACCGCTGTTGCCACAAAAGACCGAGTGGTTCTGCTGCAAAACTGGTTTCGGCAATATTTTCCTGATATGTCGGTGAAAGACGTGCTGACACAGGAAGAGATCGGCCAGTTTGTCGGCCTTCGGCGTGAAACAGTGAATCGAGTGCTTCGTCATCTGTAAGTTTGCCATTTATGGGATATTTCACATAATGTTTTTCCTATATTTTCTTGCGAGCTGGCTCACACTAATGATGTATCACCAATCAAAGGAGGAATAAACAACATGAAACGTGTGATGATTTTAGCCACATCCATCTGTCTGAGCATCGTGCTGTTCTCGGGAGTACATGCCAGCGCAGAAGGAAACACCGGCAATCAGCCAAAACAACACATGCATAGAGATCACATGTGGAAAGAGCTTGCCCCATATAAAGACAAACTTCATGAGAAAAACCGGCTCAAAATACAGTACTACGAACTAAAGCAGGAAGCACTGTTAAAAAAAGATACAATCCTCAGACTGCACTCTGCGGGTGCCTGGCATCAAAATCCGAAAATGCAGGTGCACCATCAGGAGATGAAAAAGATCTGCCGAGAGATGAAGGGTCTTCGGCATAAGGCCAAGGCGGAAAAGAAAAATCTAAAGGCAGCAATTAAAGCGAAAGACAAAGTAAAAATCGAGACCCACTTTGATCACATGCTCCTTATTCAAAAGCAGGTCAATCAAAAGCTTGGCGAAAGAAATGCAGTGCTGGACTCCATGATTAAAGAAATAAAAAAATAAGCACCCAATGAGACAGGGAATTTCCTGTCTCTTGTTGTATGGTAGAGGTAAAAAGGGAGAAGGTATGCTGACGGTGAACCAACGGTATAGAGACGATCTTTACGGTGAATATAAGCTCGAAAAAATGCTGTGTGAACTCATTGAATCCGCCCCCGTCCAAAGGCTGAAAGGGGTCAGACAGGGGGGAGCCTGCTATCTTGTCAATCCAAAGTGGAACGTTACTCGCTATGAGCACTCACTCGGGGTTATGCTGCTCATCAGAAGGCTGGGAGGCTCCACGGAGGAACAGATTACAGGACTTCTACATGATGTGTCCCACACGGCATTTTCTCATCTCATCGATTATGTATTGGAGAAAAAGGAAGAAGATTACCACGAAGAAATATTCAAGGGAACCATCGATTCGTCAGTGATTCCTGATATCCTGCAAAAATATGGGTACAGCAAAGAAATCCTGCATCAAAGTGATTATTTCATATTGGAGCAGCCCCTGCCCGATCTCTGTGCCGATCGGTTGGATTATACATTAAGAGATATGTACACGTACGGCGTCATATCTTACGAGGAAGTACAGGAGTTTCTCCATTCTCTTACGGTAAAGGAAGATAGGTTTTTTATTGAATCGATTGAAAAGGCAACTTGGTTTGTTGAGACCTATTATAAGGAAGTGATCGATTTCTTCCTTCATCCTCTGAATGTATACAGCTGCGATGAATTAACGTCAATATTGAGATTGGCTCTGAAAGAAAATATCGTTTCTCTGTCTGACTTTTCAATGGACGATGACGGTCTCCTCGCGAAATTAAAAGCTAGCAAGCATCCTTTCATACGACAGGGCATCAAGGAACTGTTGAATCATTCAGTTCAGGTTGAAGAAAATGAAAACGACTATGATATACATAGAAAAAGCAAACTCCGCTTGATCGATCCGCTTGTCATGCATAAAGGCAGCTTGCACCGAGCTTCAACCGTTTCGGAAACGATACAGGAGCTTAACAGAGCGGCACTACAAAAAGCGATGAAAGGTGTGTATCTTAAAGTTAAAAAAAGCGAAGCCTGATCAGGCTTCGCTTTTTGTTTCCTCCTTAAATTTAAAGCTTCTTGCAATATAAATCACCGGCGTTGATGCTGCTGAAACAATAAATTTGAGCAAATAGGTGGTGATGAAAATCTCTAACCAGACGTTCCGTTCATAAACTCCAGCAAAGGCGATCGTGCAAAACACCAGAGAATCAATCATCTGACTCAGAAGTGTGCTTCCATTGTTCCGAATCCAAAGCTGTCCGTATCCAGGAAAGGCTTTTTTCAGCATGGAATACAGCTTGACGTCAATAAACTGGCAGATCAGATAGGCAGCAAGACTCGCAGCAGCCAGCCTTGGCATCAATCCAAACAGAGCCTCCATTGGTTTTTGTGCGAAATCACTTTGAGCGGGTTCAAACAGCAGTACCATCTGCATGATCACCGTCGTCATGATCAGCGTAAAAAAGCCAAACCAAACCGCTTTCCTTGCTTCTTTCTGTCCGTATTTTTCATTCAATAAGTCAGTAGAAAGGTATATTGTGGAATACATAGTATTACCAAGTGTCATCACAAGGCCGAACATCTCAATTGTTTTTACCACTTGGATGTTAGCCAGGATGGTAGCTGCTCCAACCCATACATATAACCCATTACGGCCAAACAGGCGGTAACAGGTTAAGAATAAAATAAAGTTCACGGCAGCAAATAAAATGCCATAGTAAACGTTAAACACGTCTTTAACCTCCTAGTTTTGATACAGCGGGAGTTCTCGAACCGCGCGGTGTATTCAGTTTTTCACAAAGGTCAATTATAGGAGAAGGAGGAAAAGAAAGCAATAAAGGCGAAGTTCGACAAATTATTTACCGGGAAATAAAGAAAAGCGGAAGTATCCTGTTTAGGTCCGACAAGCGTTGGAGGCTTTGAGCATAAAACGCGCTTTGTTTTCTGCTCAAAGGCGAAACGACCAAGGACGAATTGGTGTTTTTATTTCGTCATCCGAAGACCTATGCTGAAAACAAGAACCATGTTTTCGAGCCTGGAAGCTGGACATACTACTTTGAGCAGACATAGAAAAAAGCACCCTCCCCTCTTGAAAAGAGAGAAAAGTGCTTTTGATTTTTACCGATTAGATGGTTTGAAGCGTTTTTTCAAGAGCTGTCTCAGCAGAAACATACTCATAACCAAGATCCTTAGCTACTGCTTCATACGTGATATGCCCGCCAGCAACATTAAGACCCAATTTCAATGCAGGGTTAGAAAGCACTGCTGCTTTAACCCCTTTGTTCGCAATTTGAAGAGCAAAAGGAACCGTTGCGTTCGTTAATGCGATGGTGGATGTGCGAGGTACCGCACCAGGCATGTTGGCTACCGCGTAATGAAGTACTCCGTGTTTTTCGTAAGTCGGATTGTCATGTGTTGTAATGTGGTCAACCGTTTCAAAAATACCGCCTTGGTCGATCGCCACATCAACGATGACAGATCCTGGTGTCATGGATTTAATCATTTCTTCTGTAACAAGCTTAGGTGCTTTAGCACCAGGGATAAGAACAGCACCGATGACAAGATCAGACTCAGCTACAGCGTCTGCGATGTTCATTGGGCTGGACATAAGCGTTTGAACGCTTTTGCCGAAGATGTCTTCCAATTGGCGAAGACGGTCTGGGCTTAAATCGATGATCGTAACATCAGCACCAAGGCCAGCTGCTACTTTTGCAGCGTTTGTTCCTACAACACCGCCGCCGATCACTGTAACTTTACCGCGCTTCACTCCAGGAACGCCGCCAAGAAGGATACCTTTTCCTCCTTTTGGCTTTTCAAGGAATTGAGCACCGATCTGTGCTGACATGCGTCCAGCTACTTCACTCATTGGAGTCAAAAGTGGGAGCGTGCGATTTTGCTCAACCGTTTCATAAGCAATTGCCGTTACTCCGCTCTCTGTAAGAGCTGCTGCCAATTCAGGCTCAGCTGCAAGGTGAAGATAGGTGAAAAGAATCAAACCAGAACGGAAGTATTTGTATTCAGAAGCAAGAGGCTCTTTAACCTTCATGATCATGTCGGCTTTTGCCCAAACATCTGCCGCACTATCGATCATTGCTGCACCGGCTGACGCGTAATCTTCGTTAAGGAAGCCGCTTCCTTCTCCAGCGTTTGTTTCCACTAATACTTCATGCCCAGCTTTTATTAAAGCTACAACACCTGCAGGCGTCAAAGCTACACGGTTCTCGTTGTTCTTAATCTCTCTAGGTACACCAATAATCATTGCATAACCTCCTGGCGCCAAAATGATGGCGTTTTCATTATTACTGTGCCTACAGTATAATCCTTTCCTCTCTGAATTTCTTTGTGAGGAAAAGAGAAAAAAAAGAAGAGCATTTGTGAAATTTCACAAACGCTCTTCAATAAAAAAGCTGCTGAATCTTTAAATCAAGATAAAGCATCGTTTTCTGGTTCGTGTTCTTAAAATCAATCTGTCCAATTTCAGCGATTCGTTTCAGCCGGTAAGTCAGCGTATTGAGATGGATATGCAGCAGGCTGGCCGTAAGGTGTGTGTTGGAACCGGCTGACAGGTACGTATTCAACGTGTTGTACAGATCAGTCTTGTGGAGCCGGTCATACTCCTTCAGTTTTGTGAGGGCCTGATTTTGATAGCGGCTGCCGGACTGCTGCTGGTGGATGACATCAAGGAACTGGTAGATTCCTAAATTTTCATAGCCATACAATTCGGATGCAGCTTCTTTAAAGCGGTTCTTTATTTTTATCACCTGCAAGGCTTCCAGGTAGCTTTTTTCAGTAAGATGATACGAACTGTAGATTCCTCCAAAGCCTGCTGTGATTTCCCTCACCCCAAAACGTTCCTTCATTTGCAGGGTAAAGGATTGAATAAACTCTTGTAAAATTTCACTAAGCGGTTCCTTCAGTGCGGAGGTCACGAGCATGATCATTTGATTCTCGTCCAAGGCTGTGAGCTGGGCTTTGACGCTCTGATTGACAGATGTGATGTAGCTAATATTTTTCTCAAATGCAGTATCGATTTCATCAGGAAACTGAAGGATCAGTACAGAGACAGGAGAACTGGGCAGGATTCCAAGCTCCCGCAGGCTGTCCTGAATGGCTTCTTCATTTCGGCTGTGGCCTGTCAGAAGCTTCCAGAAGAATTCCTGAAGGCTTTCCTGTTTTCTTCTTGAACCGGTGTACAGCTGAAGCAGCTGGTTCTTTGCCGCCTGTGCTGCTTTCTTTAAAAGCTCCAAATCCTCATCTGACAGATGGCGGTTCACTTCGAGTACCCAAATGTAGCCGAGGATCTCTTCATTTTTTCGTATGGAAATGGCGACACGGTCTCCCAGGCCGACCTTGGAGATGGAGGATACACGAAGAGGGTCGTCGCTCGCCTGAAGTTCAGGGATGACCCCGTCTTTCCATAGGCTGTTAATAACCTTCTCTGGCACACGGCGGCCGATAATCGTCGCAATTCGTGCAGGGTCGGTGCTATTTTCATGGGTGCTGTAGGCAAGAAGCCGATGATTGGCGTCTTCGATCGTCACAGGGCAATGAAGGACTTCGCTGATCGTATCTGCAAGGTTTTCAAGGCTTCCGAACGTGCCTTTAAACGGATTATTTGTATAAGAGTCAGATTTCATACGATACGCTCCTGTCGGTGGACTGTTATCTCTATAATAAAACACATTGTCGCCCAAACCCTAGCCTTTTCATTCAAAAAAGGAAAAGAAGCGGCTGTGTAGAATACAGCAAGTGAAGAGAGGAGAAGATCAAATGAAATTTAGTCAGTTTACGTATAAACGGCCAAATATGGAACAGCTTCAAGAAGAGTTCAAACAAAAATTGAAAAGGTTTGAGCACGCGTCTTCTTTCCATGAGCAAAACAGTGTAATGACGGAGCTCGTATCCATTCGAAACCATTTTGAAACGATGCAAAGTATCGTACATATCAGGTATACATCGAATACAGAAGATCCTTTTTATAAAGAAGAGCACGATTTTATGGATGAAAACACTCCTGTCTATCAAGGGATGGTAAGCGAGTTCTTCAAGGCGATCGTCCAGTCCAAGTATAGGAAAGAGCTGGAAGGCAAGTGGGGCAAGCATCTGTTTAACCTTGCGGATGCAGAGCTAAAAACGTACTCACCCGAGGTTATTGAGGATCTTAAACTTGAAAATAAACTGAAGAGCCAGTATGTAAAGCTGCTGTCTTCCGCGAAAATTGATTTTCTAGGGGAAAAAAGAACACTTGCACAGTTGATTCCCTTTACTCAATCACCGGATCGAGCCACTCGGAAGAAAGCTGTGGAGGCGCAGTTCGGATTCTTAAATGACCATAAAGAGGAGCTGGACAGACAATATGATGAACTGGTGAAGCTCCGTACGTCCACCGCCAAGAAACTCGGCTATACCAGCTTTGTAGAGCTTGCTTATAACCGCTTGAACCGCACGGATTATGACAAGAACATGGTCAAAAAATTCCGCGACCAAGTGAAAGAGCATATCGTTCCATTCTGCACGTCTCTAAGGGAAAAACAAAAGGCGCGCATTGGGGTGGACAGCCTTAAATTCTATGATGAATCCTTCAGTTTTCCGCAGGGAAATCCAAAACCTAAAGGCGATGCGGATTGGATCGTTGAGCAGGGAGCAAAGATTTTCAAGCAGCTGTCACCGGAAACGGATGAGTTTTACACCTTTATGGTTGAAAATGAACTGCTGGATCTGATCGCGAAAGAAGGCAAGGCGCCTGGGGGCTATTGTACATATATCAGCGAGTACCAGTCACCGTTCATTTTCACCAACTTTAACGGCTCACAGGGTGATATCAGGGTACTGCTTCATGAAGCGGGACATGCCTTCCAGGTGTATACGAGCCGGGGCTATGAAGTGCCTGAGTACCAATTTCCAACGTTAGAAGCTTGTGAGATTCATTCCATGAGCATGGAGCTGATCACGTATCCTTGGATGGAGCAGTTCTTTGGAGAAGATACAGACCGCTATCTGTATGACCATTTAGCTGCTGCAGTAAAATTTATTCCTTACGGTGTGGCCGTCGACGAGTTCCAGCATTTCGTGTACGAAAACCCTGATGCCTCGCCGAATGAGAGAAAACAAGAATGGCGCCGGCTGGAGAAAAAATATTTGCCGCACCGCGATTTTGACGGCATGGAATTTTTGGAGGAAGGCGGATTCTGGCAGATGCAGACGCACATCTACCGCACGCCGTTCTATTACATTGATTACACACTGGCTCAAGTTTGCGCACTTCAGTTCTGGAAACGTTCACGGGAAAACCATAAAGCGGCATGGCAAGACTACCTGGAGCTTTGCGGCCGTGGAGGAAGCCTTCCATTTACTGAACTGGTGAACATTGCAGGACTGGTGTCTCCGTTTGAAGATGGATGTGTGAAATCCGTGATGGATGAAGTGAGAAATTGGGAAGCGCAGATCGATGACACAAAGTTATTGCAAAAAGCATAAATCCTTCGGTTCCGGCCCCCTGAGAAATTCAGGGGCTCTTTCACTGCGGGTAAATTTGTAGTTTTTTTGACAGATGGCTCTAATCTGTGATTTCAAGGAGGAGTTAGCTTCAGGTTTGTTGTCTACAATGGTAGAATAGGTAACGAAAAAGAAGATTATGAAGGAGACCTATCCATGAGCGATCAATCAAACTCTACCGTGAAGCAGAGAAATTACACGCCTGTTGTCATTGGGCTTTCGATAGCGATCAACGTTCTTGTTGTTATTTTATTTTTCTTACCGGCCTACAACGGCAAGGTATCATTCGATGTTCATCTTCTCCCCCGCCTGAATGCGATTTTTAACAGCTTTACCTTTGTGTTTCTTTTGGCGGCGCTGTTTTTTATCATTAGAAAAAACATTAAGCTGCATAAGCGTTTTATCTTTGCAGCATTTACTTCGACCGCTCTGTTTTTGCTTTCTTATGTAACGTATCACTATCTGGCCGAATCTACGAAATATGGCGGAGACGGCCCGTTAAAATACATCTATTTCTTTATTCTGATCACACATATTGTTTTGGCCGCTCTTATTGTTCCCCTTGCGCTCTTTACTCTTGCCCGCGGATTAAACATGCAGGTGGAAAAACATAAGAAGATTGCCCGCTGGACGATGCCGTTATGGCTGTACGTCAGTTTAACGGGTGTTGTTGTTTATTTAATGATTTCAACATATTATTAAAAGGCAGGAATGTTCCTGCTTTTTTTTTTACATAAAAAGAAACCGAATAGCATTGCCGCAAACGGGTAGTAATAAGAAATGAACATAAAAGGAGGAGAAGAGCTTGAGCATTGAACAAAAATTGGAGAATGCTGTTCAGTATATTAAAGAGAAGACGTCCTACGAGGAGGATAAAATCCGACGCGTTCTAAAAGAGGAAGGGCATTACTTTGATTTGCAGAGTGCGGATGTCGATATGGACGAGCTCATTGACCATCTTGCAAGAAAAACAAACCTGACCGAGCTTGAGGTTGATGCCATCTTGGAAAAAGAACTTCAGTATTATGAGGAAACTGAAGAATAAAAAGCAGAGCCCGTCAGTTGATCTGACGGGTTTTTTCGATTCAGTAGCAAATGCCGACGCGGCTCTGTAAAAATTCAGTGGAGGCCAGCTGTTTATAGGTAAAATCAGCCGTGTCTCCTGTACTGATCTGATTTCCATCTACAGGGAGAAAACCTTTTTCCACCCGGTAGATTCCTGTCGCAGGACCGTCAGGCAAGTAAGTCGGACAAACGATCGTCCACTGAAGGACCGATTGCTTCATGGCCGATGCACGGTGGTGTTCTTCAGCCGCTCTTGTCAGCCTCCTTCTTGATTCGCTTGATTGATATCGAAGTAATCCGGCTCTGTGCGGCTTTCCAGAATACCCGCCGTTCCAATGGCAATGAGCCGCTTCATTCCCCGATTCGTCATCTCCCGAATTACAAGCGGCATGGAGTCTGACAGCACGCTCCCGCCATCCGTCCCCAAAGCACTGATGACAGCTTCGCAGTCTTCCATCGCCCTCCTAAGATCCGCCTCAACAGTAGCATCACCGGCATGAATCTTAAGGTTTTCATGGACCGCACCCAGTTTCTCAGGATGTCTGGCGAGTGCATGCACTTGATGGCCATCATTTAACGCTTTTTGCAATACACCGCTGCCGACCCTCCCAGTAGCTCCTAACAGCAATAGATTCATGGGTCATCCCTCCTTCATTGTTGTCTCAAAATCTACCTTACCTGATAGAGGGCATCTACAGCAAAAATAAATCATTAGTATGTTACTTTTTATTTCTCTATAATGAGAACCAAAGACAAATAAGGAGGACTCATTATGAATCAAAACAAGGCAGTTGGTTTTATAGGAACAGGCGTAATGGGAAAAAGCATGGCTGCACATCTCTTAACAGCAGGGCATCCCGTACATATTTATACGAGAACACGAGAGAAGGCCGAAGAGCTGCTGAGCAAAGGAGCTGTATGGAGGAGCACGGTGGCTGAGGTGGCAAAAGCTTCTGAAGTAGTGATCACGATGGTTGGGTATCCGTCGGACGCGGAAGAGATCTACTTCGGAGAGGATGGAATCTTGGAAAATGCGGAAAAGGGTACATATGTGATCGATATGACAACCTCGAGCCCGCAGCTGGCTGAAAAAATCTCCAATTCAGCAAGAAAGCTTGGGCTGCATGGCCTTGATGCTCCTGTATCCGGCGGAGACGTGGGAGCACGCGAAGCAAAACTGTCGATTATGGTCGGCGGAGAGAAGGAAGACTTTGAGGCGGTTCTCCCTATTCTGCAGCTGATGGGACAGAACATCGTTCATCAAGGAAAAGCCGGAGCCGGGCAGCATACAAAAATGTGCAACCAGATTGCGATCGCCTCAGGTATGATCGGTGTGTGTGAAGCTGTTATATACGCTGAAAAGGCGGGTCTGGATCCGTCATCCGTGTTGAAAAGCATTGAATCAGGTGCGGCGGGCAGCTGGTCCCTTTCTAATCTGGCGCCGCGCATTATCAATGGGAACTTTGAACCTGGCTTCTATGTGAAGCATTTTATTAAAGATATGAAGATTGCCCTCGAATCCGCTGAGGATATGGGACTATTGACTCCAGGACTGAAGCTGGCCAAGGATCTATACGAGGAGCTTGCTGAAATGGGCGAGGGAAACAGTGGAACACATGCGTTGTACAAACGGTTAAAACGATAATTTTCCAGAAAGAATGTCATGACTATTTTCCTGGGTACATACTCTTGTGAAAAGAGGGGTGCCAATAGCGATACGATTGATTAAGATTTCGGCGCTGCATTTTGTATTGGGTGCCGGACTCAGAATGTTTATGTCGATCCCCTATGGTTTTCAATTGAAAAGTGTGCACGCGCATGTTAACTTGCTCGGCTGGATTGCGCTTACTCTCGCGGGCATTATCTATTATTTAATTCCTGCAGCCGCTGAGGGCCGGCTGGGGAATCTTCATTTTTGGCTGCATAACATCGGTGCCGATCATGCTGCTGTCGCTTTCCTTATATGTGTACGGACATGAACAAGCAGAGACGTTTATTGCAATCGGGCGTCCAATACTGCCTTGGGGATTTTGCTGTTTGCGATAAACATCTGGAGAAACGTGAAAGACTAGACACCTGGGGCGTGCCCCGGTTGCGTTTTTGGGCCGGGATGGGTAAATGTGATATGATACGGGGAGCAACATCAAAAGGATGTGTTAGCATGCAGCGTTTAATATACGAGTATTCATGGGATAAAGCAATCGCCGGCCAGGATCGGAAAACGATAGAAAAGGTCTTTCAAGAGACGTCTATCCCTTCAGGACAAGCTGCTTCTTTTGCCATGATCCGCACGGCCATCAATCATAAAGGAGAATTGCTCGTAACGGGAATTCTCCATCATTTCCGCAAGGAAACGTTTACTGTCCAAAACATGGAGATGACCTATAAAGAGAACGGAAAAACGATAGCAAAATTCATCTTTACCGTGCCGCAGATCGTGCTGGAAGCTGAAACGAGCATGCCCTGGACGTTTATTTTTCCAGTGGAGAGCTTAATAAACAAACCGGCATTGGCTGACGGCCAGCTGGACTTTATAAACTAGGCTTTGTTAAGGATAGTTGGGAATAAGAAAAACCCGGGAATGAGAAGGATCCCGGGTTTTTCTTATTCCGGTCGGTCTTCGGAGGGATTGATCGAACGGTTGATACTCGACACCAATCGACCTCATTCGATGCATTTTTTTCACAGCCAACACCCCCTCTACAGCAACGGCGCAACCCCAAACAAAAAACGCCTGCCCCACTATCGGGACAGGCTCCTGCTGCTCATCGCTTGAGAATGACTCAGCTTTTAGCGGTAATTGATAAATTGTACTTCAATGGGCAAGTCTGCCTGGCGGATGGCGGCGATAATCTGTTGAAGGTCGTCGCGGCTTTTTCCGGACACACGCACCTGATCATCCTGCACCTGGCTTTTCACTTTCACGCCGGAATTTTTAATGATGGTGTTGATTTTTTTGGCATTTTCTTTGTCGATCCCTTGGACGAGCTTGGCGCGCTGGCGAACCGTACCGCCGGAAGCCTGCTCAATTTTGGAGTAATCCAGGTTCTTGATCGGGACATCCCGTTTAATCAGTTTGCTGATCAAGACGTCCTTCAGCTGCTCCATTTTAAATTCATCATCAGAAATAAGGGTTAGCTCCTGGTTGGCTTTATCCAATGAAATATCACTTTTGCTGCCTTTAAAGTCATAGCGGTTCGTAATTTCCTTCATGGCGATATTGATCGCGTTATCCACTTCAGACAAATCAACTTTAGAAACAATGTCAAACGAGCTTTCTTTACTCATTTTTCCAGCCTCCTTTATGTATCTATCACTCTATTATACTAACATTATATCGCTGTTTTCAGTTTTGACAAAACTCTGTAAAATTATAACGGGCCAACGTCGGCAAGGTTATGTTCAAAAAATAGAATTGATGTTCAAAAACTGCTCCTTTATGTTCAATCGGTTGATACACAAATAATGACAAGAGTGGACATCTCTATTTTTACACGAAAAAAGGGACAGGCTTCACAACACGTGACCCTGTCCCATTTTAATCATTTAACCTTACACCCAAGTGTCGAGATTGTTATCTCCTTTTACAAGCACAAGAACTTTACCTTCATCGAGCTTTCTTTCGTACTGCTGTGCTTCAATGGAGCTTAACCCGACTTCCTCAAGTTTGCTGCGCAATTCATCCCCGCGTTTTTGGAAGAGATTTTTAACGGCAGTTCCTAGTCCCTCTTCTGCCGTTCCGATGGTGTTTGCGTCTGCAGCATCTGCGATATCACGCGTGTCATCCCTCTCATGTGCAAGGACGTAGATATCATCGTGGTCGATTCCTCGAGTTTCCAGTTCGTTAACCGCAGAAATAACTTCTTGTTCTGTAGAAAATTCCCGTACTAACGGTTTAACAGCCATGGTTAAATTCCTCCTTTTTAATGAATTACAGTTGTTATGTACACGTTTTTCAGTCTTTGTAAACATGGAAAAATGATCCTGGCGTTTTATGCTCCTTACTTTGGGGAAAATAAGGAGAAATGAAACAAGAAAGGAAGAGACCCAAATGATCTGGACAATTATTGGTATATTAATCGTACTATGGCTGTTGGGACTTATTTTTAAGATCGCTGGCGGTATTATTCATATTCTTCTGATTGCGGCCGTTGTCGTCCTTGTTTTCAAATTAATTAAAGGAAGACGGTCCGCATGACCCATGGGGTGCTTCATCTGTTGAAGAATCCCTTTTTTATGTAGGCCTTCCGGATATTTTCAAAACTCGGTATCCTTTGGCACCCTTAAATAGGAGCATTTTTAACTGGAAGCCATCGATATCCCGGTAAAAGAATCGTTTCCTCCGAATAGCTTGTGGGTAGGAGGGATGATTGTGAAAATCGCATTTAAAACAATGGGAGTGCTGGCGATACTCTATTTAGCCATCCTGGCGCTGCCCTTGGATGAAAACAAGGTTAAAGCAGAACGCGAACCGGAACATAAAAAAGTGTATTTAACGTTTGATGATGGACCATCGGAAACGACGGACGAACTCATTAGTGACTTAAATGACTATCACGCTTCTGCGACTTTTTTTATGCTTTCACCTCATATGAAACAATACCCTGTGGAAACCTTGAGATTGGCTTTTAGCCAAAATGCGGTTGGATGCCATGGTGTGACCCACGATAAAGAAGCGTTTTATCACAGTGCTTCAACGGTTGCGGGTGAAATGAAAACATGCCGCCAAACGATGGAAAACATCACGGGTGAGCGTTCCAATCTTGTTCGTGTGCCATACGGGAGTGTGCCGGACATGAAACCTGCTTATATAGAGGCATTGAAGCGGAACGGATTTATCATGTGGGATTGGAACGTTGACAGTGTGGACTGGGGCAGCAATGATGACAGCTGGGTCAGTAAAACGATGGAGCAAGTAGAAATAGTTGAGATGAACCAGCAAGACCCGGTCATCGTCATGCATGATAAGGAAATGACCGCTCGGGATCTTCCGGCCCTGCTTCACGCGCTTCAAAAGCAAGGCTATGAGTTTTCACCTATAAAAGAAAATCAAAAACCTGTTGTATTCCAGTAAGAAAAGCTGCCGGGACTGAAATCCGGCGGCTTTTTTTTATCGTTCCTTTTCCGTATTCAAAAGCGGAATGAAATAGTGTGTTTTATAGGTTTAAAGAACTGAAATTGTAGGTCTTTCTTATTAATTTTACAAAAATATCATATATTTACCTTTATTTTACGAATAAAGTCTTTAATTTTTATTTTCAAAATATATAATTAAATTGGCAATAAAATAACTGAATGATTTTAGGGGGATACGTATGGGGAAAAAGTCCTTTACTTCCATGGGACATTCTTTACTGGCATCAACAATGGCATTAACCGTACTTGCTTCACCGTTTACTATGGATTCGGTCCATGCTGCAGTAATGCCGAAAACACAGAGCAAAACGGAATCGGTCCAGCTTAGGATTCTTGGTACAACCGATATCCACACCCATATCGCAAACTATGATTATTATAAAGATGCAGAAACAGATGAATTCGGTTTCGCAAAAACAGCAACCCTCATCAAAAAGGCGAGAAGCGAAGCCAAGAATACTCTCCTTTTTGACAATGGCGATTTGATTCAGGGAAATCCGCTGGGAGATTACAAAGCGAAAGTGGACAAGCTTGAGAACGGGGAAATGCATCCGGTTTTCAAAGCGATGGAGCTATTAAAGTATGATGCGGCAACGGTAGGAAACCATGAGTTTAACTATGGTCTTGATTACCTTCAGGAAGTATTGGATGATGCTCCGTTCCCGTACGTGAACTCCAACGTTTTTAAAGATGATCATGATAAAAACCCTTATAACGACAGGAACTATTTTAAACCTTATAAAATTATTAAAAAGAAAGTCGTCGATGCAAAAGGGAATAAGCACGTCATTAAAGTCGGTGTGATTGGTGCTGTTACTCCTCAGATCACCATGTGGGACAAATCCAACCTGGATGGAAAAGTGATCACAAAGGATATCGTCGAAACGGTGAAATCCTATATTCCTAGAATGAAAAAAGACGGAGCGGATATCATTGTTGCTCTGGCTCACTCCGGAATTGGAGATATGGACCGCAAACAGATGGAAGAGGATGCCGCTTATGACCTTACTAAAGTCAAAGGCATCGATGCGATTATTTCAGGACACAATCATAAAACGTTCCCTGGCGATTTCGCCAGCCTGCCGGGTGTGGATGAAAAGAACGGTACGATTAACGGCAAGCCGGTCATCATGCCTGGAAACTGGGGTAACCAGCTTGGGGTAATGGACCTTGGCCTTGTAAAAGCCAAAGGAAAATGGTCTATCGCCAAAGCGAAGACTTCATTACGGGCGGTCTATGACAAAGTAAACAAGAAAAGCCTCGCCAAAACCGATGAAAGCATCATTAAGGCGATTAATAAAGACCATAAAGGGACCATCGATTATGTCCGCCAGCCGGTTGGACAGACAAGTGCTGACATCAACAGCTACTTCGCACTTGTCCAGGATGATCCATCCATTCAAATCGTAACGAACGCACAAAAATGGTACGTTGAAAAGCAATTAAAAGGAACGAAGGATGAAGGCCTGCCGGTATTATCTGCAGGGGCTCCATTTAAAGCAGGCGGAAGAAACGGTGCGAACTACTACACCAATATTCCAAAAGGCACGATTGCGATCAAGAACGTCTCTGATCTATATCTGTATCCGAACACGGTAGCCACAGTCAAAGTAAAAGGCTCTGATGTGAAGGAATGGCTCGAGATGTCTGCTGGGCAGTTCAACAAGATCGATCCATCTAAAAAGGAAGAGCAGGCGCTTGTGAACAACGATTTCCCAACGTATAACTTTGATGTTATCGATGGTGTAACTTATGACGTCGATGTCACACAACCTGCGAAATACGACAAAGACGGAAACGTGATCAATCCTGATTCCAGCCGTATTAAAAATCTTCAATACAATGGCAAGCCGATTGACAATAACCAGGAATTTATTGTCGCAACGAATAACTACCGTGCAAACGGAACGTTCCCTGGCGTGAAGAATAAAACAGCAGTTAACCTGTACCCTGACGAAAACCGCCAAGTCATCATCGATTATATCCGTGAACGCGGAACGATCGATCCTTCTGCTGACCAAAACTGGAAATTTGCTTCTGTAGCAGGAGAACCGAGTGTAACCTTTGAATCTACACCTGACGCTCAAAAAGCAATACCGGCGGATGGCGCTATTCAATATGTGGGCTCTGCAGCAGAGGGCTTCGCGAAATACGCTTACAAGCTTAAAAAGCTTGAAAACATTAATGTTCAGCTGTTGGGGATCAATGATTTCCATGGCCAGCTTGATACGTTCAATGCAAAGATCAATGCAGGCGGGGCAGAATTTCTAGCCGCTTACTTAAAACAGCGTGAAGCAGCCAATCCTAATACATTGCTCCTGCATGCAGGTGATGCGGTTGGAGCCAGCTCTCCAGTATCTGCTTTGCTGCAGGACGAGCCTACGATCCGTTTCCTGAACAAATTGGGCTTTGATGCGGGAACCATCGGAAACCATGAGTTTGATGAAGGCGTAAAAGAAATGATGCGTCTGATCCTTGGGGGGAGCCACCCGAAGACAGAAGCGAAATACGGCAAGTTTGAAGGTGCAAGCTTTCCTTATGTAGCAGCGAATGTCATCGACAAAAGCACGAACAAGCCTCTTCTTGATCCTTATGTGATCAAAGAAGTAGGCGGAGCAAAGATAGGCATCATCGGCGTGGTCCTATCTGATACACCAAGCATCGTTATTCCAAGCGGCGTGGAAGGCGTTCAATTTACAGATGAGGCAGAAGCCATTAACAAATATGCAAAAGAACTGGAAGCAAAAGGGATTAAATCCATCGTCGTGCTTGCCCACAACCCGGCAAACTCTACAGCTGACGGCCAAAACGCAACCGGCGAACTGGTAGATATGGCAAATAAAGTGGATGATGAAGTTGACGTGATGTTTGGCGGCCATAACCATGCGCTAACGAATGCTGTCGTCGACAACAAGCTTCTCGTTCAATCCTATTCTTCAGGAACCGCATTCTCTGATGTAGATCTTGTTATCGATCCAAAAACACAGGATATCGTAAAAAAGAACGCGGAAGTCGTCACTGTAGACCGTGGGAAAATTGCGCCGGATCCTGATATTAAAGCATTTGTTGATAAATACGTAGCAGATGTTGCTCCTATTCTAAACGAAGAAATCGGAGACACACCTAACTACATCAGCAAAGATGCGAATGCAGACGGCGAATCTCCAATGGGGAACTTGATCGCGGACTCCATGAAAGAACAGACGAAGACCAATTTCGCCTTTATGAACCCAGGCGGAGTGCGTGCAGATATTGACGCAGGAAAAATTACGTGGAAAGAAGCGTTTACCGTTCAGCCTTTCGGAAATGACCTTGTGAAAATGGATATGACCGGTGCTCAAGTTAGAAGTCTTTTGGAGGAGCAATGGGCAGACCCGACACGTGCAAAGATCCTTCAGATTTCAGGGCTGAAGTTTTCCTATGACGATTCAAAGGCGGCAGGAGAACGGATCGTGAGCATCACGCTTCCTGATGGAAATCCTGTGGATCCGGCCAAAACCTATTCTGTCACGGTGAATAACTTTATGGCAGGCGGCGGAGATGGATACACAACCTTAAAGAACGGCAAAAACTCTGAGATTGATATCGTAGATCTTGAAGCATTTGTGAAATACATCAAAGCCAAAGGTACAGTGGATCCTAAAGTTGAAGGCAGAATCACAAAACTGAACAAATAGGCCGCAGCAAGCCAGACCAGCTTAAACCCTCTCCGTAATGGGAAGGTTTAAGCTTTTTTGTTCCGCAGGCAACCCCTTTATTTGTGATATAATCCAGTTGTTGGAGTGATTACTGGATGAAGGAGCCCGAACAGTGAATGGTTTTACAGATGATCAATTAATCTTAATCAAGAAAAGAAATAAGCTCCTTTATAAATTGTTGTGGGGATTTTTTGTTATTGATGTTCTCTTTGATTATATTTTCGACCGCGATATTGTTTCGTTCATGCTGCCGGTAGGGTTTAGCATTGGAGGCCTTATTACCTTTTTTGCGGTATGGAACCGCACACCTGTTTTTTCAATGTATCTAACCGTAACAGGTATTTTTTCTTTTCTATTCTGTTTAATATCCGTACAGCCTGTTTTGGTCAACTATCTCTACATTTGGTTCTGCCTTTTGCTGAGCACGATTTACAGCCAATACAAAGTCATTATTTATTCTGGTGCCTTGGCTGTCGCCATGTCTACTTATTTCTTTTTTACGGATCGGGAGCTCTTTTCCTCGGTTGAAGACTTTGATTTGGTCTTTATTCTATTGTTGCTCGTTTTTTTAACAGTTTTCTTTGTTCTTTCGACTCAGTTTACAGAAAACCTCCGGATGAGGGCTGAGAACAGGGAAAGGCATACTGCCAGCCAGCTGGTGGAATCGAAAGAATATTTTCATTCTGTCTTTTCACAGACAGCGGATGCCATCCTCGTTCAAAACCTAAAAGGAGATGTCCTCGCAGTAAACAGGGCATTCATTGAGCTTTACGGATGGAAGGAAGAAGAAGTGCTGAGAAAGCCGTTTCAGCATATTCCATCTACTCAAATGCATATGATCGGCGAGGTATTTCAGAAAATGATTAAAGGAGAAGCGGTTTCTGGTTATGAAATGGTCAACCAAAAGAAAACAGAAGAACTGTTTCCGGTCTCTGTCACCTTTTCTCCGATCCGCAACCCTGATGGCACAATTAAAGCGATAGCCGGAATTTACCGTGATATCACAGAAACGAAGCGGACTGAAGAACTGATCATACAGTCAGAAAAACTTTCAGTCATCGGCCAGCTGGCTGCGGGTGTTGCCCATGAAATCAAAAATCCGCTGGCCATTCTGTCAGGATTCGTGCAGTTCATGCAGGAGGAGCATATTTCCGATGAGTACACGACGATCATGCTGACGGAAATTAATAGGATGAACAGGATTTTAGAGGAATACATGCAGCTGGCAAGAGTGAAGCAGTTCACGTATGAGGAAGTGGATTTGTCCGGGCTTGTAAAGGAAACCTTGCTGCTGATGGAGGCGTTTGCCAGCCTCTCCAATATTTCAATCAAAAATGGGATTCAGGATGACTGCCGGATCAGGGGTGATTCAAACTCCCTGAAACAAGTTTTCATCAATCTGATTAAGAATGCAGTGGAAGCCTCTCCTAAAGGAAGCCATGTTGAAGTATCGGTCAAACGCATTAGCGAAGGCTACGCAATCATTGAAGTTAAAGACGAAGGGCATGGCCTCGATAAGGATCAGCTCAAAAAGCTGGGAGAACCGTTCTTTACAACAAAGGATAAGGGGACCGGGCTCGGATTGATGGTAAGTTTTAAAATCATTGACCAGCATAACGGAGAAGTTACAGTGACAAGTGAACCGAATAAAGGAACAGTCTTTTCGATCAAATTGCCAAAACTTCCAAAAAAAAGCTCCTGACTGTACAGCCAGGAGCTTTTTAATGCAAAGAAGGGTATACTATCCAGATTTTTCGTACCTAACCCTAGTGCTTTTCTTGTTCATACCCATCAACCACAACATCGAGCTTTCCGGTTTCCGGATCGATTACGAGGCCATGAATGCGAACACCCTCAGGAAGAAGCGGGTGATGCTTCACCATGCTTACGCTGTCTTTCACTGCATCCTCTACCTTATCAAACCCTTTGAGCCACTGATTAAAATCCATGCCTGAGTATTTTAAGGTATTGAGTGTTTCTTCCTGGATGCCTTTATCTTTCATCTTTTCGATAAAATCATCCGGATCAAGAGCACTCATTCCGCAGTCGTGATGGCCGATAACACAGACCTCGGATGCTTTTAAAGCATAAATGGCGACAAGGATACTGCGCATGACACTTCCAAAAGGATGGGCAATAATCGCACCGGCAGTTTTGATATGCTTAACGTCACCGTTTTTTATATTCATGGCTTGCGGAAGAAGTTCTGTCAGCCTTGTATCCATACATGAAATAATAACAAGCTTTTTCTCAGGAAACTTCGTCGTCTGGTATCTCTGGTATTCTTTATTTTCCACGAACTTTTCATTGTAAGCTAAAATTTCTTTTAAAATAGACAAGTTACTCTTCCCTTCCATAGAACTCTTTTTTTACTATTTTATCGAAAGATCCGCAGAAATCAAATTTTAAAAGTTTTTATTAGACGAAACAAGCGTGTTATCGATAAAAAAACAGGCTGAAACATCATCAGACAGAACGATGCTCTCAAGAATGGTTCGTATTTTGTTGGACAACGCAAAGATATGTAGGAAAAAAACTAGGAAACAAAGCAGATTGTGACAAACATTTCCTTTTGCGCTTCGTATAATCAAACTATCAAGAACATAAGATAGTAAGTTATGAAAGCATCTAGTCAGGAAGAAAGGGGGACTGGCCGAAGGAAACACTGGTAAGCCATTAAAATAGATTTACGAATAAAAAGGGGGATGAACGGATATGGAACAATCTGTGTTTTTAATAGCCATTATTCTATTTACGGTGAACGTGATGTTTCAAAAAGCGGTTGCCTTGATGATCACCAAGGTGGAACAAACGGTTCGTGCGAAAGAGCAGAAATACCGCGTGGCAGCCAAGCTGGTTGAAGCCATTAAAAAGAAAGAACGACCGCTCTTCCAACAGATCAACAACTATAAACAAGAACGCCGTAAAGTGAAGTGGGTGGATACATCTTAACAAAATACGAACAACCAATTCAAATCGAGGGGAGAGGATAAATGATATTATTAAGAATGGCTAGATACTACTTAGTAATACTTAAGGAAATGGAAGTATATGAAGGGTATTCTGCTGGCAGATCCAAAAATCTATTAAAATGGATAATTCATAGGGTTTCGCGGCCTGGATCACCGTGAAACATTGTGAATTTCAATAATAAATGCGCGGAGTATGTCGGGCAGTCTCTTTTGGGCTGTCTTTTTTTCGTGAAGAAAAAATGTGGTACTATAAGAACAGCATAGAAGGTTTATCGGAAGGAGAACATATCATGAGTATTTCCGTTCGGCATATCATCACACTGATGGAAAAGCATTTGACTGAATTGAAGCAGCTCCCGGAGGGTTCGCCAAAAACAAAGGAGAATGCGGCTGCCATTAAGACACTCTGCGATCTTATGCTGGAGTCTGACACTGCCAGGGAGGCCGGCCAGTGGATGGAGCCCTCCCCCATTTCGGCTCCGCCTGGATTTACAGGTCCATTGACCAAACCGAATAAAAAGATGGATGATGACGAAGAAGGCAATGGCGACTCCATTTTTGATTTCTAGAATAAAGAAAAACAGGCTCATCCTAAATGGATAAGCCTGTTTTTTATAGATGGTAGATTCTTGCCTCATGTGGCTGAAGGATGTTTTGGCCGTTGACCGATGAATAGTTTCCAAGGACCAGATGATCTTCATTGGGCGTATAGGAAGCCGGGAGCGAAAATGAATGCGGCTCATCGCTATGGTTTAGCATGATCAGCCATGTGACACCATTCAAGCTCCTGGTGTAAATGTACAAATAAGGTTCACCCTCTGACAGATCCTGATAATCACCATAAACCATGACGTCGTGTTCTTTGCGCAAAGCGATCAGCTCCTTATAGAAATAAAAGACCGAATGGGGATCGTTCAGTGCGTTTTCAACATTGATATCTTTGTAGTTCGGGTTCAAGCTGAGCCAAGGCTTTCCACTGGTAAAGCCGGCGTTCTTTGATGTGTTCCACTGCATGGGAGTCCTCGAATTATCACGGCTTAACGGCTGAAGCTCGCGCAGCACCTCCTGCGGGTCTCTGCCTTTTCCTGTTTCTTCCCCATATTTATTTTTCATCGCGATATCCTCATACTCATTGATCGTCTCGAACCTTACCCCGGTCATTCCAATCTCTTCACCTTGATAAATATAAGGCATCCCAGGAAGGGTATGGACCATAGTAGCGAGCAATTTAGCCGATTCCACACGGTATTCCCGATCGTTTCCGTACCGTGTTACCTGCCGGGTATGGTCATGGTTGTTCAAAAATTGTGAGTTCCACCCTTTTCCATGCAAGCCTTCATACCACGTTTGCTGAATTTCCTTATACCTGAGCATATCCCAGGAAGGCATATCGTCCGCTACTTGGAAATGGAACAGCGTGTTCAGTTCATGCCGGTCTTCCCCAACATATTTTAGGCCGTCTTCAGGTGTAACGAACGGAATTTCGCCGACGGTCATCACATCGTAGTGCCGCAGCACTTTTTCGTTCATCTCTTTAAGATACTCGTGAATGCCGGGATTATTTCCGAGGTAATCAATGTTCTTTGGTTGTCCCGCATCGGGGAACCCTTTTTGTTTGGCCAAAAGATTGATCACGTCCATACGGAACCCATCAATTCCTTTATCGAGCCAAAACCTCATCATGCTGTAGATTTCTTCTCTGACTTCTGGGTTCCCCCAATTGAGGTCAGGCTGCTGGACGGCAAAAGAATGCATGTAATATTGATCCGTATGGGAATCGTATTCCCATGCAGAAGGAGAAAAATAAGAACGCCAATTGTTCGGTTCCCGGCCTTCTACAGGATCTTTCCAGATGTACCAGTCTCGCTTCGGATTATCCTTTGATGACCGAGATTCAAGGAACCATGGATGCTGATCAGAGGTATGGTTAACCACCAAATCCATGATAAGCTTCAATCCTCTGTTGTGAGCTTCGTTGAGCAGTTTTTCCCAAGTTTCCATCGTTCCTGCTTTTTTCATGACCGAACGATAGTCTGCGATGTCGTATCCGTTGTCCAGATCCGGTGACTCATAGATCGGATTGAGCCAGATCACGTCTGCTCCCAGTTCTTTAATATAATCGAGCTTTTGGATGACGCCTTCCATATCTCCAAAACCGTCTCCGTCTGTATCAAGAAAGCTGCGCCAATAGACTTGATAGACGACTGCTTCCTTCCACCATGTTCTCTTCAAAACCTTCACCCTTTCACCTTTTTCTCCATTATGAAGGATGGGAAGTTTCCTGAAAACCCATTTCGCAACTTGGTATTCCGATCCTTGGATTGATTACAGGAGGATCAGCGCTCGGCCTTGTCTATGCCGCTTCAGGAATACGAGGAGTCTTTGCGGGCTCCGCTCGTGGGAGCGGTGTCCGAAACGTTTGGCCCGGAGCCGGATTCAATCTGCCCATCGTCTTCTTGAGTGTTCTTCTCATCTTCTCGTTCTTTATAAAAGATGTTCCTGACGATCAGGGAAGACCACCAATTCATAAAGGGCCGTTTCAAAGGCTTTGGAATGTTTCACCTCCAAAAGCATCTAACTTTCTAAAACAGCTAGGTAAAAAGTCTTGTTTTTTAAAACGGTAAAAGGTATGATGGTAAATTTTACTGTTCGGGTTTATACTATTTTTACGAACATTTGTTCGTAAAAATATACTGAAAAAGTGAGGGAGATCTTAAATGAATACAGCTAATGATTGGCTAGGGCTAGTAAATCTCCTTGGGAATGTGGGCTTTCCGGTTTTACTGGCTGGCTATTTGATGCTGCAGTTTGAAAAAAGGATACAAAGCTTGGAAGCTGTAATAAAAGACTTGCGTGATGAACTGGTTGATAAGGAAGAGCTTGAAAAAAATTGCAGCAATACGGTCAAAGGCTGAGAGAAAAAGAGGATCTGAAAAATACGGATGTTTCATAACCTCCATTACTTTCTGGTATGATAAAAGAAAACTAGAGGAGTGGATTGGAAATGAAGCTGTTTTTAATCCTGGGTGCCGTGAATGCTGCACTGGCAGTCGTGCTGGGAGCATTCGGTGCTCATGGTCTGGAAGGAAAACTATCGGAGAGGATGCTCGAAGTTTATAAAACGGGTGTTCAATATCATATGTATCACGCCATCGGGCTCTTGATCGTCGGCCTTCTCGCGGGAAAACTGGCAAACTCAGGAGCATTGCATTGGTCAGGCTGGCTGATGTTCATTGGGATTATCCTGTTTTCCGGCAGCTTGTACGCATTAAGCACAACCGGTATTTCGAAGCTCGGCATCATCACGCCGTTTGGCGGAGTGGCATTTATTGTCGGCTGGGTACTATTCATCATAGCAGCAGTAAAAGGGCTGTAAAAAGGAAAAGAGCTTTGCTTATGGCAAAGCTCTTTTTTATCGTTTTATCTTGGGCTGTAGGTCGACATCGGCTGTCCTTGAGACTGTCCCTGGCTTTGCCCCTGCTGCTGCTCTCCCTGAGCCCCGCCATAAGGATAGGTATATTCAATTTCTTCATCGAACGTAATATAGTTGACGAATACCATGAGAAGAAGATAGCGTTTTCCGGTCTGTGGATCGCTCAGGATAATGTGGTCGCGTCCTGCAGCTTCTATCACTCCTCTGAATACTTTGGAATTCCACTTATCACTTCCTTCGAATGTTTGATAGACTGTCGCTACTTTTCCTTTGTTTAAACGCAGGATGTTTTCAATATAGGATTGTTCCAGCGGGAGCTGTCCAGGCGCTGCAATATCAGTTGGGAACTGGCCGTATGCCGCTCCAAGCCCTTGGGGCGGCATCGTCATGTCCGGGATCATCCCAGGCCCTGCATATCCTCCCTGTCCTTGCTGTCCCTGCGGCATCTGACCCTGACCCATTCCCATCTGGCCGGATTGAGTCATGCTGCCATAGTATGGCGGCATACCCCCGCCTGTTTGCTGGCCTTGTGTTTGCCTGTAATTCGTCATACTTGAAATCCCCCTTATACAAAAGGTTTTGGTAAACTTACGGACCGGTATAGGTTTCTTAATGATTGATAGAGTAGTGAAGGAGTCCATAAAACTACATTTCATCATATGTGAACATGCAGCCTGTTAGACCAAAAAAAAGCTGGCTCGCATGTCCGGCTTACTTGCGCGGCATGAGAACCAGCCCTAGGGAGGCGTTTTATTTTAAAGCTTCAGCGCTTGTCGGGCCTAAGAAGTGCGCTTCCGCTTTTCCTTAAACGTGTAAATAGCCAGGTACGGCTTCTTTTGTAAGCTGATTCCCGACATAGAATGAACCGAATTCACCGTAGCGTGCACTTACTTCATCAAATCTCATCTCATAGACGAGTTTTTTAAACTGAAGAACGTCATTGGCGAAGAGTGTGACCCCCCATTCCCAGTCATCGAATCCGACAGAGCCAGTGATGATCTGTTTGACTTTGCCCGCATAGCTTCGGCCGATCATGCCGTGGCTGTACATCAACTTTTTGCGTTCTTCCATCGGAAGCATATACCAATTGTCGTTTCCTTCCCGGCGCTTGTCCATTGGATAGAAGCAGACATATTTCCATTTCGGAAGCTCCGGTTTTAACCGTCCTTGAATCCTAGGGTCTGTTTCAGGGTCTGCATCGTTGGATGGATTATAGTTGCTCAGCTCCACCACAGATACATAGGAATAGGCAGGTATCGTATATTGTGCAAATGTTGTTTTATTGAACGCATTTTCGATTTCATTGAGGTCTTCCATCGTAGGACGGAGCAGCATCAGCATGAAATCTGCTTTTTGGCCAACGATCGAATAAAGGGCATGGCTGCCTTCTCTGCGGGCTTCGACTCCTTCCCATTTTTCCAAAAACGTCATAAATTCTTTGATGGCAGCTTCTCGTTCATCACTTGAAATCGCTTTCCAGGAGACCCAGTCCATCTTACGAAAATCATGGAGACAGTACCAGCCTTCCAGGGTTTGTGCAGCTTCACTCATGTATAGTCACTCCTTGGAACATAATGATAATTTCACTCTTTTCCAATATACCACATTTGATTGAATAAAAAAAAAAACCCCGGTCCGTTGGAAACAGCCGGGGATGAAAGTTACACGAATCGCTGAATGGCAGCGGTGATTTTGCTGCTAAGAATAGAATGATCCTGGAGCTCTCGTTCTGCAAAGGCAAGTCTGACATGTTTTTCATCCAGATCCATCGCTTCTTCAAGCATTCCGAAAAGCCCTTTTGCTTTCTTATCGATTTCCAAAATGATCTCTAAGGAGCTTCCATCACTTAGGAATACTGCTTCTACTTCATCCAACTTTCCCCTGAACATGCCGGTCGGCACATATTCGAATTCCTGAATAAACGGCAGGCGGCCGCCAGTAAATCGGGAAGCGGCTTCACAAGACGTGTGGCGAAGCACAAAGTCCAATCCTTCAATAGCTTCCATTGCTCTTCTGACAAGCGGTCCTGGATTAACCGTAATGTAATCTTTGTCTGACGGATCGACGGCATTCTTTATGTCTGCTCCGGTCTTCAGCCATACCGGTGTATGTCCGATGCTCAGCGGAACATCATAAGGCAGCCGGAACGAAAAAGGTATCTTTCTTATTTCCCCCGGCTGGATGGTTAAAGAATCAATCACCCGATGGCTTGCCACGGCTGCGTGTTCCCGGTATTTCTTATCATCAGATTCTCTTATGTATTCGGTCATAAGGAAAATGGATACCGAGTCAATCGGCTGAGCAACCTTTCCGCCGGCAATCTGTACAGTTCCGGTGACTTCCTCGCCGGGAATGAAACGGGTTTTGGTTAAGATCGTATCAATAGTTGCCGCACCGATACCTACACTGGCCAGCATTTTGTTCATAAAAGACATACTTAAAATCCTCCTTGAAATGGATAGTAAGATATACGGATCAATTTGTATAAAAGATTCAAACAGATTCCATATTTATCCTTTTTATCCTTTGTATATTCTAAATATAACAACTTCTTTGCACAAGCGCTTTCAATTAAGGGTATAGGTTTAAAACGGACGTGAAAAGGAGTACCCTAGTATGGAATGAACCCGAAGAGGAGGACCTCGCTTGAGCGATTTATTTAAAGAGTTAAAAGATAAGGTACAGCAGCAGAACCCGACGATTGTTTTCCCGGAAGGAACCGACGAGCGAATTCTGGCTGCAGCAGTGAGATTGGCTGAAGAAAACGTGCTTAAACCCATTCTGGTTGGAGATAAAGAAGAGATCACTTCGAGAGCAAAAGAAATTGGAGTCAGCCTTGGTGACATGGAATTAATCGACCCTAAACAGTACGCTGAATTCGACAGCCTGGTGGCATCATTCGTGGAACGCCGAAAAGGGAAGGCGACAGAAGAACAAGCTCGCCAGATCCTTACGGATGAAAACTACTTCGGAACCATGCTGGTCTACACAGGGAAAGCTCATGGGCTAGTGAGCGGAGCTGCCCATTCTACCGCGGATACGGTTCGCCCTGCCCTGCAGATCATTAAAACAAAAGAAGGCATCAAGAAAACGTCCGGCGCATTTATCATGGTTAAAGGCGAAGAGAAATATGTGTTTGCCGATTGTGCGATCAACATCGCCCCTTCAAGCGCCGACCTTGCTGAATCTGCATTAGTGAGCGCGCATACGGCAAGAGTATTCGGCATCGACCCGAAAGTGGCACTCCTAAGCTTTTCAACGAAAGGGTCCGCTAAATCGGCTGAAACTGAAAAAGTAGTAGAAGCGACCGAGCTGCTGAGCGGCATGAACCCAGATTTTCCGTTTGACGGCGAACTTCAGTTCGACGCGGCTTTTGTTTCTTCCGTAGCTCAGAAAAAAGCACCGGATTCTCCTTTAAAAGGCGAAGCGAACGTATTTATCTTCCCTGGACTCGAAACAGGAAACATCGGGTATAAGATGGTTCAGCGCCTTGGCGGTTTTGACGCGATCGGACCGATACTGCAAGGACTAAACATGCCGGTTAACGACCTTTCCCGCGGCTGCAACGAGGAGGACGTGTACAAGCTCGCTCTTATTACAGCGATGCAGGCATTATAGGAAAGCGCAAGCGCTCTGTTAAGGTCCGACAAGCGGCCAAAGAAGAATTGTGTTTTTCAATACATCCTCAGAGGACTAGGATGAAATAAAATTCATATTTCATCTTTTATGCTGAAGCTGGACAACACATAAAAAAGCACTGGAGATTAAACCTCCAGTGCTTTTACATTTCGTTCCCATACCCGCTGATAGTTGTAGTCATATATTTGAATCTCGTTAACGGAAAGTGGAGATGAAACGAGATGACTGCTTTCTTCTTTTAATACATATAAGAGTCTTGTCATCAAGCCGGCGACGGTGAGCTCCAATCCTGCCAATTCAGATAAAGAAGCCATTACTTCAGGCTGTATGTCGGGATAGACGAATTTAGTAGGCTCACCCTGAAGGCCATGTTGATAAAAATCCCGGATGGCCTCGGCTCTTTCAGCACCGCTTCCGTTCACACATAAGTAGATCTGCACAGCTGCTCCATTGCGGATGCGCCGCTGCGAGATACCTGCAAACTTCTTCCCGCCTACACTCAGATCATAGCTTCCCGGGCAATACGACCCATGGATTTCCCGTGCATCAAACATGACATCATAGGGGCTCAGCATTTTTTGTATGAGTTCGACCATCGTGTCATATCCCTTGTTGATTTCGATACTGCTTTCTTTTTCGGGAAGAATGATTGAAATATTCAATACTCCTTCATCAAGCACGACGGCTAGTCCGCCTGAATTACGGACAATCACACGGTATCCCTTTGATTTTAAAACTTGCATCCCTTCATGCAGATGGGGAAGGCGGGTATCCTGGATGCCGAGGACAACGGTGTTGTGGTGCACCCATGTACGGACAGTGGGTGAAGATTCACCCGCCCCGATCGACGTACAGAGCGTATCATCCATCGCAAAAGACTGCAGGGCGTCAAAGGACGGACCGAGACTGGACTGGTCGATTATCCGCCATTTTGGCTGAAATAACAATGAAGTGCCCATCGTCTATCGCTTCTCCGCTTCAATGATGAAGGTTTTAGGAATGCCATGGTCAAAATCACCAGGATGCGGTTCTTCTTTCAGCTGTTTAATAAACAGTCCAGCAGTTCCGATCGCGGTTACGATTTCACCCAGTGTCCATTTGCGGATCTCCACTTGATAAGGTTTTCGTTCTTCTTCTGTGGCATATTGAAGTTCAGGAAGAAACTTCGAATACGATACATCTACAGTTTCAAGTGATGTGCTGAAATAGTCCCCGCTCACCTTGTGCTTTCTCGCTGCCTGGCTTTTGCCCTGGGACGTAATGAGCTTTGTGGAGACCGGATGGAAATCTTGCAGGACAAATCTTCCGCCAGGTTTAAGCAAGCGATAAACCGTCGTGAAGAACGGCACAAGATCTGTAAAATAATGAAGGATCCCGTTTTCTGTTAGAACAAGATCATAATCCCCTGAGAGTTCTTCTTCCGGAAGGTCGAGAACATCACACTTGATATAACGGAGCGGAACCCCGGCCTCATGAGCAAGCTCTTTTGCATAGCGTTCGTTCGGTTCAGAAAGATCAATGACGGTTGCATCTGCACCAAGCAGTGCCATCGCCACAGCCTTGCTGCCATGGGAGCCAAGAAGGTTGCAGGCCTTCTTCCCTTTTACATCGCCTATATAGGTTTCAAGCGGACTCAACCGCTTTACCGGATCTTTTTTTAGTTTAGCAGCGGCTTTCGCCGGTTCGCCAAATCGATGGGTCCAGGCTTCGTAAGACTTTTCGTTCCAAGCCTGACTGTTCTGGTTTTGTTGTGTGTGATCCACGAGTCATCCTCCTGCTTCTTTCATTCCTTACTAGTATAACGCAACAGGCAGCGGAGCTTCCATGCCGGAAAATTAATTGCAACTTTTTGGAATGTATTTACGTAAGTATAGGTATAGTGAATGGAAGAGATACGGACAAAGGAGGAGATCCATTGAATAAGAACATATCCAGAACCTTAAAGTGGGTTTCAGGAGGATTTGAAGCGCTGCTGGGCATACCATTTGTTGGAGGAACCATCGTGGTTTCCTTTCTATGGACACCGCTCGCTCTTGCGCTTGCCCTCCATATCGCAACCCTCGTCTTTTCGGCGAAAGAAGGTAAAGCGAGACACGGGAGCGTTCTTGGCATCGTGACTTCCTGCATCGCGTGGATCCCGTTTGTCGGGATGATCATGCATATTATTTCCGCCATCCTGCTGCTGGTCGATGCCTACAGGCAGAAGGATACAGATAACAAGGTCGTAGATACGCAGTAAAAGAGAGGATGGCCCCGCGGGTCTCCTCTTTTTTTGATACCAAAAGAAAAAGAAAGCATGACAGCGATTGAAGATATACAGCTGTCAAAACCGCTCGTTTTGTTTGTTGTATCATGGTTCAAAATTACGTAAAATAGGGTATACTTCACAATGAAACAAATCATACAGCAAACACAACAATCCTTCTGGCGAACATATGCATGAGAAGGGATTTTCTTTTTTTAGCAGAACTATAAACATAAACTAATTGCGGCTGAAGGAGCATTTACTAAGATATGGCGAAAGAAATGGGTCAGTTGAATGAAGAAAAGGTGTTTAAAGATCCTGTTCACCGTTACATTCATGTAAGGGACGAGCTGATCTGGAAGCTGATAGGCACGCGTGAATTTCAGCGTCTTCGACGGATTCGCCAGCTGGGTACTACCTATTTGACGTTTCATGGAGCTGAACACAGCCGTTTCAGCCACTCTCTCGGTGTATACGAGATTACAAGACGGATCGTTGAAATATTTCAAAACAGGCCGCACTGGAACGAAGGCGAAAGGATGCTTGTTCTTTGTGCTGCACTGCTGCATGACATTGGACACGGGCCTTTTTCCCACTCCTTTGAAAAAGTGTTCGGAGTTGATCATGAAGACTTCACAAAGGATATCCTGTTAGGCGATACCGAAGTGAATGATGTCCTTCGCTTGCAGGGGGGGGATTTTCCCGGAAAAGTGGCCGAAGTCATTGAAAAGACCTACCATGACAAGCTGATCGTCAGCATGATTTCCAGCCAGATTGATGCCGACAGGATGGATTACCTTCTTCGCGACGCCTATTTTACAGGAGTAAGCTACGGGAATTTCGATCTGGAGCGGATTCTTCGTGTCATGCGCCCGATGGAAGAGGGAGCGGTGATCAAGGCAAGCGGGATGCATGCTGTAGAAGACTATATTATGAGCCGATATCAGATGTATTGGCAGGTCTATTTCCATCCGGTCACAAGAAGTGCCGAAGTGATCTTGAGCAAAATTCTTCACCGGGCAAAGGACCTGTATCAGGAGGGCTATCCATTTAAGCATGACCTGACGCATTTCCGCTCACTGTTCGAGGGGAAAATCACCCTGGAAGACTACATAAAGCTTGATGAGGGAGTCATGCAGTATTACTTCCAAGTGTGGTTGGACGAAGAGGATAGTACGCTTCGTGACCTGTGCCGACGCTTTTTGGACAGGAAGCTCTTTAAATACTCGGAGATGGTTTCTGTTTCAGAAGTGCTCCGCCTTTCAGGATATTTTGAGGAAGCGGGCATCGATCCCAAATATTACCTCGTGGTTGACTCCTCTTCTGACCTGCCGTATGACTTTTACAGGCCGGGAGAGAAAGAGGAAAGGCTTCCCATCAATCTTTTAAAAGCCAATGGTGAAATTCGTGAACTTTCAGGAGAGTCAGATGTAGTAGAGGCGATTTCAGGGAAAAGAAGAACGGACCATAAACTCTATTATCCTGCTGAGCTGATCGAAAAGATAGATGACAATATACTGAAAGAAAAGATAAAACAAATATTGAAAAGGGATTAACAGGTATCATTTTAAGGGGGAAATACTGTGTTTGATGATCATTTAAAGGTCATAACGGTCATTAAGGAGGCCGGGGAAGTCATAGGGCGAAAAAAGCTGCAGAAGATGATCTATATCGCCAAAAAGCTTAACTTCCCATTTCAGGAAAAATATGAATTCCATTTTTACGGCCCCTACTCGGAAGAATTAACACTGCGGGTCGAAGAATTGTGCAACCTGGGCTACGTGTACGAAACCAAAGAAAAAGTGAGCGGCTATTCCCAGTATCGCTATTCTCTTAATAAAGAAGGGGAGGAATTTTTGGCCAGCTATGGAAAGAACATTCCGAAGCTTGGAGAGTGCGTTCGATCGATGAATGAACAATCCTCACGATTCTTAGAACTCGTCTCTACGATCTTATTCTTTTCACATTTGGCGGAAGACGAAGTTAAAGTCAAAATTCAGACCTTAAAGGCCAAACAAAAATATACCGAAGAAGAAATTCAGGAAGGCTATACATTCATCAGCCAGCTTGAAAACTGTATCGTGCAGTAAGTTTGTTTATCTTTTTTTTAAAGCTGATTTGCCCCAAGATCACAAGGGCATAAATCAGCTTTTTTGATGTGGGGTAAAACAGGAAAATAGAACTGTGATCATTGTCACTGTCCTAATTTGGGGTGTGCGTCGATGACGAAATAACCAGTAGAATAGTTGAGGTCCATCCCATTGAGTGAGCTCCTGTACCCTTTTGCCTATTATGTAATTTTTAACAAATAGAACAATTATATCCTTTGATTGTTTAGTTATTGTAAATTTATAAAGAAGATTCCCATGGTTACTCACGAATCGGGGCATGAAAGAATACCCATTCTTTTACAAATACAAACGATTCATTTTTACAAAATTAGGAATTTTATGATTACTTTCCCAATTTCCTTCCCTTATGATTGAGCTATCTTCCAAGGCTTTTGCATAGATACGGCAACCAAACTTAGAAGAGGAGGGGTGGATTAGATCGGTCCGGTTCAGCAGTGAAAATTGAGGGGAGGATGATGAACGATGAAAGCAAAACATCTTCGCTTATTCAGTCTAGTGATGTGCTTGTGCTTACTGATTCCCTTAGTACTTCCGAAGAGTGCAGCGGTATCTGCAAAGGCGAAGCCGCACGTATCCATGAAAAAAGCAAGTGCGACGGGCGGCGCCAAAATCAGCAGCAAGCTGCAAAAGCAATTTGATGATAAGGACCTGGTTACGTTCCTCATCAGGTTCAAGGAACAGGCCGATACTGAAAAGGCGGCAAAAGAAGCTGCCCAAAAGGCCAAGCAGAAGAAGCTCAGCGCATTTAAAACAGAATTGAATAAACGATCTGCCGTCGTTTCTGAGCTTCGCGCAACAGCGATGGCAGCACATGCGGGCGTAAAGCAATACTTAACTCAGCAAAAGAAGGAAGGGAACGCAAAGGATATCCGTTCCTATTTTATCGTGAACGGCATGGCGGTCACAGCCACAAAGACCGTAATGGAAAAAGTGGCGTCTTTTCCTGAAGTAGACAAGGTCCTCCCTAACGAAATCAGGCATATCCAGCCTGTCCAAGAAGCAAAAGGAAAGGCCATTCCCACGATAGAAGCAGCTAAAGCCTCAAAAGAATCGGCAAAGGCTGCCAAAGAAACGAAGGCAGAACCAGCCTCTGTCAAGTGGAACATCGACCGAGTAAGTGCACCGCAAGTCTGGAAC
Source organism: Fictibacillus sp. NRS-1165 (assembly GCF_050468105.1). NCBI lineage: Bacteria > Bacillati > Bacillota > Bacilli > Caryophanales > Fictibacillaceae > Fictibacillus > Fictibacillus sp. NRS-1165. Next base: position 111,124 of record NZ_JBDPNU010000019.1, read on the forward strand.
ATGGGCATCGATGGCTCAGGAACAGTTGTAGCCAATATCGATACCGGTGTTCAGTGGGATCATCCTGCTTTGAAAGAAAAATACCGTGGTTATAATGCATCCAACGGTTCTGTAAATCACGAATTCAACTGGTTCGATGCGAAGGCAGGACGAGCCGCACCATACGATGATGATAATCACGGAACCCATACGATGGGTACCATGGTGGGCGGTGAACCGAATGGAAATAATCAGATCGGTGTAGCGCCAGGCGCCCAATGGATCGCTGTAAAGGCCTTTACTCCGAGTGGAGGAAGTGATGCTGACCTGCTAGAGGCAGGACAATGGATCATCGCCCCGACGGATGCTGCTGGAAATCCACACCCCGAAAAAGCGCCTGATGTAGTGAACAACTCTTGGGGCGGCGGACCTGGCATCGATGACTGGTACCGACAAATGGTACAAAACTGGCGTGCAGCCGAAATCTTCCCCGAATTTTCCGCAGGCAACACCACGTTAACCAATCCGGGCGGACCTGGCTCAGTCGCCAACCCGGCGAACTATCCTGAATCTTTTGCCACCGGAGCTACGGACATCAACAACAAACTAGCCTCTTTTTCTTTGAGGGGACCGTCCCCGTATGGCGGCATTATGAAGCCCGAAATCTCAGCGCCAGGCGTAAACATCCGTTCATCCATTCCTGGAAACAACTATGAGGGAGGATGGAATGGAACCTCGATGGCAGGGCCGCACGTTTCTGCGGTTGTCGCTCTCCTCCGCCAGGCCAATTCCTCTCTGACGGTGGATCAGATCGAAACCATACTTAAAGAGACAGCGGCTCCTCTCACTGACACCGATTATCCTGAAAGCCCGAACAATGGCTATGGACATGGTCTGGTCAATGCATTCGATGCTGTATCCTCGATTATCAGCGGCTTAGGAAAAGTGAAAGGGGCAGTCATGAAAGAAGGAGAGGACTCGGAAGCCCCAAACTATACGCACGAAGCCCCTTCTGAAACGTATGCGGGAATGGACCTTCCGTTATCCATTACAGTCAAAGATAACGTGAGTGTTTCTTCTGTCACTCTTCAATATCAGAACAATGAAGGAAACTGGCAGTCTGCTGAAGCAGAACGCACGAGCGGAAACTATAGCGAAGGAACATATTCAGCGGTTCTTCCGGGCGATGCGGTTGCCGTGCCTTCCGTATCTTACCGCTGGAAAGTGGTTGATTTTGGCCAGAATGATGTAACCACCGATTCGTACAGTGTGAATGTTCGTCCCGGGATCACCGCGGGTTACTCTGCCGATTTTGAAACCCAGCCTGTTGGATGGGCATCATGGGGAGATAAAAACTCATGGGAATGGGGAACGCCGACTTCAGGTCCAGGAAATGCGGCCTCAGGCACAAATGTGTATGGTACCAATCTTGACGGAAACTACGACAACAGTGCAAACATGGCCCTGAGGATGCCGCCTGTAGACTTGGGTGACGGCCCCGCCTATCTTCAGCTGAAGCATTGGTATGGAATCGAGAACAACTATGATTATGCGCAAATTTTTGTTTCTGCCGATCAGCAGAATTGGGTAGAAAAAGCAAGATTCACGAATAAGAGCAACGGATGGCTGGATGCGCAGGTTGATCTTTCTGCCTATGCAAACCAGAGAATCTATATCGTATTTAATTTAAAGACAGACGGAAGTGTGACCAAACCGGGCTGGTATTTGGATGATGTGAAATTGTCAGCAACTCCGGCAGGAACTTCAAAAGCAGGTACTGCGCTTCAAGGCAAACCGGCAGGAGAAGTGAAGGATGCTGTGAAAAAAGCAGTGAATCCGGAAAAAATCCAGCCAGTGAACCAACTGGCGTTCAAGAAAACGGATGAGAGCAAAAAAGAAGCTGCTCCAAACGGCCTTCCGATCAATGCCGAGGTCAGCGTGCTGGAAACAGGGCGGTCCACGAAAACCAACCCTGCAAACGGAACCTACTCTCTGACACATGCAGCTGGAGACTATACGCTTGTTGCAGAATCATACGGGTATCGTTCACAGCAGCAGAATGTTCACATCGAAGCAGAAGGTGAAACAGAAAAGAGCTTTATGCTGGAAGAGATTCCAAAAGGCATGATTTCCGGTACCGTAACGAATCAGCAAACCGGTGCCCCAATCAAGGATGCCATCGTTTATGTGGCAGAGGATGCTGCGGTCCAGCCAGTAAAAACGGATGAAAACGGCAACTACAGCCTAAATGTGTATGAAGGTATGTATACTGTCAAAGTGGTGGCTTCCGGATACTACGGAAAAGACATGCAGGCTGTCGTCAAAGGAAATGAAACGACAGACAAGGATGCCGCACTTAAGCCATTTATATCCGCTCCGGGAGGCGAAATCGGCTATGATGACGGAACTGCTGAAAATGCCCATGCCTTCTATGATGCTGGAAATGGATGGGCGGTTAAGATGTCCCTTCCGGCAGGAAAAGAGCAAGGCTTGGTAACGGGCGGAATGTTCCGTTTCTGGGATACGGAATGGCCGGTTCCAGGTGGTACTGAAATCAAAGTGGCGGTTTACGATGCGAGCGGCCCGGATGGAGCACCAGGCAAGAAACTCGCCGGTTCAATGGATGCTGCGGCTCTTCGAAATGGAGAATGGACGAAGGTCGATCTTTCAAGCTATGGCATTCAAGTATCAGGTGATTTCTACTTGGTCTATTTCCAAGTGAAACCGAATCCGAATGCACCGGGTCTCGCCACCGATGAAAACGGGACCAATGCAGGGCGAAGCTCGCAGTATGTCGGGGGTGCCTGGTCACCTTCACCAGCCGATGAAGGTAACTACATGATCCGCGCCTTGGTGGATTATGAAGTAACGGCTCCTGTTATTTCGTCTCCTGCAGACGGAAGCTTTACAAATCAAGAGACGGTGACTGTGGAAGGCCAGACCGCCCCAAATATTAAAGTGCACGTCTTGAAAGACGGGGTGAAGGCAGCAGAAGCCACGGCTGACAAAGACGGGAAGTTTGCTGCTGATGTCACCCTGTCCAACGGTGATAATGTGCTGACCGCTAAGGCCGTCACCGACCGTGGAAGCACGGATGCATCGGTTCCTGTGAAAGTGACACTCGATCAGAAGAAGCCGAAGCTCGTTATCGATAGCCCCGCAGACGGATTGAAAACCAATAAAGAGACGGTCACCGTTAAAGGAAAAGTAACAGAAGATCACATTCAATCGGTGAAGGTGAACGGAGACGATGTCACAGTCAAAGCCGATGGCAGCTATTCCTACCGCATAATGCTCGAGTTAGGGGAAAATGTGATTAAAGTAGCCGCACGGGATAAGGCAGGCAATAGCGTATCCAAAAAAGTAACGGTATATGCCCAGTATGAGGATCTTGTTATTGAAAATCTCAAGCCGGACAGAGATAAAACCTTGAAGTCGGGCCAGACGGTCAAGATTGAATTTGACAGCTCACAAGATTTGGAAGCTGCATTCGTTATCCATATGCCGCTCACGAATGCCAGAGCAGCTGTAACGAACGCGACAGAGCTTCCAATGAGAGAGACCTCGCCGGGGCATTATGAAGGCTATTATACAGCGACCTCCAACATCAAAGTCAGAGGAGCCGCTGTGAAAGTCAAAGTGAAAGATGATTACGGCAACAGCACAAGTAAGACTGCAGAAGGAAAATTGAATATCAATTAATTAGATCTACATGGAAGCCCTAGCTAATCGAGGGCTTCTTTATACTATCTTTTCTTGCTGCATGTTTTGATTACGTGCGAATTTTGTGGGTTTACCATCCACTTTTTGTCGATTACGATCCACTTTATGTCGATTACGATCCACTTTTTTCAGTTTACGTGCGGGTTTTCACTGTTTAAGTGCCAAACACAGCACGTTACAGGCCAAACCACGCATCATCTTTCCTTGCATAACGATTTCAGTTTCAGTTACACGGTTTGGCCGAAAAAACAAAAAAAGCAAGCGACCTTTTAATTAAAAGGCCGGTTGCTTTTTTATTAGTGTTCAGCTCCAGCGCTTGTCGAACCTTAGCAGGACGCTTGCCACGTTTCTAACTAGTGCGGCAGGAAGGCGAGCTGATAGAAGAACAGTACAGCAAACAAATATACGAGAAATGGTACTTCACGCCATTTGCCGCGGGCGATTTTTAATAGCGGATACGAGATGAAACCGAAAGCAATTCCTGTTGCGATGCTGGACGTGAGCGGCATCGTCAAGATGATGATAAACGCGGGGAACGCTTCATCAAGCTCATCCCATTTGATCTTTCCTAATGCACCAAGCATCAAGCTCCCAACAATGATCAGGGTTGGAGCAGTGATGGCTGACAGTCCGGATATCGCTCCGACTAGCGGAGAGAAAAACGCGGATATGATGAACAAGACGGCAACTGTAACAGAAGTAAGACCTGTTCTTCCTCCGGCTGCTACTCCAGAAGACGATTCAATATACGCACTTGTCGGGCTCGTCCCAATGGCTGCCCCTACGGTAGTAGCTACAGAATCCGCCAGCAGGGCTTCACGGGCTTTTGGCATCTTGTTGTTTTTCATCAGCCCGGCTTGTTCTGCAACACCGACCATCGTTCCCGTCGTATCGAAAATCGTTACGAGCAGGAAGGAGAAAACAACGGCAAACAGTCCATAATGAAACACATCAGCAAAAGCGGTCATCGGATCTCCGAAAATGAAGAATGATTTTGGCATCTCTGGAACAGACACGATACCTTTAAATTTTAATTGTCCGGTAAAATACGCGATAATTCCGGTGATGATCATGCCGAAGAATAACGCTCCGTTCACATTCAACGCCATTAGAATGAGCGTAATCGCCAAGCCCGCGAGAGCAAGCATAACAGAATGAGAATGAAGATTTCCTAAAGAAACCAAGTTTTCTTTATGGGCGGTAATGATTCCTGTCATGCGCATTCCGATAAAGGCGATGAAGAGACCGATACCTGCAGTGATTCCGTATTTTAAGTTGGCGGGGATCGCCTCGATGAGTTTTTCACGAAAAGGTGTTAAAGATAGTATGACGAAAATAATACCTGCTACAAAAACAGCGCCAAAGGCTGTTTGGTACGAGATATTGGTATGATTGCCTACCACTGAGAAGGCGAAATAGGCATTAAGCCCCATACCCGGCGCAATGGCGATTGGGAGGTTGGCGAAAAGCGCCATCCATAGCGTTCCAACAACGGTAGCGATAATTGTCGCTATGAAAACAGTATTAAAAGGAACTCCGGCAGAGTGAAGAACAATCGGGTTAACGATAACGATATAGACCATTGTTAAAAAAGTTGTAATCCCTGAAATGACTTCGGTTCTTACGTTTGTCCCGCGTTCTTTTAGTTTAAAGAATGATGAAAACATTGGTGTACCTCCAAAAAATACGAACAATTTTTAAATGCTTACTTATAATATTCGTTTTTAGTATGTATTGCAACCTATTTTATCAAGTATTGTTACCTGTTTATCTTCATATGATACTAGCATAGAAGTCATTGCAGTCTTAAATCGCTGAGAGTTGTGGTAAAATGAAGATAGAATTGAAGCGATGTCGGGAGGTTTAACATAACATGAAGGATATTTTCGGATCAGATCAAAATAAGAATAAAAAAGGAATGGGATTCACGATTTTAAGCGGGGATTCAACGGACGGCCATGGCGGATACGGGGTTGGAGCGTTGAGCCTTGACCATATGACACCTGTTATCGTTGATCCTGTTGACGGTGATGCCTACGTTGATATGGGTGCGATGCATGCCCGCAGTGACATAGAAAAGCGCATTAAATTCACACCGGACCGCGCCAACACTCCAAATCCAAGATTGTACTGGCTCGTATGGGTCACCATTAACCGGAATGAAGAAGGCCCGTTCTATTACGGGGTAGCTGCATGTGAAATGCAGATCGATGCTGAAGCACGGCGCGGCTATAAAAGCCTGCCTGAGCACGTCAACCGAATGGATAAATCCTTAAAAGGCCACGTGATCGTCGATGATATGGACGAAAAATCGAGGGTGCTTCTCGGCGAGTTTTTGAAAAGCCATGATGAAGGCATGTTCAGCCGTTCTTCAGAGGAAGTAAGGAAATTATTGCCATAAAATTGGAAGAGTTATGAACCTTTTTTGAACATTTTCTAAAAAACTTGTGACAATTCCGTGGAATACCGTAAAATGAAGCTAGCATTGCACACACAATGTTGCTAGGACAATAAACAGCCCGGGAGCTTTCGAGCACCCGGGCTGTTTATTTTGTTGCAAGTGTTTTTTGTGAAGATGATGTGTTTTGCAAGTAAGATGTGTCGAACCGCAAGTAAATCATGTGAAATCGCAAAGTAATGCCCCGTATTCCGCAAGCAAAACACCAAAAAAACCTATCATGTCACCCTCATTAAATCAGTGCCACCACGGAAAGACTTTTTGAAACCATCCTTTTCTCTTATGATCGAATCCGTTGTGATCGAATGGGCGGTCTCCCGCATGTTCGTGGCAGTATTCTGTTGGCTCTGTTCCCTCTATATAATACGTGCGCCGTTTCACCGGGCAATTTTCCGTTGCGAGCTTTCCGTTTTTAGGATTCACCATTACACTGACGACGCCTTTTGGCTTCTTAAAGGCAGCTGCCGGCTCATTTTTCAGAGCGTTCTCCATGTAGTGGACCCAGATTTTTTTGGAATAGCTTCCATCGTTGATCCGATTGATCTCTTTTCCTTGGTCATACCCGATCCAAACGCCTGTCGTCAGCTGAGGAGTAAAGCCGACCATCCAGCTGTCGGTCGGGGTCGAGCCGGATTTTCCTGCTGCCGGGCGGGTCAGGTACTGGTCGATGCTTGAACCGGTGACCTTCGTATAGTCGTTCAGCTTTTCGTCAAACATCCCTTTCATCAAGTCCGTCATCACAAAAGCCGCCCGTTTGTCGAGAACCTGTTTCTTCTTATACTGATGCTCGTAGATCACATTGCCCTTGCTGTCTGTAATTTTCTTAATGAAAACCGGTTCCACCCGTTTGCCGCCGTTCGCAAAAAGGTTGTAGGCGTTTGTCATCTCCATGACGCTTACCCCCTTTGTTCCCAGAGCGAGGGAGGGAACACTGGATAAGGGGCTCTTGATCCCGAACTGGCGCGCGGCTTTGACGAGTTTCTTCGGCCCAAGAAAAAGATTGGTCTTGACCGCATAAATATTATCAGAAAGTGCGAGAGCTTCAGAAAGAGTGATGAAATCATAGGCATATAGATCGTTGTAGTTCTTTGGTTCGTAATCTTTTTGCCCATCCCCCATCGCGAACGAAGTCGGCTCGCTCTTTATAGTGGTGGATGGTGTATAGCCGTTTTTTAGCGCTGTATAGTACAAGAATGGCTTAAAGGATGAGCCTGGCGCACGTTTTGCCTGAACAGCCCTATCAAAAGGGCTTTCTGCAAAATTTCGGCCCCCGATGAGTGCCTTCACGTCCCCATTTCTTGGATCCATCGAAACAAGAGCAGTCTGAATGGAGGAATCTTTATCGATTTGTTCCTCGACTTCCTTTTCTGCTGCTTTTTGCATAGAAACATCCAGGGTTGTATAGATGTGCAGTCCGCCAAGCTCAACCAGCTTCGGATCGAGCTTCAGTTCGCTCTTCAGTGTCTTCATCACTTCCGCCTGAAAGTAAGGAGCGATTTTAGGCTTCTGTTCGTCTTTTTCACTCACAATCGTAAGTGGAGCAGCAGCAGCCTCCCGTGCTTCTTTTCTGGTGAGAAAGTGATTTTTCTCCATCGCCCTTAAGATAATAGACTGCCGCTGTTTAGCCCGTTCTTCATGATAGAGAGGAGAATAATAGCCGGGCCCTTTTGGTATGCCTGCCAGCATGGAGGCCTCAGGTACGCTGAGGCTGCTTGAATCCTTGCCAAAATAAAATGCGGAAGCGGATTGAATGCCATAGGTGCCGTGGCCGTAATAGATTGTATTTAAATAACCTTCGAGTATATCATTTTTCGAATAATTCATTTCTAGTCTTATCGTATAAAAGGCTTCCATCGCTTTTCGAAACCACGTTTTATCATGGGTTAAAAAGAGGTTCCTCGCAAACTGCTGGGAGATCGTGCTCGCTCCCTGGACCTTTGCCCCGGCCCTGACGTCTGCCAAGAGAGCGGCTGCGATCCGCTTTAGGTCAAATCCATGATGGTCATAAAAGTTTTTATCCTCTATGGCGATGGTTGCCTGTATAAGTGCAGGACTCATTTTGTTCAATGGAACCCAGAAACGTTTTTCACCGGAGTTGTTGATCTCGCCGATCTCTTCTCCATCCCGGGCATGAATGACAGTCGTCTGCGGAACAAGCAAAGGAGGAGGACCCAACAACTTGGCCAGCAGCAGCACGCCGAGAAGGCATGCAGCCATTCCTCCTGCCATAAAGGCGGCCAGTTTGCCGATCGCTTTTGCTTTTTGTAGTGAAGTATACTCCTTCCAGCGCGTGATCCAGGACATGCCTATACCCTCCTTCATTTTTTCATTATCTAGTATGGGAGAGTTAAGCATCTTCTAAACGTAGATAGAGAGGGAAATGTTATACTTGTCCCATAAAGATGGACGAAACGGGAGGAGCATAACGTTGATATTAAAAAATGCACGGTATCTTAGTGAGGCGGACGGAACCTGGACGACGAAGCAGGATGATATTCTGATAGAGGGAAACAGAATTGAGGAGATCGGCAGCCTGGAGCTTCTGTACAGCGAACATGAAGTATGGGATGTAAAGGATTTTCTCATTATGCCTGGACTCATCAATGGGCACCAGCATACCCCAATGTCGTTGCTGCGCTGCTACAGTGACGATCTGCCTTTAATGGACTGGCTCAATAAGAAGATGCTGCCTGCAGAGATGAAGATGACGAGCGGCGACCGGTACTGGGGAGCGATGCTTTCCATGGCGGAAATGATCAAAAGCGGAACGACCGCTTACGCGGATATGTACATCGACATGGATACGATAGCAAGAGCGGTGGAGGAGGCTGGAATACGCGCATCGCTTGCAAGAGGCATGATTGCGATGGACTCCAACTACAGTGACCGGATCGAGGAATCAAGGGCTCTTGTAAACCGCTGGCATGGAAGCGCTGATGGACGGATTACGGCGATGGTCGCCCCGCATTCTCCCTACATGTGTCCGCCTGATTTCTTGAGTGACGCTGTAAAGCTGGCAAAAGAACTGGATGTGCCGCTGCATACCCACCTTGCCGAGACCGCTGATGAGCGCAGGATCATTAAGGAACGGCACGGCATGAGCCCCGTCGAATACTTGGAGTCGGCAGGATTTTTTGAAGATACAAGGGTTGTTCTTGCGCACGGCGTACACTTTACGGAAGCAGACCTTTCGATTCTCGAATCGGTTCATGGCGGAATCATTCACAATCCGGTGAGCAATGCCAAACTCGGGTGCGGAACAAGCAATGTGGTTGAACTGGCTCAGAGGGGAATGAAGGTAGGACTCGGAACAGACGGTCCGGGAAGTGCGAGCACGCTGGATATGTTTATGGAAATGAAGGCAGCAGCCTGGATGCAAAAGCTCCTACATGGCGATGCTTCTGCCCTCTCTGCTCATGAAGTGTTGACCATGGCAACAAAAAATGGGGCTGAAATACTGGGGATCGGCAAGGAAACCGGAAGTATTGAACCCGGGAAAAAAGCGGATATCCTGTTTCTGAACATGAACCAGCCTCATCTCCTGCCGGCGCATCATGATGCCTCTCTGCTTGTGTATGCCGCAGCTGGACAGGATGTAGATTCTGTCATGATCGATGGAAAGCTTGTTATGAAAAATCGCGAACTGCTGACGATGGATGAGGAAAAGGTGATGTTTGAAGCGAAGCAAAGCGCGGAAAATCTTTTAAAGCGGCTCTAATGAGTAAGGCTGACAAATTTTGATAATGATGGTATGATAAAAGCAGAAACGTAATAAAATAAGACCGCTGGCATGGCGGCCAGCGGCTCAATAGTCGGTTCTCCCCAGGGGGATCGGCTAAGATTCAAAGCAAAGCGAGAAAAATAGACCGTTTCCTTGAGTTGGGGCTGAAGGGCGGTCTATTTTTTATGCGACAAAACAGAAACGATAAGGGACGCAAAAGCGACCGCGAACATAAGCGCTTCGAATATCGTCAGAGGCATCACCCCCTTTCGCGTAAAGCCTGTACACGATTGGTTGCAGCTTCAGCTTATAGAGAGTGCGCCGACCACCCCAAGGAACCTATACTATTGTCTTCCCATTATACCATCCGCTGCGGGATTGCATTCAATCTTAAAAAAGTTAGGAAAAAAGGCCGTGATCGAAAGCTGCTGATTTATTTGGGTATCCATTTACTTTGCGGTACTATAAAAATGAGAAAGTTCTGAATTAAAAGAAGGCAGGGTGAGCGAAATGAAGGTTGTTGTGTTTGGAGCAGGCGCGTTGGGAGTCTATTTTGGGGGAAGATGGCTTCAGGCTGGCCACCAGGTCTCCTTTTTAGTAAGGGAAAAGAGAAAGAAGGAGATTGAGGAGCATGGTCTGTATATCCATAGCGTGCAAGGAGATTATAGGTTAAATGAACCTGATCTTATCCTTCGGCCGAAAGAAGTGGAGAGCTGTGATCTCGTATTGCTTTCCGTCAAAGGCTATCACTTGGAAGAGGCGCTTCCTATTTTAAAGCAGCTCGTAGAGATAGGGGCGCGTATTCTTCCTCTTCTGAACGGGATCGAACATATTTATAAGCTGCAGGACGAGCTTGGAGAAGAGGCGGTGATCGGCGGCCTGGCTTTTATCATCGCAACCTTGGACGAAAAAGGACATGTGGTTCATACGAGCGTCCAGCATGACATTGTTTTCGGGCCGCTTGCTGCTTCCCAGCAGAAAATGTGTGATTCTCTATCTCGGATGATGGATGCAAGCAACATGAACGCTTTACTGAGCTCTGATATGATTAAAAGCCTCTGGCAAAAGTATATGTTCATTACAGCATTCTCTGGAGTTACAACAGCTGCCAATCTGCCCATTGGTAAAATACGGGAACAGGGAGAAACGATCAAGCTGTTCCGTGCCGTGCTGACAGAGATGAAGAACCTTGCCAACGCGTTTCATGTGAGGCTGGAAGAACAGGACATTGAGGAGACGATGGCAAAAATGGAGGGCCTTGCTTACGAATCTACTTCATCCATGCATCAAGACAGGCGGAAGGGCCTGCGGCTGGAGGTCGATCACTTACAGGGAGGTGCATTGAGGCTCGCTGCGCAAAGCAAGCTGAAGCTGCCGTATATCGAGACTTTGCACGCGTTAATTAAGCCTTTTGAAGAAGGTGCTGTCTCAGTTGGAGCCAAACCGTAGATCGATGAGCTCTCAAGTGAGGGGTTTAACTGAAATTGCGTGTGGAATAACAAAAAAGTAAATGCTATAATCGTTATGTTTGTTGAAAGAACAACGATGCCTGGCATCTCAAATAGAGGAGTGATGAACGTGGAACTATGGTTCACGGAAAAACAGACGAAAAACTTTGGGATCACTGCAAAAATTAAACGTACATATGTGACGGAGCAAACAGAATTCCAAAAGCTGGATATGGTGGAAACAGAGGAGTTCGGAAACATGCTTATTCTTGACGGCATGGTGATGACCACGCAAAAGGACGAGTTTGTTTATCATGAGATGGTCGCACACGTACCTTTGTTTACTCATCCGAAACCAACTCAAGTTCTGGTTGTTGGCGGCGGCGATGGCGGTGTGATCCGTGAAGTCTTGAAGCACCCTTCCGTAGAGAAGGCAACACTGGTTGAAATCGATGGAAAAGTGATCGAGTATTCCAAGCAATACCTCCCTGAAATTGCTGGTGATCTGGATAACCCGCGGGTAGAAGTAAAAGTGGACGATGGCTTCATGCACATCGCAACTAGCGAGAACAAGTATGATGTCATCATGGTCGACTCTACTGAACCGGTAGGACCTGCTGCGAAATTGTTCGAAAAAGGCTTTTACGAAGGGATTTCAAGGGCTTTGAAAGAAGACGGAATCTTTGTCGCCCAAACGGACAACCCTTGGTTCACACCGGAACTCATTTCAAAAGTGTTCAAAGACGTTAGCGAAATCTTCCCGATCACGCGTCTTTATACCGCCAATATCCCGACATACCCAAGCGGACTTTGGACGTTCACGATTGGTTCCAAACAATACGACCCGCTCGAAGTCAACGAAGAGCGTTTTCATGACATCGAGACCAAATACTGGACAAAAGATCTCCAGAAAGCAGCTTTTGCACTTCCGAAGTTTGTAGGAGATCTGATTAAGTAAAAGAAAACTTCACAGATATTAATAAACGAGGCATTGCGCATGTAAAGCCGGCAGCTGAAGCCACACAGAAAGAGAAAGGGGCGACCACAGTCATGCGATTTGACGAAGCCTATTCTGGAAATGTTTTTATTTTAAGCAAGCAGGATTATGAAACAGCCGATGCGGTTCTATACGGAATGCCGATGGACTGGACGGTATCCTTCCGTCCGGGTTCTCGTTTCGGCCCTGCAAGAATCCGTGAAGCCTCTTTAGGGCTTGAGGAATACAGCCCTTATGCGGATAAGCATCTTGAAGAAGTCAATTACTTTGATGCGGGTGATATCCCGCTTCCTTTCGGAAATCCGCAGCGCAGCCTTGATCTTATCGAAGAATATGTGACAACATTGCTGGATGCCGGGAAATTTCCACTGGGCATGGGCGGAGAGCACCTCGTTTCATGGCCGATCTTTAAGGCGTTAAAGAATAAATACAATGATTTTGCCATCATCCATATTGATGCCCACGCGGATCTGAGGGAGCAGTATGAGGGAGAGCCTCTTTCCCACTCTACTCCTATACGAAAAGCGTGCGGACTGATTGGTGCGGAGAATGTTTACTCTTTCGGTATTCGATCAGGAATGAGAGAAGAGTTTCAATTCGCCAGAGAGTCCGGTATGCATATGCATAAGTTCGATGTGGCGGAGCCTTTGAAAAAGGTATTACCGACGCTTGCTGGCCGCAATGTTTACGTAACGATCGACATTGATGTGCTTGATCCTGCCCATGCACCTGGGACGGGTACGGCTGAGGCAGGAGGGATTACATCCAAAGAATTGCTGGAGGCTATCCATTTAATCTCTGAGTCTGACATCAACATCATTGGTGCTGACTTGGTTGAAGTAGCCCCAATCTATGATCCTTCTGAACAAACGCCGATCGCTGCGGGTAAATTCCTGAGAGAAATTCTTTTAGGCTGGGTGAACAAATAATAATGAATGAAAAAAGACTGAGCCAATTGTTGGTTTTAGTCTTTTTTTGTCGAAAAAAAGTAACAATATTGTGTCTATTTTGATATAGTTAAAAAGGTGAATAGATGAAAGCGGAAAGGAGCGACGGAAATGGGAAACGAGCTTACAAGGTCTCCGATGCCCTTTATGCATCAGCTGTCGGATGCGGTCATCCTTCTTACACATGATTTTTGTATACACGAGATGAATTCAGAAGCTGTAAAAATGACAGGCTGCACTTTACCAGAGCTGAAGGGCCTTTCCATATCAGGCCTCCTTCCAGACTTGAATAAAAAACGAAATGAACAGCAAACCATACTGTCTGGCGATACGCATGACCCGATGCTTGTAGATGTGAATATAGATGATTTAGGAACAGATGAAAAATATAAAGTGTGCATTCTCAAACCTGTAAAAACAGAAGCTACAGATGCTTTTCAGGAAGACCTGCTGGTTGCCTTAACAAATATTGTGCCAGACTTTATCGGGATTAAGGACGGAGATGGGAAATTTGTGTACGCCAACAAATTTTCTGGTGAAATGTTTGGCTATCCTCATACGGAATTTGTCGGAAAAACAGATGCTGAGCTTGGCCGATTAATTCCATATTTTAAACCGGTGTTCGATTATTGTATAGAAACCGATGAAGGTGTTTGGCAAGGAGGCAAACTTCAGCGTTGTGTTGAAAAAATTCCGGCTCCTTCGGGCGACAGAATTTTTGATGTATACAAAATTCCTGTCTTTGATGATGAAGGCAGTCGAAAAAACTTGCTTGTTTTTGGACGGGAGATTACGGATCAGGTATCTTCCCATGAAAAACTGCAGGAAAGCGAATCGAGATACAGACTGCTTGCTGAAAACTCTACCGACATGATTTCTACTCATAACGTGGAGGGGGAAATGCTATACGTCTCACCTGCGTGCGAACAGCTGCTCGGATATACCCCGCAGGAATTGCTGTCCAAAAAAGCCTTTTCTTTATTTCATCCAAGCGATATGAGAGCTTCGCTACAGGTGCATGAACAGCTGTTAAGAGGGGGCGAGATCAGCAACTTCCAATTCAGGCTGAAGAGCGTAAACGGAGAATACCGCTGGGTTGAAGCCACGTGCCGAGGAATTAAAGATGAGACGACCGGTACGGTGATTGAGATCATTGCCGTCACGCGGGATATTTCCGAACGTCTGGAGGCGGAAGAACTGCTTCGCAAGTCTGATAAACTATCCATTGTCGGCCAGCTTGCTGCATCGGTTGCTCATGAAATACGGAACCCCCTGACCGCACTAAAGGGGTTTATCCAGCTCTTCCAGTCCAAAGGAATTGTGGACTGTGAAAAATATTATGGCATTATGCTGGATGAGCTGAACAGGATTGAGCAGATCATTACGGAGTTGCTCATCCTTGCGAAGCCTCAATCCAAAAAGGTGGAAAAAAAGGACATTAAAGAGCTCATCCATTATGTTGTCGATCTGCTGGACCGCCAGGCTCTTGTCCACAATGTCCATATCGTATGTGACCTGGGCGAGAATCTCCCATTGATTGATTGTGTGGAGAATGAATTGAAGCAGGTGTTCATTAATTTAGTAAAAAATGCGATTGAAGCGATGCCGGATGGCGGCATCATACATATCGACAGTAAGCGCCAAGGCAGAAACATTGAAATTATTATTCAAGACCAGGGATGCGGAATTCCGCCTGAAAGCCTTAAGAAACTGGGTGAACCATTCTATTCTACAAAAGAGAAGGGAACCGGGCTGGGATTGATGACCAGCTATAAAATTATCCAGGAGCATAATGGCGAGATCATCATAGAGAGTCATCCCGGGAAAGGAACGGCTGTAAAAATAAGCCTTCCAATCCGTTGACGCACTTCGAGAAGGAGAAGTGCGTTTTTCTTTGTTTTAGGGTAAGGTTGAAGAAATAGGGAAGAATCCTTTATAATAGTTGAGTTATATACAATAAACACATGAGATCGAGGTACAGAAACAGATCAATGCTTCTGTATTTTTATAGAAACGATAAAAAGGACGGATCCGACAATGGGTGGACAAGAAGCTGTGATTTCGGTCAATTTAATAATGGAAACCGTCATACAGCATGCGAAGGAAAAGGATGTACATAAAGGCGAAGCAACAGGAACCCTGTACCGTAAGGGAGATAGCACATATCTTAAGTATACGGAAGTTATAGAGGGCGCCGGTTCAGTCAACAATGTAGTTAAAATGAACCATGAAGGGATTGTCATCTTAAGGAGCGGCAGTGTGGCAATGCGTCAGAGGTTTTTGATCGGCCAGACGACGCAGGGAATGTACGATACTCCTTATGGCCAGCTATGGATGGAAACCACCACACATCAGATGAATTTCCGCTGGAACCAGCAGAGCAAAGAGGGCGACTTGCTCTTAAAGTACGGACTTGTGCTGCAGGGTGAAGACACAGGCAACTATACAATAAAGATCAATTTTCAGGAGGCGAAGGCATGAACGTTGTAGATCAGGTAAAGCTCCATTTAAAGCAAGAAATAGAAGAAGCAGTCATTAAGGCAGGATTGGCAGAAAGAGAACAGCTTCCAGAGGTTGTTCTTGAAATCCCAAAGGATAAGTCTCATGGAGACTACGCGACTAACATGGCGATGCAGCTGGCTCGCATTGCCAAAAAAGCACCAAAAGCGATCGCTGAGGAGATATTGAATCATTTCGATAAAAGTAAAGCTTCCATCAGTAAGCTTGAGATTGCAGGACCAGGATTCATTAACTTTTATATGGATAATGCCTACCTGACCGACTTGGTTCCAGCAATCCTTCAAGCAGGGGAGAACTACGGCAGAACAGAATTCGGCGGTGGGAAGAAGGTGCAGGTAGAGTTTGTTTCGGCGAATCCGACAGGAACCCTTCACCTTGGGCATGCGCGCGGAGCCGCTGTCGGGGATTCACTTTGCAACATTCTTGACCGTGCAGGTTATGATGTCTCCCGTGAATATTATATAAATGATGCAGGAAATCAGATTAATAACCTTGCTTATTCCATCGAGGCTCGATATTTTCAGGCTCTTGGGCAAGAAAAAGAAATGCCGGAGGACGGATATTTCGGTAAAGATATTATCGAATTCGGAAAAGACCTCGCTGAAGCGTATGGTGACAAATGGGCTGCAGCTGATGAAAAGGAGCGTTTCAACTTCTTCCGCCAATACGGGCTCGAGAAGGAACTTGAGAAGATCAAACGCGATCTGGCTGAATTCAGGGTTGGTTTTGATGTATGGTACTCTGAAACGTCCCTGTATGAATCCGGAAAGATCGACAAAGCCCTCAAAAAGCTGAAAGACGCGGGGGTTGTATATGAGGAAGAGGGGGCAACCTGGTTCAGAACCACAGACTTTGGTGACGATAAGGACCGCGTGTTGATTAAGAATGACGGATCCTACACGTATCTTACACCGGACATCTCCTATCACCAGGATAAGCTTGACCGCGGTTTTGAGAAGCTGATCAACATTTGGGGAGCGGACCACCACGGGTATATCCCTCGGATGAAGGCGGCCATCGAGGCGCTCGGCTATAACCGTGAACAGCTCGATGTATTGATTATCCAGCTTGTTTCCCTGTTCCAAAACGGGGAAAAAGTAAAGATGAGCAAACGTACAGGTAAAGCGGTAACCTTGAGGGATCTGATGGAAGAGGTTGGCATCGATGCGACTCGTTATTTCTTCGCGATGAGAAGCTCTGATACTCATCTGGATTTTGATATGGACTTAGCGGTTTCAAAATCAAACGAGAATCCGGTCTTCTATGTACAGTACGCGCATGCCCGCGTATGCAGCATGCTGCGCCAGGGCGCAGAGATGGGCTTATCGTACAGTGGAGAGCTCGATCTTTCTCACATCTCATCAGAAAAAGAATTTGAACTGCTCAAAAAGCTGGGCGAATTCCCGGCTGCCATTGACGAGGCGGCAGACAAGATGCTGACGCACCGGATCACCAACTATGTCTTTGAACTTGCATCTGCCCTGCACAGCTTCTACAATGCAGAGCGAGTACTCGATGCTGAAAACAAAGAAAAATCTGCGGCGCGCTACGCGTTGATGAAAGCCACGCAAATTACGATTGAAAATGCATTGAAGGTTGTCGGTGTCTCCGCACCGGAGCGGATGTAAATAGAGTAAGGCCTGCTGTTACTGACACAGCAGGCCTTTTTTTATGTCCGGCGCTTGTCGCCCCTGATCAGTGCGCTTGCGCATTTCTATGGATAAACACCGTGTTCCAGGAAACCATAAACGGAGGAGGAATGCATAATGAAGCTTGTTGTTTTAGCACTGATCACAGGAGCAGCCGTAGGCCTTGTATTTGCTCTATTTAAGCTCCCCATTCCGGCTCCGCCTGCTTTGTCCGGCATTGCCGGAATCGTAGGGATCTATCTTGGTTACAAGATGTACACCTGGTTATTTTCATTTTTTATAAAGCCATGATTAGAAAGGGGATGGCACCATGGAAAGAAAGGACGTCAATACATTTTACAGGGAGTCAGGATCCGGTTTTCCGCTTGTTTTGATCCACCCTCCCGTACTTACTTCCCGTATTTTCAACTATCAGCATACGGAGCTAAGCCGGTGTTTCAGAGTGATTACATACGATATACGGGGGCATGGAAACACGCCTTGCACCAATCCCTCTTTCTCCATCCAAACGTTGAGTGACGACCTGCTCGCTTTGCTTGATGAGCTGGGAGTTGAAAAGGCTATTGTCTGCGGGTACTCTGCAGGCGGTACGATTGCACAGGATTTTGTTCTGCGTTATCCGGAGCGGGTGCACGCCCTTGTGATCAGCGGTGGTTTTCCAGAGGTGGCTTCCTGGTTTGTGGAACAAGAATTCCGGCTGGGGATCCATTTCGCAAAACATCATCCACTGCTTCTGATCAATAGCTTAGCCTGGTCACATCAAGTGACTGCAACTGACAGGCATGAAATCGCAGAGGAATGCAAAAAAGGGAGCCCGAAGTTCTGGCGCCGCTTTTATGAGGAATGTTTTGACCAAAGCTGCACGAAAGCTCTGCCGCAGATCAAAGTACCTTTGTTATTGTTCTATGGCTCACGGTGCTTTCATTTCCTGCCTTATCAAAAGATCTATCAAAGACTCGTCCCTCAAACAAAAACCGTTATTGTACCGGGTGTATTTCATCAGATTCCGGTGAAAAAGCACCACTTCTTTAACCAAACCCTGACAAAGTGGGCCAAATCCATCAGATGACCAAAGTGCCTCCCGTCATCTGTTTGATCCCCCTAACCTTTGCAAGTTCACTGATCAATCGAATGAGCGCAAGATCTTTTTGTTTTGCCTCGATCATGACATCCAGCTCATCCGTAAATGGTTTGATCATTTTAAAAAAAGGCATCACATAATCCAGGCTTACGAAGTCATGATGGCTCCGATAGGCCTTTTCTGTTTTCGGGGAAGAAAGATGGACTTTGGGGGGGCGTCCGGTTCCTTTCCAAGTGGCAATAAAACGGGGAAGCAGGTCTTCCAGCGGGATGGAACTTGGATTTGACATGTGATGGTGGAAATCGAACATCATAGGAATTCCTTCTGCTTCACAAATTTCCAGCGTTTCTTCCGTCGTATACGTTTTATCATCATTCTTTAACGTCATGGCTTGTTTGATGAGAGGAGGCAGCCTTTTTATATTTTCATAGAAACGTGCAATAGAGGCTTCTTTGTCTCCATAGGTGCCGCCGACGTGGATGTTGATTCGGGCTTCTTTTTCCAGGCCCATGGCATTAAGCAAATTGTAATGATACTCCATGTCTTTCACTGCATTACGAGTGATATGCTCCTTGGCGCTTGTAAAGAGGGTGAACTTGGTTGGGATGCAGGCTCACACGAAGGCCATGGTCTTTCACGAGGTCTCCAACCGCACGGAACTCATCGGCCGTATGCTTTAAATAATCCCAATTCACGTCGGGATGGGTCGCCAGCGGAACGATGGAAGAAGACATCCGATATAAAGGAAATTGGGATGCGATATTATAGTGGATGATTCGAACTGTATTCTTTAAATTCGTTTTCGTAATGAAAATCAACCGCTGTTCCCGTTCCTTTTTTCAAGCTTCGACCAAGTGGCAAACGTCATCGTTTTGGAAGGAGATGAATCGAAAAGGGAAAGCGCGGTGGATACATAACCGAAAGATACAAGCATTCCAGAACCCCCCCTTGAAGTCTAGTCATTCTATTGTTTCTTTCACCTTATAAGCGTTATTTAAACAAAACTTATAAAAAAGGTGCAAAGGACTTCGCTGTCTGCATTTTTATTTTAGTCCACAGGGAAGGCTTATCCAGAGCAGACACATCCATAATCACTGAACGGGCCAAGTCATCCTCAATGGTCTTCAATGCTGACCGAATCAGTTTCTGATCAGTGAAAACGCAGTTGACCTCTGAGTTGGTAAACAAGCTTCTCAGATCAAAATTGGCGGTTCCAATATCACAGATGTTTTCATCGACCATAAAAACTTTGGCATGAAAAAAGCCTTCATAGTACTGATATACGTGCCCACCCGATTTTAACAGTTCCCGTATAAATGGATAGGAGGCTTCCTTTACAAGAGGATGGTCTGATTTCATCGGGACAAGCAGAGTGACCTCTACCCCTCGTTTCAGTGCATCTAGGAGAGCGTTTTGCAGCTTGGCGTCGGGTATGAAATAGGGTGATCCGATGAAAATTTTCGTTTCGGCCTGTTCAATCTGCTGCAAGAAGAACAAGTAGATCTGTCTGGTTGAAAAAAGGGAGGTAAATGTCTGTGTCCCCTCATCAAGCGCCGGAAAGTAAGAATCACCGCTCAGTTTTTCCGCGCTGGCCGCTTCCCAATCAAGGAGGAACTGCTCCTGAAAGGCGTGAACAACAGGGCCATGCAGCTGCAGATGATAATCGCGCCAGTCGCCAAGCTTCGGATCTCTTCCTAAGTACTCATCTCCGACATTGAATCCCCCAGTGAATCCTTTTTTGCCATCGATGATCGTGATCTTCCGATGGTTTCGCCGGTTCAGCTTATAAAAAAAATAAGGAAACCCGGGCTTGAAGCTGTAGGCAAATTGAACGCCTGCCAGCTTCATTTCATGTATGGCCTTCTTTTTAAGAAAAAAACTGCCCAAATAGTCAACGAGAAGCCTTACCTTTACACCCTCTCTCGCCTTTCTTTTGAGAAGTGACGTCATCTCCTTGCCGATGCAGTCTTCATTGAAAATATAAAATTGAATATGTAGATGATGGGTTGCTTGTTCTATTTCTTCAAATAACGTATCGAAAAACTCAGTCCCTGTTGTAATAAGAGACGCTTCTCCTGTATAGATGGCAGGTTCGTCTAATTCCTTCTTCACCACATTTTTTTTGCCCAACCGAAAATCGAGCCAGATCAGCACCGCAATCATAGCGGCAGCAAGCAGAAGAGTTAAAAACAAGTATAAGATGGCCATCGCGGTACTTCCTTTCTGATAGAAATCGAAATCAGTGTAAATAGTATCCCCAAATACGGTGTCAGGCACCCCAAAAAAATTTTTAAAATAATATTGACTGAATGCTCATTCATTTCTATTATTTATGTTATAATGGTTTCAGAAAATTCCACCCTTTTTGAATAATCATTCTTGTTATAGACAGGAAAAGGGAGGGCAACAGACAATGATGAAGGGAGCATAATTGATGAACGGTTTACAGATCTTGAACTGGATTGCCTTTATTCTTGTAACCGCTTACGCCATCTATTTGTTTGCATATGTGGTGAAAACTCGTTACGAATTCATCAAAATGGGTAAAAAAGTCGAATTTGACCATACCGTGCAGGAACGGATCCAAGCTGTGCTTGTCAATGTATTCGGTCAGAAGAAGCTTTTGAAAGATAAAAAGAGCGGAATCATCCATGTGTTATTTTTCTATGGGTTCCTCCTTGTCCAATTTGGTGCGATTGATTTTATTTGGAAAGGGCTAGCCCCTGGGTCGCACCTTCCGCTTGGTCCTCTTTATCCCGGATTTACCTTTTTTCAGGAAATCGTAACTTTCCTCATCCTAGCAGCGGTCGTTTGGGCATTTTACCGCAGATATGTCGAAAAGCTAGTACGCCTTAAACGGGGATTTAAAGCAGGTCTCGTGTTACTGTTCATCGGAGGATTAATGATTTCCGTCCTTCTCGGCAACGCCATGGAAATCCTTTGGCATGATCTGGAGCTCGAATGGACGGCGCCGATTGCTTCAAGCCTCGCCTATATCCTTGGCGGGCTGCCAGAGGCTGCGGCCGTCACCATATTCTTTATCTCCTGGTGGATTCATCTACTGTTCCTTCTCACGTTCCTTGTCTATGTGCCTCAGTCCAAGCATGCTCACCTAATCGCGGGCCCGCTCAATGTATGGCTTGGGAGGAAGGATAAAGTTGGGAAACTTTCATCCATTAACTTCGAAGATGAAACTCAGGAAGTATTCGGAGTGGGCAAGGTAGAAGACTTTAACCAGAAGCAGCTTGTCGACTTGTATGCATGTGTAGAATGCGGCCGCTGTACAAATGTGTGTCCGGCAACCGGTACAGGCAAAATGCTCTCGCCGATGGATATGATAATTAAAGTAAGGGATCATCTCACTGAAAAAGGAGCAGCGGTTACTTCACGCACACCATGGATGCCATCTTTTGCTTTCGCGAATACAAAAGGCAACCAGATTGCTTTTGAAGCCGCAGCAAAAGGACAGGGCGCTAAAGAGATGGCTGCTGCAACAGACGGAAGCTCTGCGTTCAAGTTTGAATATAATATTGAACTGATCGGCGAGGTCATGACCGAAGAAGAGATCTGGGCATGTACTACTTGCCGAAACTGTGAGGATCAATGCCCGGTGATGAATGAGCACGTGGATAAAATCATCGACATGCGCCGCTATCTTGTTCTGACGGAAGGAAAGATGGAGGCCGATGCCAAACGTGCCATCCAAAATATTGAAAAGCAAGGAAACCCATGGGGCATTTCCAAAAAAGAAAGAGAAAACTGGCGCGAGCTTCGGGAAGATGTTTCGATTCCTACCGTAAAAGAGATGGAGAAGGCCGGTGAAGAGTTTGAATACTTGTTCTGGGTCAGCTCCATGGGGGCCTACGACAACCGAAGCCAGAAAATCGCGCTTGCTTTTGCAAAGATCATGAATGAGGCCGGCGTCAAGTTTGCCATCCTTGGAAACAAGGAAAAGAACTCCGGGGATACGCCTCGCCGAATCGGAAACGAGTTCTTGTTCCAGGAAATCTGCAACAGCAACATCGCGTTATTTGAAAAACATAATGTGAAGAAGATCATCACGATTGATCCGCATGCCTATAACACCTTTAAAAATGAGTATCCGGAGTTTGGTTATGAAGGTGAGGTTTATCACCATACCGAGCTTTTGGCAGAGTGGATTCACGAAGGCCGCATCACACCGAAGTTTGAAGTGGATGAAGTCATCACTTATCATGATTCCTGCTATCTCGGGCGCTATAACGAAGTGTATGAGCCGCCTCGTGAGATATTGAAGTCCATCCCTGGAGTAAAGCTTGTTGAGATGGACCGAAATCGGCAAAACGGCATGTGCTGCGGTGCAGGCGGCGGTATGATGTGGATGGAAGAAAAGGCAGGACAGCGTGTTAACGTCGCAAGGACTGAGCAGGCACTGGCGGTTAATCCGACGATGATCGGAAGCGGCTGCCCATACTGCTTAACCATGCTGAGCGATGGAACGAAAGCCAAAGAAGCAGAAGATCAGGTTCAAACATTGGATGTCGTTGAAATTCTTGAACGTTCCTTGTTTGGCTCATCAAAAGAAAAAGAATTGGTGCAATAAGAGGTTAACCTGCTGTCGATTGGCAGCAGGTTAACCCATGAATCTTTGTTGACCGAGCGTTCGCTCGGGACATCTTGTAAGCGTTTTAATCAATCCGGATTCAGCTTTTTAATAAAAGGAGTGATTTTTCATGGGTAAAACAGTCATTGTCAGCGGTGTACGTACACCAATCGGTAAGTTTGGCGGAGCTTTAAGCACTTTATCTGCATCTGATCTTGGTGCAGCAGCGATTAAAGAAGCGCTGCAAAGAGCGGATGTCAATGCGGGCCAGGTAGATGAACTGATCATGGGCTGTGTGCTGCAGGGCGGACAGGGTCAGATTCCTTCCCGTCAGGCTGCCCAGAAGGCAGGCTTGCCATGGGAAGTGAAAACAGAAACCATCAACAAAGTCTGTGCTTCCGGAATGAGGAGCGTAACCTTAGCTGATCAGATCATCCGTGCCGGTGATGAAGAAGTGATTGTAGCCGGCGGGATGGAGTCGATGAGCAATACACCTTATATTCTTCCAAAAGCTCGCTGGGGCTATCGTATGGGAGACGGGCAGGTGAAGGACTTGATGACACATGACGGACTCACTTGCTCCTTTACAGGCGTTCATATGGGAACATACGGCAATGAAGTGGCGCAGGAGCTTGAAATTTCACGTGAGAAACAGGATGAGTGGGCATTAAGGAGCCATCAAAGAGCGGTTTCCGCCACTGATGATGGCACGTTTGCTGAAGAAATCGTAGCGATAAAGGTGCCTCAGCGCAAAGGAGAGCCGATTTCTGTAACAGCGGATGAAGCACCAAGAAAAGATACAACTTCTGAACGTCTGGCTAAACTGGCCCCTGTTTTCTCCTCAACAGGAACCATTACAGCAGGAAATGCACCTGGAGTAAACGACGGTGCTGCAGCGCTGGTCCTCATGTCTGAAGAGCGGGCACATAAAGAAGGAAAAGAAGTGATGGCCACTATCCTCGGAGCTGCGGCAATTGCCCTTCAAGCGAAGGATTTTCCAAAAACACCGGGCTTAGTCATCAATGAATTGCTGAAGAAAACAGGAAGAACCCTTGAAGAAATCGACTTATTTGAGATTAACGAAGCTTTTGCAGCAGTAGCGTTGGCCAGTGCAGAGCTTGCGAACCTTGATCTGGAAAAAGTAAACGTGAACGGCGGAGCGGTAGCCTTAGGGCATCCGATCGGAGCAAGCGGAGCGAGAATCATTGTTTCATTGATTCATGAACTGAAAAGGCGCGGAGGCGGCCTAGGGATCGCATCCATCTGTTCAGGCGGCGGCCAGGGCGATGCTGTATTGATTGAAGTGAAATCATCAAAGGGGGAATAAGAATGAACGTCAAAACCATCATGGTAATTGGAGCCGGGCAAATGGGCTCAGGTATTGCTCAAGTATGTGCGATGGCAAACTACAAGGTTTACCTTCACGACCTAAAGGAAGAGTTTGTCCAAAAAGGCATGGAATCTATTTCACGGCAGCTAGCCCGCCAAGTGGAAAAAGGAAAGATGGCAGCAGATGAAAGGAAGGCTGTTTTAGAGCGCCTGCACCCTTCAACGGACATTCAAAATGCTGCAGATGCGGATTTGGTCATTGAAGCAGTCATCGAAAATATGGACGTGAAAACCCAGGTGTTTAAGATGCTGGATGAAATGGCGCCGGAACATGCCATTTTGGCCAGTAACACCTCTTCCCTTCCCATTACTGAGATCGCCGCTGTCACGAATCGGCCGGAACGTGTCATCGGCATGCATTTCATGAATCCTGTGCCGGTAATGAAGCTGGTTGAAATTATCCGGGGGCTCCAAACGAGCGATGGGGTCTATCAGGTCATTGAAGAAGTGACGAAACAAGTGGGCAAGGTTCCGGTGGAAGTGAATGATTTTCCAGGCTTTATTTCCAACAGGATTTTAATGCCGATGATCAATGAAGCGATTTTTGCCCTCTATGAAGGTGTAGCGGAGCCGGAAGCGATCGATGAAATTATGAAACTGGGTATGAATCATCCGATGGGTCCCCTGACATTGGCGGACTTTATCGGCCTCGATACATGCCTTTACATTATGGAGACACTCCAGGAAGGCTTTGGCGATGATAAATACCGGCCTTGCCCGCTTCTCCGCAAGTATGTGAAGGCAGGCTGGCTTGGCAAGAAATCGGGCAAAGGGTTCTACACCTATAACTGATGAGGAACGCTTGAACAGGGGGGATGAGACGTGAACCTCACGTTTACAGAAGAACAGCTCATGATGCAAAAAATGGTGCGTGATTTTGCACAAAAAGAAATTGCGCCTATCGTGGATAAAATGGATGAGACCGATCAGTTTCCAGCAGAGGCCGTCAAAAAAATGGGCGAGCTCGGACTAATGGGCATACCCATCCCGGAAAAATATGGCGGTGCAGGCATGGACTTCACCTCCTATATTATTGCCATTAATGAATTGTCAAAGGTGAGTGCGACGGTCGGCGTCATTCTTTCTGTTCATACAAGCTTAGTGGCTAATTCCATCTACTATTTTGGAAATGAAGAGCAAAAGCAAAGGCTTATCCCTAAACTGGCCGGCGGTGATTATCTTGGTGCTTTCGGCCTGACAGAACCGGGTGCCGGATCCGATGCCGCTGCTCTGAAAACGAAAGCTGTGAAAAAGGGTGATAAGTACATCCTGAACGGGTCTAAAATCTTCATCACCAATGCGGGTGCGGCACATCTATACATCGTTTTTGCTTCGACCCATCCTGAGGCTGGCCCAAAAGGAATAGCAGCGTTTATTGTCGAAAAAGGCACACCGGGCTTTTCCGTCGGAAAAAAAGAAAAAAAGATGGGGCTGAACGGATCCAACACATGTGAGATTATCTTTGACCAGGCCGAGGTTCCAGCAGAAAACCTGCTGGGTGCAGAAGGGGAAGGCTTCAAAATTGCAATGAGCAACCTGGAAGCGGGACGGATCGGAATTGCTGCACAATCGCTTGGAATCGCGGAAGCAGGGCTTCAGCATTCTCTGGAATACGCGAAAACCCGCAAACAGTTCGGAAAGCCGATCGGCGCCCAGCAAGGCTTGGCGTTCATGCTCTCTGATATGGCCACAAGAGTGGAAGCTGCCAAACTATTAACCTATCGTGCAGCACATATGCGTACGATGAACCAGCCGTGCGGAAAAGAAGCTTCAATGGCCAAACTGTACGCTTCACAGGCAGCGATGAAAACGGCCATCGATGCTATACAAGTACACGGGGGATACGGCTATACGAAAGAGTATCCGGTGGAGCGGCTGTTCAGGGATGCCAAAGTATGTGAGATCTATGAAGGAACAAGTGAGATCCAACGGGTCGTGCTGAGTAAGCACTTAATACAAGACTAAACAGGGAGGCAAGAGAAACATGCAATTTCAACTATCTGAAGAACACGAAATGATCCGCAAAATGGTGCGTGACTTTGCAAAAAATGAAGTAGAACCGACAGCTGCAGAAAGGGATGAAGAAGAACGGTTTGACCGCAGCCTTTTTGACAAGATGGCTGAGCTTGGGCTTGCAGGTATCCCTTGGCCGGAAGAATACGGCGGAATCGGAGGAGACTATCTTGGATATGTAATTGCGGTGGAGGAGCTTTCCCGCGTGTGTGCATCAACAGGTGTAACTTTGTCCGCGCATACCTCGCTTGCCGGCTGGCCGATCTTTAAATTCGGTAGTGAAGAGCAAAAACAAAAGTTTCTTCGCCCGATGGCAGAAGGGCAAAAAATGGGAGCCTATGGCCTGACAGAACCGGGATCCGGATCTGATGCCTCCAATATGAGAACAACAGCGCGAAAAGACGGCGGCGATTACATTATCAACGGGTCTAAGATTTTCATCACCAATGCAGGAGAGGCTGAAATTTATGTGGTGTTTGCGATGACCAACCAATCCGCAGGACACCGCGGCATTTCTGCATTCATCATTGAAAAAGGTACACCGGGCTTCTCCTTCGGCAAAAAAGAGAAAAAGCTAGGGATCCGCTCTTCACCGACATTGGAGCTCATTATGGAAGACTGCAGAGTTCCTGCAGAAAACTTGCTCGGCAAAGAAGGAGAAGGCTTCAAGATTGCCATGATGACGCTTGACGGCGGAAGGAACGGAATCGCTGCACAGGCAGTCGGTATTGCTCAGGGAGCGCTGGATGCTGCGGTTACCTATGCCAAAGAAAGAAAGCAGTTTGGAAAGTCCATCGGCCAGAATCAAGGAATTGGATTTAAATTAGCCGACATGGCAACGAAGGTCGAAGCGGCAAGGCTTTTAACCTATCAAGCTGCATGGCGTGAAAGCCAAGGGCTTCCATATGGAAAAGAATCTGCGATGTCCAAACTTTTTGCAGGTGACATTGCCATGGAAGTAACGACTGATGCTGTGCAAGTATTCGGGGGATACGGGTATACAAAAGAGTATCCCGTTGAACGGTATATGCGAGATGCGAAAATCACTCAAATCTACGAAGGAACACAGGAAATCCAGCGATTGGTTATCTCCAAAATGCTGCTGAAGGATTAAGGAGGAGAACATGCACCCATTGGCCGAACGCATTAAAAATAAAGACGAACGAGCGCTTGCGAGAGCCATTTCCTATGTTGAGAACGACCACCCTGAGAAGCTTGAACTGTTAAAAGACATTCATAGCCTTCGGAAAAAGGCCCATTTTGTCGGACTTACCGGTTCTCCAGGTGCAGGCAAGAGCTCCCTGGTCAACCGGCTGATGACCTTTTTGCGCAGCCGGGGCATGACGATCGGAGTGGTGGCGGTTGATCCGACCAGTCCGTTTAGCGGCGGAGCCATTCTCGGTGACCGGGTGAGGATGAGTGAACATTTTACAGATCCAGATGTGTTCATCCGGAGCATGGGAACAAGGGGAAGCCTGGGCGGTCTTGCCAGGACAACAAAGGAAACCGTTCGGCTGATGGATGCCTATGGCTTTGACGTGATCCTCATCGAAACAGTGGGGGTTGGGCAGTCTGAGCTTGACATTATGAAGATTGCCGACAGCATTGCTGTAGTATTAAACCCGGGTAGCGGAGATGTTGTTCAAGTTTTCAAAGCTGGAATTATGGAAATTGCCGACCTGTTTGTCGTTAACAAAGCCGATCTCCCCGGTGTGCCTAAGCTTTTATCTGAAATTGAAGCGATGCTTGATCTAGTGAAGCATGATGCACCCTATCGTCCGCCGATCGTTCAGACGATATCTGTACAAAATAAGGGGATGGAGGACGTATGGGATCAGCTGAGTGCCCACCGCCGATATTTGGAGGCCAGCGGTGAAGGAGAAGAGCGGCGGGTACACAGCCTCAAACAGGAAGTGATCGAAGTTGTGCATTACGAACTGATGCGCAGCCTCTTAATAGAAGAAGAGAGTAAGGGATATCCATGGCTGGCTGATGTCCAGCGGGGAAAGCTGGATCCGTATTCGGCGGCCGAAAAGGTCCTTGAGGATTGGTATAGAAACCAGGACAGAAAAGAGTGATGGTTTTGGGAAGAAAGGAAGTACCCTCGCTTGTAAAGGATGAAAAGCTGATCGAAAAAAGGCGCGGAGAAATGGTTAAGGCAGCAGTGAACCTATTTAAGGAAAACGGCTTTCACCGTACAACCACCCGGGAAATCGCAAAAGCGTCCGGGTTCAGCATAGGAACGCTGTATGAGTATATCCGCTCGAAGGAAGATATTCTATACCTCGTCTGTGACAGCATCTATGAAGGGGTAAAGGAAAAGCTCCATGAACAGATCTCTCTGGCAGAGGGAAGCATCGAACATGTGAAAAAGGCCATCGCTGTCTATTTTAATGTGGTTGATGAGATGCAGGATGAAGTGCTCGTCATGTACCAGGAAGCCAAGTCACTTTCACGCGAAGCACTGCCTTATGTGCTGAAAAAAGAGCTGGAGATGACAGCGATCTTCGAGGACCTACTGCATCGGACAGTGGCACAAGGGGAACTGGAATTGAACGAAGAGGAAGTAAAACTTCTCGCCCACAACATCCTGGTTCATGGGCAGATGTGGACCTTCCGACGCTGGAGCCTCAGAAAGGAATACACATTGGAAGAGTATACCCAAATGCAGATCAATCTGCTCTTATACGGAGTTCTAAACCGCAGCCTGACAGGCAGAACAAGTTAAGTTAGAGAGGAGAAGGGAAAATGAGTAATCCGGAAGTATATCAGCCGAAGAACCATATTCGTTTTGTAACCGCTTCCAGCCTGTTTGACGGACATGATGCGTCCATTAACATTATGAGGCGAATTTTGCAGTCAAGCGGAGCTGAAGTCATCCATCTTGGGCATAACCGTTCAGTAGACGAGGTCGTCAGTGCAGCCATTCAGGAAGATGTTCAGGGTATTGCGATTTCTTCCTATCAAGGCGGCCATGTCGAATATTTTAAGTACATGATCGATCTTTTAAAGGAACGCGGAGCGAGCCATATCAAAGTATTTGGCGGAGGCGGAGGCGTTATTATTCCGCCGGAAATAAAAGAACTGCACAGCTACGGCGTCACCCGCCTGTTCTCTCCCGAGGACGGCAGGATCAACGGCCTCCAGGGGATGATCAACTTCATGCTTCAGGAATGCGATTTTCAGACAGTGACCGAACTCACGGATGAACTGGAGAAGCTTCATGAAAAAGAAAGCCGTGCCGTCGCACGCCTGATCACGGTTGCCGAGAACGGACAGTTCGCTCCAAAGGAAACCGCAGCCACAGTTGAACACGTGCTCCAGCAAGTCAAAAGCACACAGCAAAACGTACCTGTACTCGGAATCACAGGAACAGGAGGCGCAGGAAAAAGCTCATTGACCGATGAACTTGTGCGCCGTTACGTGAATGAATTTGAAGATAAAACGGTAGCCATCATTTCTATCGATCCGACGAAGCAAAAAACGGGCGGCGCCTTGCTCGGTGACCGCATCCGCATGAACTCCATCTACAATCCCCGTGTATACATGCGAAGTCTTGCAACTAGGGGCTCCCGCTCAGAGATTTCGGCAGCAACCCGCGATGCACTCTCTGTGGTAAAGGCCGCAGGTTATGATCTGGTCATTGTGGAAACGAGCGGAATTGGGCAAGGAGACGCGGAAATCGTGGATATTTCAGATGTTTCCATGTACGTGATGACGAGTGAATTCGGTGCGCCTTCACAGCTGGAGAAAATTGATATGATCGATTACGCCGATCTCATCGCCATCAACAAGTTTGAACGAAAAGGTTCGGAAGACGCGCTGCGTGATGTAAAGAAACAGTATCAGCGCTCACGCCAATGGTTTGAAAAAGAGCTTGATGAAATGCCGGTATACGGAACGATCGCAAGCCAATTCAACGATGCAGGAACGAACATTCTTTTCCGGGCATTGATCCAATCCTTAAATGATAAATGTGGACTCGATTGGGAGCTCAAGCCCCTGGCGGAAGAAACGGTCGCCAAAAAGAACGTGATCATTCCAGGTGAGCGCAGCCAGTATCTAAACGATCTCGTCTATACAATGAAAGATTACTATAAGACGATGAATGAACAAGTAAAGTATGCAAGGAAGAGCTACCAGCTCAAAGGTTCAATAGAAACGATACAGGAGATCAATGCGAACGGAGAGGCCGTCTCTACCCTGGAAGAAGCAAGAGATCTAATAGAGGAGAATCTTCTACCATATACGAGAAAAACAATCGAAAACTGGCCGAAGTTGAGGGAGCAGTACAGCGGCACAGAATTTGTAACGAAGATCAGGGACAAAGAAATCGTTACAGAGATCACAACAAAAAGTCTTTCAGGATTAAACATTCCGAAAGTCTCTCTTCCTAAGTTTGAAGACTGGGGAGAAATTGTAAAATGGGTCATGAAAGAAAATGTCCCTGGAGCCTTCCCTTACACAGCAGGGGTATTCCCGTTTAAACGAAAGGGTGAAGATCCGAAGCGCCAATTTGCCGGAGAAGGAACGCCGGAACGAACCAACCGGCGTTTTCACTATCTTTCAAAAGACGATGATGCGAAGCGTTTGAGTACAGCTTTTGACTCCGTTACTTTATATGGTGAGGATCCGGATTACCGCCCGGACATTTATGGAAAAGTGGGGGAAAGCGGTGTCAGCATCTGTACGCTGGATGATATGAAAAAGCTATACGACGGCTTTGATTTGATCGCGCCGAGCACATCCGTCTCCATGACGATCAATGGTCCTGCTCCGATTATTCTTGCGATGTTCATGAATACGGCCATCGATCAGCAGGTTCAAATTTTTGAAGAGGAGCACCAACGCTTTCCAAATGAAGCGGAATACAAGGAGATTGCCGCTATGACGCTCGCGAGTGTACGCGGAACGGTTCAGGCAGATATTCTGAAGGAAGACCAGGGGCAGAATACGTGTATTTTCTCAACTGAATTTGCGTTGCGCATGATGGGAGACATTCAGCAATATTTCATCGATCACAATGTGCGTAATTATTATTCCGTATCCATCTCCGGCTACCATATCGCTGAAGCGGGTGCTAACCCGATTACTCAGCTGGCCTTTACGCTGGCGAACGGCTTTACGTATGTTGAATATTATTTAAGCCGCGGCATGCATATCGATGATTTTGCGCCGAACCTTTCGTTCTTCTTCAGCAACGGCCTGGATCCGGAATATGCGGTGATCGGCCGGGTTGCACGAAGAATTTGGGCGACGGTGATGAAGAATAAATACGGTGCTAACGAACGCAGCCAGAAGCTGAAGTATCATGTCCAAACATCCGGCCGTTCGCTTCATGCCCAGGAAATCGACTTTAACGACATCCGTACAACACTTCAGGCTCTGATGGCGCTCTATGATAACTGCAATTCGCTCCATACCAACTCTTATGACGAGGCCATTACGACTCCGACAGAGGAATCTGTCCGCCGTGCGATGGCGATCCAGTTGATCATCACAAAGGAAATGGGTCTTGCCCGTAATGAAAATTCCCTACAAGGATCGTTTATTATTGACGAGCTGACCGACCTTGTGGAGGAAGCGGTTCTTCAGGAATTCGAAAGGCTGAATGCACGAGGCGGCGTTTTAGGCTCCATGGAGACGCAATATCAGCGAGGAAAAATCCAGGAAGAATCCATGTATTATGAGATGAAAAAACATAATGGAGAGTTGCCGATCATTGGGGTGAACACGTACCTGAATCCGAATCCTCCTAAAGATGAAGAATTTAACATGCAGCTCGCACGTGCAACGAAGGAAGAGAAGGAACAGCAGATCGCCAGCCTTAATGAGTTCAAGAACAGACATGCCGAGCATTCGGCGCAAGCGCTGCGCAAGCTGCAGGAAACGGCCTTGAACGGAGGCAATATATTTGAAGAGCTGATGAAAACCGTCAGAGTCGCGAGTCTCGGACAAATCACATCCGCTTTATATGAAGTCGGCGGTAAGTACCGCAGAAATATGTAAAAAAACAACCTTGAAAAAGGATAAAAAAGAAAAATAGAAAAAGAGGATATATCCTCTTTTTCTATTTTTACCTTACTCAGTGATGAAAAGCTTCAAACAAAACTAATTGCTTCGTTGAATAAAATCATGGCGATCCAGCCGAATTTGGCTAGTGAACCAAAGTTTTTATACTAAGCAGCAATTTGTCCATTCAGGGGGTGCCGGGCACTTTTGGGGTGAATTGATAGTGCCGGGCACCCGTGCAAAGATGTGGTGCCAGGCATCTTTTGAGTGAACTGATGGTGCCAGGCACTCTGATTTTAAAAAAAAAGATATCATTCATCTAGCATATCCTTGAAAGATTTGTTTATAATGAAGAGTATAATTCTTCTAGAACAAAACTTGTGCATCTATGACATAAATAGATTTATTGATTTGAAAGGAAGTGCCAACTTGAGTTTAATCAAATCTTATTCAAAAGAAGAGATCGTGGAAATGGCCATGGTTGAGATCGCTTTTGAAATTTTAAAAGAGGAAAAACAGACTGTTCCCTTTTATGAGCTTGTACAGCGAATTAAGGATATGAAAGGATTGTCTGATGCTGCTGTTGAACGCCGTCTATCTCATTTTTATACAGACATGAATATCGATGGCCGTTTTGTTTCCCTTGGCGACAATAAATGGGGACTTAAAGCTTGGTATCCGATCGAGAGCAGTGAAGAAGAGCTTGGGAACACCAACAAGCCTACGAAACGCAAAAAGGCTGTCGCAGATGATAACGACTTTGATGACTATGATGAGGATTTTGAAGAAGACTTCGATGCTCTCGATGTTGACGATGAGTTTGCGAAAGCAAGCAGCGATGAAGATGATGGGGACGAGGACGAAGAAGAATTGGATGAGGACTTCGACGAATTCGCAGACAGCGACGAAGAGCTGGATGAAGACATGGAAGACGAAGAAGACGTTGCCGCTGAAGAGGAATTATACGAAGTGGAAAATGAAGACGAAGAGGACAAGTAAGAGCTGTAAGACCGACTGCCCGGTGTGCGCCTGAGAAACGGTGCCCACCGGGTTGTTTTTTTGATGTCCGGCTCGCCCAGGGCGAAAATGGATTACAATTTCCCCTCCACAAAAATCGTGTTGCTGAGTAAGAGTTCCACCGCTTGTCGGACGTTGACAGGCAGCTGCCGCTTTTCCAGTCTTTTCTTACTTTTGCAAATTTCCTTATGGTTCTTGACATTCCAGCGGAAAGCCGATAGAATCATTTTTGGGCTAAACGTATATATAAATAATTTTTTGCAGATAAAAACAAAAGTGCCCCCTTTATTGGGGAGGAGTCACTTTTGTTTTTTTTTATTTTTTAAGCTTCTTAATCATATTCGCCCTTCTGCTTGAAACCGATGCAGGGGGGTATACTTAATTGTGAATCCAGAGGGGGAAAAAAGATGGCAAAGTATATATTTGTAACAGGCGGAGTGGTTTCGTCTCTAGGAAAAGGGATTACGGCAGCTTCCTTGGGCCGATTGTTAAAAAACAGAGGCGTTAAGGTAACTACCCAAAAGTTTGACCCTTATATTAACGTGGACCCAGGAACCATGAGTCCTTATCAGCACGGAGAAGTTTTTGTAACCGATGATGGAGCTGAAACAGATCTAGACCTTGGGCACTATGAGCGGTTTATCGATATTAACCTGAATAAATTCAGTTCTGTCACAACAGGTAAGATCTACTCTACGGTTCTCCGTAAAGAAAGAAGAGGAGAGTACCTGGGCGGAACAGTACAGGTTATTCCTCACATCACGAATGAAATTAAAGAACGTGTATTCCGGGCAGGCCGCGAAACCAACGCTGATGTTGTGATCACTGAAATTGGAGGAACAGTGGGCGATATTGAAAGTTTGCCGTTCCTCGAGGCGATCCGCCAGATTAAGAGTGATGTCGGTTCAGAAAATGTAATGTACATCCACTGTACACTTATCCCATATATCAAAGCAGCCGGAGAGCTTAAGACGAAGCCGACCCAGCACAGCGTGAAAGAGCTTCGAAGCCTTGGGATCCAGCCAAACATCATCGTCGTCCGTACGGAAATGCCCGTCTCTGATGATATGAAAGAAAAGATCGGCCTTTTCTGTGATATTGATCCAAAAGCAGTCATTGAAGCGCGTGACGCTGATACGTTGTACCGTGTACCGATCGACCTGCAGGAACAAAATATGGATCAGATTGTTTGCGACCATTTGAAATTGGACTGTAAAGAAGCTGACATGGGTGAATGGAAAAGCTTGATTGATCGAGTACTTAACTTGTCAGGAAAAGCAAAAATTGCGTTAGTCGGAAAATATGTCGCCCTTCAAGATGCCTATATTTCAGTCGTTGAATCCTTGCGGCATGCTGGATATCACCATGATGCGGATGTTGAGATCCAATGGATCAACTCTGAAGATGTAACGAAAGAAAATGTAGCCGAAACACTGAAGGATGCTGATGGGATCCTTGTTCCTGGCGGTTTCGGAGACCGTGGTGTAGAAGGGAAGATCCTTGCCATTCAGTATGCACGTGAGAACAAGGTTCCTTACCTTGGAATTTGTTTAGGCATGCAGCTTGCGTCTGTTGAGTTTGCGCGCAATGTGCTCGGCATGGAAGGTGCACATTCTACAGAGCTTCTTCCGTCCACATCCTATCCGATCATTGACTTGCTTCCTGAGCAAAAAGATGTGGAAGACCTTGGGGGTACGCTTCGTTTAGGTCTGTATCCATGTAAGCTTAACGAAGGAACAAAAGCGTACGATGCTTATCAGGATGAAGTGGTTTATGAACGCCACCGCCACCGTTATGAATTCAATAATGAATATCGCGGTCAAATGGAGAAGGAAGGCTTCGTATTCTCTGGTACAAGCCCGGATGGCCGTTTAGTCGAGATCATCGAGCTTAATGATCATCCTTGGTTTGTAGCCTCTCAGTTCCACCCAGAGTTTATCTCTCGCCCGACTCGCCCGCAGCCTTTATTCCGAGATTTTGTCGGAGCATCTCTGAAATTAAAAAATCAATAAAATAAACCCGGCTGATTTCAGCCGGGTTTTTTGATTGAAGATTGGTTCTTCCGTTTTAAACTCAGCATTACCGGCCCTAGATGGTTCTGTTCATGCGGTTTGAGAGGGGGGCGACCGCAGGACAGTGGACAAAATAGGGCCAAGCATGCTGAACGCGCTCTGACTTGCTGTTGACCTTGGCTGTAAGCACTTCGTTAAAGGGGATTGTGACGGAGGCTGTTGTTTGCTCGAAAGTCTGGTTGAAAATATTAAGGGGCTGGATAAGGATTAGGACGTTGTCCCTCCTCATCTGGAAATTCGGCAAAAATTGACATATCCCTTCAATGTTTTCAAAAAATTTAAAGCAAGGTGAGTTTATTCACACATTGGCTTTTTGGACCGTTTCTGCAGATTGTATATTTGAAATTAATCTTCATACTCTTCGAGGATTTCTTTGGCGGTGATAAACAGGGCATGATACGCAAAAATGCCTGCCATGGCAGAAGGCATTCCGATACGCTCACCATTCTCGGTTGGAACCAGGCCTCTTTTTACCATCAAATCAATAAATACATCACTAAAGGGTACGGCTTCTTCCCCTTTTTCTTTTCGTGAGGCAAGGAAAATGGTATTCGCTTCTGTATGTTGTTTTATTTCCCGGAGCAGGCTGATCGTGGGCTCATCGTTATGAAAACGTGCGGAAGCGATCACAGTATCTACACTTGTTAATCCGCTGATTTCTGAAGCGTCCAGGTGCTTCGCATTTGAAAAGGCCTCTTGTCCGAGCAAACCTTCTGCACATACTGCCTTCATCTCGTCTTTTCCTGTAAAATAGACAGTGCCCTGCGAAAGGACGGTTTGTGCAAGAAGTCTTGCTCCGTCTTCAAAGGCAAACTCATTATCCTGCTGTATTTTAGAAAAAATTCCGCTGAGCTGGGTGGCAAATATTTTTAACATAAGATTCCCCTTCGTTTCAGTAGTAGATTTAGTATAACGCATTGGTTTTTTTATTTCACTTGAGGCAGCAGGAAAACGACAGGTTTCACAGAATTAGTTAGAATATGGAATTGAACGAAAAAATATGACAGAGGTGAGCGAATTGAGTAAGATATTGATTGTTGATGACCAATATGGAATTCGAATTCTTCTTAATGAGATTTTTCAGAAAGAGGGTTATGAGACTTTTCAGGCGGCGAACGGGGTTCAGGCTCTTGCAATCGTCGAAGAGGAAACACCCGATCTCGTAATTTTAGACATGAAGATTCCAGGAATGGACGGATTGGAAATCTTGCGCCGCGTCAAAAAATTAAACGCTTCGATTCAGGTTATTATTATGACGGCTTATGGCGAATTGGACATGATACATGAAGCGATTAAACTCGGGGCGATCACTCATTTTGCGAAACCTTTCGACATTGATGAGATTCGCGCGGCGGTAAGGAAAGAATTACCAATAAGCGCAGGGTAGACAAAAAATCTTCAAAACATTGACAGATCGGCATTGGTAGCGCTTGCACGCGAAAAGCCTATTTATTGCGGTTTTCAAGCGCTATTGGTATGCTATAATAGGTTTGAAAAAAGACTAAGTAATGTTTAACATATGGCATTTTCGGAAAAAGAACGACAATCATTCTTTTTTCGTTTTTTTGTGCCAATAGTAAAGGGAGGACATGAAACATGCCTTTAGTGTCAATGAAGGAAATGCTCGAAAAAGGAAAAGCGGAAGGATATGCTGTCGGTCAATTCAACATCAATAACCTTGAATTTACCCAAGCGATTCTCCAAGCGGCTCAAGAAGAAAAATCTCCGGTAATTCTTGGCGTTTCAGAAGGCGCTGCACGTTACATGGGTGGTTTTAAACTTGTCGTCAGCATGGTTAAAGCATTAATTGAAGAATATAAAGTAACTGTACCGGTTGCGATCCACTTGGATCATGGCTCCAGCTACCAAAAATGTGCGGAAGCCATTCATGCCGGTTTCACTTCCGTTATGATTGATGGATCACATTTCCCGCTTGAGGAAAACATTGCCTTAACGAAAAAGGTAGTAGAACTTGCACACTTCCATGGTGTATCAGTTGAAGCTGAGCTTGGCCGTATCGGCGGACAGGAAGACGATCTTGTCGTGGATGATGCAGAAGCAGCTTACGCTATTCCTTCTGAATGTGATCAGCTTGTGCGCGAAACGGGTGTAGATTGCTTTGCTCCTGCACTAGGAAGCGTACACGGACCTTACAAAGGTGAGCCGAACCTTGGTTTTGACCGCATGAAAGAAGTAAATGAACTAACTGGTGTTCCTCTTGTGCTTCACGGCGGAACTGGAATCCCAACACACGATATTCAAAAAGCAATCTCTCTAGGTACAGCCAAAATCAACGTAAACACAGAAAACCAAATTGCGTCTTTCAATGCAGTAAAAGAATACATTGCTGCTAACCCGGATAAATACGATCCGCGTAAATACCTTACTGCTGCCCGCGATGCGATCAAGGAAACAGTGAAAGGGAAAATCCGCGAGTTCGGTTCTTCCAACAAGGCGTAACAATGATATGGAAATAAAACGGCTCATGCCGTTTTATTTCTCTGCCATGAAGCCGCCTATAACATTATAGGCGGTTTTCTTTACAATCAGATGCAAAAAAGGGTTATAATATGGGGTATGAAAGTTGTTGTGTGGAAGAGACTAAAAGGGGAATTAGACATCGTGTCTATACAACCACTTTATTATAGGAGTGAATGAATAATGAAATTTTTTATCGATACTGCAAATATTGACGAAATCCGCGAAGCCCACGATCTTGGCATTTTATCAGGGGTTACAACAAACCCGACGCTAGTGGCGAAAGAAGGCGTTGACTTCCACGACCGCATTCGTGAAATCACTGCTCTTGTACCGGGTTCTGTCAGTGCTGAAGTTGTTTCGCTTAAAGCGGAAGAAATGATCGAAGAAGGCAAGGAGCTTGCTGCGATCGCACCAAACGTGACCGTTAAAGTTCCGATGACAACAGAAGGTCTTAAAGCGGTTAAAGCTTTCAGTGACTTGAACATTAAAACAAACGTTACATTAATCTTTAATGCCAACCAGGCATTGCTTGCCGCAAGAGCGGGTGCAACGTACGTGTCCCCATTCTTAGGA
Organism: Fictibacillus sp. NRS-1165; assembly: GCF_050468105.1. Classification (NCBI taxonomy): domain Bacteria; kingdom Bacillati; phylum Bacillota; class Bacilli; order Caryophanales; family Fictibacillaceae; genus Fictibacillus; species Fictibacillus sp. NRS-1165. Next base: position 149,786 of record NZ_JBDPNU010000019.1, read on the forward strand.
AGACTGGATGATATCGGACAGGATGGATTGAAGCTCATTAGTGAGATCGCTGAAATCTTTGCGATTCATGGTATCCCAACCGAGATCATCGCAGCATCTGTTCGTCATCCGATCCACGTGACACAGGCAGCACTTGGCGGAGCACATATCGCGACTATTCCGCTTAAGGTCATCAAGAGCCTGGTAAATCATCCATTAACTGATCAAGGGATTGAACGATTCCTAAGCGATTGGGAAGCTGTAAAAAACCGCGGATAGACGATACCATAACTTATACAAGCACCACCTCCCGTGGTGCTTGTTTTTGGTTTTTTGCCATAAAACACCAAAAATTAGCATGATATTCCAGTGGTTGAGAATACTAAAAAGTACAACAACTGCTGTAGACCGCTTGATGCAGAAGGGAGCAAACCATGGAACAAAAGCTTATGATTGAAGGGGGATTTCCCCTCGAAGGAACCGTTCATATTAGCGGAGCCAAGAACAGTGCGGTTGCATTAATCCCAGCTACCATTCTTGCAGAATCCCAAGTCATCATAGACCAGCTGCCTAATATATCAGATGTCCGTTTGTTAAGAGATTTGCTGGAAGAGATCGGCGGAGAAGCCGAATTGGATGAAAACAATACATTAACGGTGAATCCCGAAAAAATGATTGCGATGCCGCTTCCAAATGGAAAGGTTAAGAAATTAAGAGCCTCTTATTACCTGATGGGTGCTATGCTTGGCCGCTTCAAAAAAGCAGTCATTGGCCTTCCGGGAGGCTGTAATCTCGGCCCAAGGCCTATTGATCAGCACATCAAAGGCTTTGAGGCATTAGGTGCAAAAGTTACCAATGAGCAAGGTGCGATCTATCTACGTGCAGATGAGCTCATCGGCGCACGAATCTATTTGGATGTAGTAAGTGTTGGTGCTACGATTAATATTATGCTGGCGGCCGTTCGGGCCAAGGGCCAAACGATCATTGAAAACGCTGCAAAAGAACCAGAGATTATCGACGTTGCCACTCTTTTAACAAGCATGGGCGCGAAAATTAAAGGTGCAGGTACGGATGTCATTCGAATCGACGGAGTCGACCATCTGCATGGATGCCGCCACTCTATCATCCCAGACCGGATTGAAGCAGGCACGTACATGATATTGGCCGCAGCCGTTGGCCAGCAAGTGTTAATTGATAATGTCATACCTCTCCACTTGGAGTCATTGATTGCCAAGCTCCGTGAAATGGGTGTTCATATCGAAACAAAAGACGATCAGGTACTCATTCACAACAGTGGGAACCCGTTAAAGAGTGTAGATATTAAGACCTTGGTTTATCCTGGTTTTCCGACAGATCTTCAACAGCCGTTCACTTCATTGCTTACGAAGGCAGAGGGAACGAGCATCGTTACGGATACCATTTACTCTGCTCGATTTAAGCATATCGATGAGTTGAGGAGAATGGGTGCGAACATGAAGGTAGAAGGACGATCCGCCATTATTAATGGACAGGCCCGCCTTGAGGGAGCGAAAGTAAAAGCCAGTGATCTGCGTGCAGGAGCAGCTCTTGTCGTTGCCGGACTTATGGCAGAAGGCATCACCGAAGTTTCCGGGCTTGAGCACATCGACCGCGGCTACGAATCCTTAGTCGATAAACTGTTAGGCCTTGGCGCGAAAATATGGCGTGAAAACCTTGATGTGGAGGAAATGGAAGAGGTCGAGAAGTAGGCAACATCAAGTTAAAGAGTTTCAGTGCTTGTCGTCTCTGACAGGCATCTCAGATTTTCAATTTTTTGTAAGCGTTTAACAAGGGGGATGTTATTTCAATGGAACGTAGTTTATCAATGGAACTAGTACGTGTAACAGAAGCCGCTGCACTTGCTTCAGCTCGATGGATGGGCCGGGGCGTAAAGGATGAAGCGGATGACGCAGCAACCACTGCCATGCGCGATGTTTTTGATACTGTCCCGATGAAAGGAACCGTTGTCATTGGAGAGGGAGAAATGGACGAGGCTCCAATGCTTTATATTGGTGAAAAGCTCGGGACAGGCTATGGTCCGCGCGTGGATGTAGCGGTAGACCCTCTCGAAGGAACGAACATCGTGGCTTCCGGAACTTGGAATGCTTTAGCTGTTTTAGCTGTAGCGGACCACGGAAACCTTCTCCATGCACCGGACATGTATATGGATAAAATCGCTGTAGGGCCGGAAGCCGTGGGCAAGATCGACATCAATGCACCGACCATCGACAACCTAAGGGCGGTGGCTAAAGCGCGGAATAAGGACATTGAAGATCTTGTCGCGATCATTCTTAACCGCCCGAGGCATGAGAAAGTCATCCAGGAAATCAGAGAAGCGGGTGCAAGAATCAAGCTGATCTCTGATGGTGATGTGGCAGCCGCCATTAATACTGCATTTGAAGGAACAGGCGTGGATATATTATTCGGATCAGGCGGTGCTCCCGAAGGTGTCATTGCCGCAGTTGCCTTGAAGTGCCTTGGCGGAGAAATACAAGGGAAATTGCTTCCTCAAAATGAGGCTGAGCTAGAACGCTGCCGCAAAATGGGAATCACTGATATTAACAAAGTGCTTCGTATGGAGGATCTTGTAAAAGGTGATGATGCCATCTTCGCTGCGACAGGTGTAACAGATGGAGAACTACTGAAAGGCGTACAGTTTAAGGGGACGATCGGTACGACCCACTCTGTCGTCATGCGTGCAAAGTCCGGTACGGTTCGATTTATCGATGGCCGCCACAGCCTGAAGAAGAAACCTGATCTCGTCATTAAACCATAATCATTTTTAAATAGTCCGGCGCTTAACTCTTCAGCATGTTGCTTTGAAAAAAAGGATGCGGAAGAGGAAGCGTCCGGCATTTTTACTTTATTCATCCTTCTTTATCTAACACTTGATTAAACCCACATTTTGTGGTTAAAATATGAAGTACTGTTTAATTTATATTATAAATTTCCACTTCTGGTTTACTTACTTCAAAAGTATCCTTCCAATCCTTCATTTCTGTTGCCCTGTTCTTTCAAAAAACGATTAAAAACAGAAAACACAATGTGTAGAAAATAGAATAAAGTGTGGTGTTATTATGGGCTTAGTATTATCTGAATTAGAAACGAAAAAACTAAAAGAATTATATGAACTTGCAAGACAATATAGAGTTCCGTATTACGGAAAATTGACGAAAAGAGAATTAATGTTCTCCATTCTTAAAGCGCAGGCTGAGCAGGATGGATATTCATTTATGGAAGGCATTCTCGAAGTTATTCCGAACGAAGGTTTTGGCTTTTTGCGTCCGATCAACTACTCTCCAAGTTCTCAGGATATTTATATTTCAGCCTCGCAGATCCGCAGGTTTGATCTGAGAAATGGGGACAAGGTATCCGGTAAGGTAAGGCCGCCAAAGGAAAATGAACGGTATTACGGATTGCTTCAGGTGGAAGCAGTAAATGGCGAGGATCCGGACACAGCAAAAGAACGTGTTCACTTCCCGGCGTTAACGGCTCTTTATCCGGAAAAGAAAATGGTGCTTGAAACCGAGCGCACAAACCTTTCAACCCGTATTATGGACATGATTGCGCCGGTTGGTTTCGGCCAGCGCGGATTGATTGTTGCGCCGCCAAAAGCCGGTAAAACCAGCCTCTTGAAAGAAGTCGCACACAGTATTTCAACGAACCACCCGGATACTGAACTGATCGTTCTGCTCATTGATGAGCGTCCGGAAGAAGTAACAGACATCGAGCGGTCTGTGAAAGGTGATGTAGTCAGTTCTACGTTTGACGAGGTGCCGGAAAACCATATTAAAGTGGCGGAGCTCGTATTAGAGCGTGCGATGCGCCTGGTGGAGCATAAAAAGGATGTAGTGATCCTGCTGGACAGCATCACACGTCTTGCACGTGCGTATAACCTCGTTATTCCTCCGAGCGGACGTACATTGTCCGGCGGGATCGACCCGGCCGCGTTCCATCGTCCGAAGCGCTTTTTCGGGGCTGCCCGAAACATCGAAGAAGGCGGCAGCCTGACGATTTTGGCGACAGCTCTTGTGGAGACAGGCTCCCGTATGGATGACGTGATCTACGAAGAGTTCAAAGGAACAGGAAATATGGAGCTTCATCTTGACCGTAAGCTTGCTGAACGCCGAATCTTCCCAGCGATTGATATCCGTCGTTCCGGAACGCGAAAAGAAGAGATGCTTATCCAGAAAGATCACCTTGAATCATTGTGGGCGATCCGAAAAACAATGGACGATTCGTATGATTTCGTAGATACATTTATGAAGCGATTGCGAAAAACAACCAACAACGAAGAATTTTTCGCGATGTTCGAAGCCGAGAAGTCAGGCACGAACAAGCGTGTGAAATCCCTGTCGAATTCCTGAAGAATATAAGGGAAATGCTGTTGCAAAATAAATAGCACCCTGTTATACTACTGCTATGTGCTTATTTTAACTCTGGATCCTCAGGATTCAGGGCAGAAGGAGTTGAGAACGAAATGAAACCAAATTTACATCCGAATTATAATAAAGTTGTATTTATGGATGCGAGCAGCGGTTATAAGTTCTTGTCCGGCTCAACGATGTCTTCTAACGAGACCATTGAATGGGAAGATGGAAATACTTATCCAGTAATCAAAGTGGATGTTAGTTCCGATACACACCCTTTCTACACTGGCCGTCAGAAGTTTACTGATGTTGGTGGACGTGTTGACCGTTTCAAAAAGAAATACAATCTTAAGTAATATGCTGCAAGTTGTAAGGGGCAAGAGAACTTCTTGCTCCTTTTTTTTGTAATTGAAGAGAATTTTTCCGTCTTTGTAAAAGGCGTTAGCTCAATAGATGAGTACATAATAAATGTAAATACCATGTAGGATTCTTGCTGGAAAGACTGATGACATGAAAGCCAAGGATCTAGGAAGGGGAACAGAAACATGTACGTAATGAAGCAGAATGGCTGGGTTGAGGTCATTTGCGGAAGCATGTTTTCAGGAAAATCAGAAGAATTGATTCGCAGGGTCCGGCGTGCGAAATACGGAAAGCTTGAAGTTCAAGTCTTTAAACCGCTCATCGACGACCGTTACAGTGAAGAATCGGTGGTTTCTCATAACGGTAATGCAGTTATTGCACAACCCGTTGGGAAATCTGTTGATATCCTGAAAAACGTCTCTCCTGACACTGAAGTGGTAGCCATTGACGAAGTTCAGTTCTTTGATGAGGACGTCATTTCGGTCGTTCAGGAATTAGCCGATCATGGGATTCGAGTGATCGTTGCTGGCCTTGACCAGGATTTCAGGGGCGAGCCTTTTGGCCCGATGCCAAAACTCATGGCGCTTGCTGAAAGTGTGACCAAGCTTCACGCGATCTGCATGGTATGCGGATCTCCTGCCAGCCGTACACAAAGACTGATCGACGGAAAACCGGCTTCTTATGATGATCCGATTATTTTGGTTGGCGCATCCGAATCATATGAACCGCGCTGCCGCCATTGTCATGAAGTACCGGGAAAGCCGAATAATCTGCTCGCAAGCCTGGCAGATCACACTGAATAAATAATGGATGATTCTTCTCATGGAGGGAATCATCCTTTTTTTGTCTGTATTTTTTATCGCAGAACACAAACCCTAAGCGTACAGGAGGTGTTTTCTGTGAAAAAAGCAGGCGTTTTCCTTATCCTTTCTGCTTTGCTGGCAGCCTGTTCACCTACGTCAAAAGATCATTTTGAACCGACGGCGAATGAATCAGCCCAGAATAGAAAAGACAACATGTGGGGCCATGGCATCATTAATTACCATTTGACAAAAAACAATCCGAAATTCAATTATAGCTCCGAAACCAATAAGAACCCGCATGATTATCAGAAGCTGAACACAGCTCGGTTTGACATATCTGATGATCAGGATAAGATCCGGCAGGCAGTGGTCAGTGAGACAGGCATCAACCCTCAGATGGTGACCATAAATGGAAACTACGCACATATCCATTTGAACGTCCCGCCGAACGTGTCTGGCCGCAAGAAAGCAAAGATGCGCCGGGAAATTAAAGCGGCAGCAGAGCAGGCAGTGCCACGCTATAAGTTTTCAGTTAAAGTGGACAGTTAAGAAAAGTGCATGCGCCCTTGCTCAGCAACACGCTTTTTGTGTTGAGGGGGAAGAGTGAAGCGACCTGGGATGAAAAGAAGATCTTACTTTTCATCCTCCGAGGACCTGTGCTGAAAACAAGAAACACGTGTTCAGCCCGGGGCGCTGGAACAGGACAATACACCACTGACATACATCAGGCCGAAAAAACGGCAAATGTCCGTGCTCCCGCACAGACAAATGCCGTTTATTTTTTGGCCCTTCTTGCTGCTTGCTGGATCGGGTCCCACACCCCATTATACGGAGGGGCATAACAAAGATCCAAATCCTCCAGTTCATGCAGGTCCATTCCGTGATACATCGCTGTGGCCAATACATCGACTCTTTTGTCAACTCCGTGTTTGCCGATAAACTGCCCGCCAAGAATACGCTGGTTGTTGGCATCAAATATGATTTTCACGTGCAGCGGTTCTACCCCGGGAAAATAGCCGGCAATATCTTTTGCGCGTGTCATCACCGTTTCGACCGGAAATTGAAGCTTCTCCGCTTCTCTTACGGAAATCCCCGTTTTTCCAAGAGAAAGATCCATGAATTTAATGATGGAGGAGCCCACGATCCCTTTGAACGTCTGCCTCTTGCCGGACATGTTCAAACCGGCAATCCGGCCTTGTTTGTTCGCGGTGGTGCCAAGAGGGATATGGTCATCCATTTCTTTGATCAGATGGTAATGGCTCGCGCAATCACCAGCAGCATAGATATCTTCTACATTGGTCTCCATGTACCGGTTAACAAGGATTGCACCGCTCTCATGCAGCCTGATGTCCGTATTTTGGATCAATGCTGTATTCGGTTTTGCACCTGCAGCGACGATTACCATGTCCGTTGGATAGTCACGTTTATCTGTCTTCACGAATTGAACCCGGTCATCCCCTTTAAAACGCTGAACTTCCTCATTTAGACAGACCTCTATGCCGTGTTTTTTGGCTTCTTCATGGATCAGCTCCGCCATATCCGAATCAAAGATTTTGCCCAGCTGGGCCCCTCTTTGGATGATTCTTACCTTTTTCCCTAGAAACTTGAGATTCTCAGCCATCTCAAGACCAATATAGCCTCCTCCGATAATCGTAATATCCTGAATGGATGAGTCTAGTTCCTTTTTGATCTTCTCCGCATCGGGAATGGTTTTCACAACATGGATACCCGGAAGGTGCCTTCCTTCCCATGCTGGTATAATCGGGCTCACTCCTGTTGCGATCAAAAGCTTGTCATATGAAAAAATAAATTCATCCTGCGTTTTTGTATGTATGCCGTGAATGGTTTTTTCCTTGGGATCCACCCGTGTTACTTCATGAAAGGTTCTTGCATCCATTCCATATTTGTCTCTGAAAATGCTGACGTCACGGGCGATCAGATCTTCGGAGGAAGGTATGAGCCCGCTGACTACATAGGGGAGGCCGCATTGGCCGTATGAGTAAATCCCGCCCTTTTCGAAAATGGTGATGCTGGCCTGCGGATCATTGCGGACAATTTGCATGGCAGCACTCATTCCGGCTGCATCTCCGCCAATAATACAATAGTTCATATTTTATCCCCTTTCTGTTCCTCTATAGTATTCCACTGTGCTAGATTTTAGTCATCGTTAACTGGGTGTTCGCTATTTCTGCGCCGTATCCTTTTTTTCCTTTAGCGCTTTCTGTACCAACAATAATTCCCGGCCCCCGTCGAACAATCATAGTATAGAGAGGTGTAGAAAATGCTGGATATCTTATCGAATGGAACGGACTGGAACGACCAGCCTGTACCACTCACCACACTTATCAAAAAGCTAAAAGAGAAGCCGCTGGATCCCATCTATGAATCCATGGGAAACTTTATCGTGAAGGTCAATCCGGTGACTGATACGCAGCACGACATTCGGCACAAAGGATGTACACAGTTCTTTGGCCACTTTGCTACCATTCCCTTTGTGTTCAATATCATAACCGATGAAAAAGTCGTGATCGAAGAACTGACAAAGGCCATCCGTATGAACCAGCAGCGCCTGGATTATGAAGCGCTGAAAAACCATACATCCATGTATTAAAAACCTTTGCCCGGCGCATCCGTTTAGAGTACGATAAAAGAAAAAGCGGGGGTGCCATCGTGGAAGGATCCATAATAGCTTTAAATGTTGGACAGGCAGATTTTCTATCGTGGCAGGGAAAAGAAATAAGCTCGGCGATCAATAAGAAGCCGTCTCAGGGCCCTTTATACCTGTCTGACCTTCAATTCGAGGGTGATGTACAGGCTGACACTGTGCATCATGGCGGGCCGGATAAAGCCGTCTGTGTCTATTCTCATGACCATTACCCGTATTGGGAGAACGGTTTGGGAATTTCTCTGGTCGTTCCTTCTTTCGGTGAGAATCTTACCGTTGAAGGGCTTACTGAAAAAGAGGTCTGTATCGGTGACATCTACCGGCTGGGGGAGGCATTGGTGCAGGTGAGCCAGCCGCGTCAGCCTTGTTTTAAAGTCGCCGCCAAGCTTAATCAGCCGCTGATGGTCAAATATATTCAGGATACGAGTTACTCGGGCTATTACTTGAGGGTACTGAAAGAAGGCATAGTCAGACCGGAAGACAAGCTTGTTATCGAAAAAAAGCACCACGGCGGAATCACAGTCGAATTTGTAAACCGAATCACGTACATAGACAAGGAAAACAGAGAAGGCCTTACCCTTCTTGCCAATCTCGTTGAACTGGCAGAAGGCTGGCGCTCAGCTATGAAAAAGCGGTTAGAAACTCTCCCCGGGCAGAACCTGTAGCCCCGGGGTTTCTTTTTGCCTTTCAATCCATAAAAAAACATGCATGAAGCCTTTTTGACGGGTGCCTTCCCCTGTATTATAATTAGAATGTTATGCCATTAAAATGAGGTGAAAAGCGTGTTAGAACGTTTAGAAACGATAGAAGCCCGATACAACAAACTAAATGATCTTTTAAGTGACCCAGAAGTCATTAGCGATACGAATAAACTAAGAGAATATTCTAAAGAACAGTCTTCTCTTCAAGATACGGTAGCCGTTTACCGTGAGTATAAAGAAGCGAAAGAAGGCCTCGACGAAGCGAAAGCGATGCTCGAAGAAAAGCTGGATGCTGAGATGACGGCCATGGTAAAAGAAGAAATTTCTGAGCTGGAAGACAAGATCGAAGAGTATACGCAGCAGCTGAAGATTTTGCTTCTTCCAAAAGACCCGAACGATGATAAAAACGTTATCGTCGAGGTACGCGGGGCAGCAGGCGGTGACGAAGCCGCACTATTTGCCGGCGACCTTTACAAAATGTACAGCCGTTATGCCGAGCTGCAAGGCTGGAAAACCGAAGTCATTGAAGCAAGCTACACAGAGCTTGGCGGCTACAAAGAGATTATTTTCATGATCAACGGGAACGGGGCATATTCCAAGCTGAAGTATGAAAACGGAGCTCACCGCGTACAGCGTGTACCTGCCACTGAATCCGGCGGCCGTATCCATACGTCCACCGCGACGGTTGCGATTCTTCCGGAAGCAGAAGAAGTCGAGGTTGAAATTCATGAGAAGGACGTTCGTGTAGATACGTTTACGTCCAGCGGACCGGGTGGACAATCCGTTAACACGACTCAATCCGCTGTTCGTCTGACTCATATTCCAACAGGGACGGTAGTCTCCTGCCAGGATGAAAAATCACAGATCAAGAACAAAGAAAAAGCCATGAAAGTTCTTCGTGCCCGTGTCTATGATAAAATTCAGCAGGAAAAGCAAAAAGAATACGATGAGAACCGTAAATCAGCAGTCGGAACCGGAGACCGCTCAGAGCGTATCCGTACGTATAACTTCCCGCAGAACCGTGTCACGGATCACCGGATCGGACTGACTCTTCAAAAATTGGATCAAATTTTACTCGGCAAACTGGACGAGTTCATTGAAGCTTTGATTACAGAAGACCAAACGAGCAAAATGAAGGCCCAGACGGAAGCGTAAGATGACAAAGATGAAACGGCATGAAGCCCTGAATTGGGCTTCATCTTTTTTAACAGAAATAGGGCGTGAACCCCAAGCCGGGGAGCTTCTGCTGCGGCACGCACTTGGCGATCTGAGCCGGACGGAGCTGCTTCTTGGTTTGAATGAAGAGCTTCCTCCACAGCAGCAAGAGGTCTTTATGGAAGCTGTGCAAAAGCATGGCGAAGGAGTCCCTGTCCAGTACATTACTGGTTTTGAAGAGTTTTACGGAAGACGTTTTTTTGTAAATAAAGAGGTTCTCATTCCTCGGCCGGAAACAGAAGAGCTTGTATACGAAGTACTTCAGCGTTCCAGCATGAGGTTTCAGGATGCACAAGAGATTAAGACAATCGACGTTGGGACGGGAAGCGGTGCCATTGCCGTTACGCTCGCCTTGGAAAATCCGCGTCTTACGGTCTCTGCGATTGACATCGCCGAGGAATCACTGGAGGTTGCCAGAAAAAATGCGGCAGACCTTGGGGCACCGGTTCGTTTTATTCATGGCGACCTTCTTCAGCCTCTGATCGAGAACGGAGAAAAAGTCGATATCGTGGTGTCCAATCCTCCTTACATTCCTGACCGTGAAATCATGGAGCTTGAAACGATCGTGAAAGATCAGGAGCCTTTCCGTGCGCTGAGCGGCGGTCAGGACGGCTACGTCTTTTACAGAAGATTTATGGAGGAGCTGCCCCTCGTCTTGAACAAACGAAGCATAGCAGCCTTTGAGGTCGGGCATGACCAAGGGCAGACAGTAGCGGAAATGCTTCGGATTACCTTCCCAGGATCATTCGTATCGGTCATAATGGACATCAGTCAAAAAGAACGGATGGTTATCGCAGAGATTGGTTTTTAATAGGCAGAAAAGGTAGCCCTCAGCTGTGCTGGGGGCTTTTTTTGTGGTTAGGAGTGAGAAATTGAGTGGAATTGTCGCCGAATTGAGCCTAATTGTAAATAATTGAGCGTATTTAAGAGTAATTGAGCCTAACTCAAAATAATTGAGCCTAATACAAAATAATTGAACCGAACTAAATCTTCAGACTTCTCCCCTGTATTTACACCAATCATTCCCAACTATTTTCTTATCCATAAAATTGACCAATGCCTACTTTTAGTGTAGGATTACTTTAATTAAATAAATCTTATCCAGAGTGGTGGAGGGACTGGCCCGATGAAACCCGGCAACCTATTTATCAAGGTGCTAAATCCAGCAGGAGTTGATCCTGGAAGATAAGATGGAGCGGTCTGTAACTTCCTCTTATCCGAGAGGAGGTTTTTTTGTGGGGTTTTTCGGGTTAGTCGGAGGGTCAGGACTTTGTCCTGACCGCTCCTCGCGCTGAAGAGATAGCGTTCGAGGTTCCTTTCAGCGGCAGCAGGTGTTTAAAGCAGAGGGGGAGAAGGAAGCAGATGAGATTTGGATTTTGGTTGCCGATTTTTGGCGGATGGTTGAGAAATGTGGAAGATGAGAACATGCCGCCCACGTTTGATTATGCAAAAAAGGTCATTCAGTGCGCGGAACAGTGGGGGTTTGATACTACGCTGATCGCAGAGCTGTATTTGAATGATATTAAAGGGCCGGATCAGGATTCCCTTGAGGCTTGGACAACGGCTGCGGGACTCGCCGCTGTAACAGAGAAAATTGAAATCATGACAGCAGTCAGACCGGGATTCCATAACCCTGCCGTCACTGCCAAAATGGCAGCGAACATCGATCAGATCAGTGGCGGAAGGTTTACACTTAATGTCGTTTCCGCCTGGTGGGAAGAAGAAGCGAGGCAGTACGGAGGCATTTTTACCGCTCATGATGAGCGATATGAGCGTACGCAGGAATTTATTGATGTTCTCAAAGGGCTGTGGACGGAGGAAACGTTTAATTATTCCGGAAAGTTTTATGAGTTAAGCAACACAAAGCTCTTCCCTAAACCTCTTCAGCGTCCGAATCCTATCCTATATGCAGGCGGTGAAAGTGAGCGAGGAAAACAAGTGATCTCTTCCTCCTGTGACGCCTATGTGATGCACGGCGGAACTGTCGAAGAGATCGCGGTTAAGATCGAAGACATGAAGAACCGCCGAGAGCAGACAGGAAAAGAACCTTTATCTTCGTTTGGAATGGCCGCCTATGTGATCTGCAGAGACACTGAAGAGGAGGCACAGGCTGAACTGCAAAGGATTACAGAGGTCAAGGAATCGAGCGCTTATGCAGGATTTAAAGATTTCACGAGTAAATCACAGCTCGAGCAGCAGATACAGCTGCAGGACTATTCTGTTTCAAACCGTGGATTGCGGCCTAATCTGATTGGTACGCCTGTGCAGATTGCGGAGCGCATTGCTGCTTATGAAGAGGCTGGCCTCGGACTTCTTTTATTGCAATTCTCCCCTCAGTTAGAGGAGATGGAACGTTTTTCAAAACAGGTAATGCCATTAGTGGAGAGCTTTAGAAAAGAACGTGTGTAAAAGCTTTGCCTGCAGATACTCACCTAGGATATAAGGAGGATGACCATGAAAAAAGTTTACATTATACACGAGAATGATGAGTGGACGAATCATTTAATCAAGAGGCTGGACGAGCTGCAGGTGCCATATGAGGCTTGGCATCTTGAACAAGGCACGGTCAATCTGGCAGAAGCACCTCCCGAGGGCATTTTCTATAGCCGTATGAGTGCTTCCTCCCATACAAGAGGACACCGTTATGCACCGGAACTGGCTGCCAGTGTAATCGCCTGGTTGGAGGCACATGGCCGAAAAGTACTGAACGGCAGCCGGGCGCTTCAGCTGGAGGTAAGCAAGGTGGCTCAATATCTGGAGCTTGAGGCTCATGGAGTGAGGACACCGAAAACGATTGCAGCTGTCGGCAAGGATCAGATTCTTCAGGCGGCAGAACAGTTCAGCGGAAAACCGTTTATCACCAAGCATAACCGTGCAGGAAAAGGTCTTGGTGTACAGCTTTTTCATTCGTATCAAGGCTTGAAGGAATATGTTCTCGGACCTGACTTTGAAGAGCCGGTAGACGGCGTGACACTGGTTCAGGAATACATTGATTCTCCGGAATCTTATATTACACGCTGTGAATTTGTCGGAGGTAAGTTTGTATATGCGGTTCGGGTGGATACTTCTGAAGGATTTGAACTCTGTCCGGCCGATGCCTGCCAAATCGGGGATCTTTTTTGTCCCGTGGGAGAGGAAACGCCGGCGAAGCCAAAATTTCAGATCGTGGAGAATTTCCATGAAGAGGTCATTGAAAACTATGAGAGCGTTCTGGCAGACAACCAAATCCATGTTGCCGGAATAGAGTTTATAAAAGATAAAGACGGTACTATTTTTACGTATGATATTAATACGAATACCAATTACAACTCGGATGCTGAAGCGGCGGCCGGAAAATATGGCATGCTTGAGCTTGCAAGGTTTTTGCGGCAGGAGCTTGATTCATTGACAACGGCATCGGTATCATGAGACAGAAAGAGCCTCCCGCGGGTAACGGGAGGCTCTTCGTTTTCATTATCTACATGAAAAAGGGGGTGATAGGGATGTCCTTACTATAGCAGACACACTTCTTTGTGGAGGAATTATGTGACCTTTTTGATATGTTTAATAAATTTGTGACAAAGTATGCAGTTTTCACAGCCGCTTTCTGTCATATTTTTTCGGTATTTGTTTACTAGATTCATAGTATGATTTCTCCTTTCCATGACCACACTGTGGATAGAAAAGGAAAGGGGAGCTTTAAAATGAAACGTTCAAAAAAATCTCTAATGACTATACTATTTCTGTCGCTGATCGCGATGCTGCTGTTTTTTGAAACCCAAACGAAGGTAGCCAATGCTACGATGAATGCGTCTGTAAAAATCCCGAGTGACGCGATCAGACTTCGGATTCTTGCAAACAGTGATGCTGATAAGGATCAGACACTAAAGAGAAGAATCAGGGATAAAGTGAACCAACAGATCACAACCTGGGTGGGGGGATTGGACTCTCATGATCAGGCCGAAAAAGTGATCAGAAAACATTTGCCTGAGGTTGAAAACGTGGTAAAGTCCTATTTGAAGGATGCCGGGCTTGACATTCCCTATAAAGTTCAATTCAACAATGACGTTGCCTTCCCGACAAAAATGTACGGAAATTACATCTACCCTGCTGGAAAATATGAAGCGGTACTGATCACACTTGGAAAAGGAGAAGGAGCCAACTGGTGGTGTGTATTGTTCCCTCCTCTATGTTTCCTTGATTTTGAAAACGGTGATGCTGTTAAAGCGGACCAGAAGAATGTAAAGGAAGTAGCCTTAGCTTCAGAACAGGAGGCTCCGGCGATGCAAGAACCCGATGAAGAAACGGTGCATGTTAAGTTCTTTCTGGCAGACTTGTTCACCACCATTGCGGATAAGATAGGGGGTCTCTTCTCTTAATACCCTGCATAACTTTCATGGTTGTTTCATAGACTTTAAAAAATGCTAGAGGGGTGAACGCCATGACCATTCGATTACGGGCGGCTATGCCGCATGAGGCTGGAAGCCTCGGTGACCTGGTCAAGCAGGCCGGTCTTGGAACCGATGGAATCAGAGAGGGAATCGAGAACTATCTCGTCGTGGAAAATGATCAAGGTGAAACGATCGGGACGGTGGGGCTTGAAAGGGTCGAAAACGATGGGTTGCTGCGATCTTTTGTGATGAAGAAAGAATACTCGAACGAACATCTATTTCTGCGATTGATTCAAAGAATTTTGCTATACTGTAAGGAAAAAGGAGTAGAAACCTTATACCTGCTTACGAAAGCTGTCCACCTTTTTGAACCGCTGTCGTTTCAGCCGGTATCCGCAACAGGAACTCCTTCCCATATCGAGAATACCGCCCATTATAAAAAAACAGCTGAAAAAGATGTTGTGCTGCTGTACTGCACGCTGAACGAAAAGTAATTATCCACAAGTTATGCACATTACTGGAGCATTTGTGTGTAACTTGTGGATGATGCGCGTTGTAAGCTTACGAACACATTTCGGGCGGTTTGAAAGGATTTTTTACATGCTGGAATATAAAACTGAAGTTTGGCCTGTGGATAAAAAAATAGCGGAAGATGAAAATTGTCCACAAATTACGCAGGCTTCCCTGTGGATAAAGAAAAATGAAGTGATCGCTTTTCCGACAGAAACCGTGTACGGACTCGGTGGAAACGCGAAGAGTGATGCAGCCATCGAGAAGATTTTTCTGGCGAAGGGACGGCCGAGCGATAATCCGCTGATCGTCCACGTGGCAAGCCGTGAGCAGCTTATCGGAATGGTTTCCTCCATTCCTGAACGGGCAAAAAAACTGATGGATGCGTTCTGGCCAGGTCCGTTGACATTGGTTCTTCCCAAGGGAGAGGATGTGTCCGAACGGGTGACCGCAGGGTTATCCACAGTGGCTGTTCGGATGCCTGATCATCCCGTTGCTCTAAAACTCATTAAAGAATGCGGTCTCCCCTTGGCGGCTCCCAGCGCGAATGTCTCGGGAAGGCCTTCTCCTACAACGGCCCAGCACGTCCATGAGGATTTAAAAGGGAGAATACCCGGCATCCTGGATGGCGGGGTCACAGGGGTAGGAGTGGAATCCACAGTAGTCGACTGCACAGCTGAAACACTGGTCATCCTTCGGCCAGGAGGTGTCACAAAAGAGCAGCTGGAAGTGGTTGCAGGTGAGACCATGATGGATCCTGGCCTCCTCAATGAGCAGGCCGCCCCAAAATCTCCGGGGATGAAATACACCCATTATGCTCCGGATGCTCCTCTTTTCCTTGTGGATGGATCCCCTTCTTTCCTGCAGGAGCTTGTGGATAAGCAAAAAGGAGCCGGTTTAAAAACCGGGGTGCTTACCACGGAAGAAAATGCTCCCTTTTACAAAGCGGATGCGGTCATTCCTTGCGGATCACGAGGAAAGCTGGAAAGTGTAGCACATCACCTATATGACGCATTGAGGGCATTTAATGAGAGTGGTGTCGATATCATTTACGGAGAAGTTTTTCCGAAATCGGGTGTAGGCGCAGCGATTATGAACAGGCTCGAGAAATCTGCCGGCGGGCAGATCATAAAAGAATAACCCCTGAAAGAACAGGACAGCTTGCTGTCCTGCTTTTTTTATGGACAGAAAACAAGAGTGAATATATGGTAAAAGGAAATGGATCTCAAGTTTGGGGGTGTTTAGATGGAAAGCAGAATGATATACGCTTCAGAAAAAGAGATGGTGCTCGAGGACGCTTTTGGAAGAATTTCTCTTAAAATGAGAAACCCTGAATCAGTGGTGATGCTCGCCAGAAAAGATGATGTTTGATCTTGATCAGCCAGTATCGGCAGCCGGTGGACAGCAAAGTGATCCAGCTGCCAGGGGGAAGAGTAAATGAAGGAGAGCAGCTGGAGCATGCGGCCCGGAGAGAGCTTCGCGAAGAAACAGGTTATGAATGTGGCCGAATTCATTATCTTGGAAAATTGATTCTTGCCTCATGGAAAACGAATGAAGAAGCACATGTTTTTTATACGGAAGAGCTGATCGATCATCATCAACAGAGCCTTGAAACCCATGAGAAAATTACGATCCTTGAAATGAGCTTGGAAGTGTGTCAGCGGCAGATCGAAGAAAACACAATAAATGATACAGAACTGTGCTATGCTGTTCTGCAAGCGATTCTGAAGGGTTTCATCCGACCAGAATAAAGAGGAGGGGAGAGTATGACCTTTCTCCTACCCCCCTAAACGCGGGAGCGTAACAGGAAGCGCTACCTTGAAAGTGCTCCCTTTCCCTGGTTCGCTTTTTACCTGGATCCTTCCGCCATGGTCCTCAATGATCTTGTAGCAGACCATGAGACCGAGCCCCGTTCCTTTTTCCTTTGTGGTAAAGAACGGTTCACCCAGTGAAGGGAGCTTTTCAGAAGGAATGCCGCAGCCTTCATCCTTGAACGACACCACTAATTCATCGTCTTCTGTTTTGATGGAGATATACACGTTTCCGCCATCCGGCATCGCTTCGATCGCATTTTTAAGCAAGTTGATAAATACCTGTTTCAGCTGACTGTCTACACATGAGACCAAAGGCAAGTCCTCGTGTGTCTTAAAATAAATCTGCACGTTCATCAAGATAGCCTGTGTTTCAATCAGGGAGATGACATGGTGCATCAGCCCTGTGATGTTGGTGGGCACCATATCGATCACCTGCGGCTTGGCCAGTACCATAAATTCACTGACGATGGAGTTGATTCTGTCGATCTCTGAAAGCATGATATCATAGTACTCATAATGGTCCTTTGCTTTCGATTGCAGCAGCTGAAGGAATCCCTTGATGGAGGTTAAAGGATTTCGAACCTCATGGGCGACACCGGCAGCCAGCTGGCCAAGAACGGAAAGTTTATCAGATTTTCTGAGCATTTCTTCTGTTTTTTTCCGTTCGGTCAGATCTCTGGAGACGAAGACAATGCTTTCCACCTGATTCTTTTCATTGATGACAGGTGTTGCATTTGTTTCCAATACAACGTAAGAGCCGTTTTTATGTTTCCATCGTGCTTCATATTTGACAGGTTTTCTAGCTTCAATCATTTGCCGCAGGATGTGAGTCACTCGTTTTTTGTCCTCATCATGAAGAAAATCCACTGCATTTTTTCCGATATAATCTGCAGGCTCCGTACCCAGGATCAGCTTGTTGGAAGGGGAAGCATAGGTAATTTTTCCTTGTATGTCGGACGTTGCGATGAGATCCATAGTATTTTCAGCGATGATTCTGTATTTTTCCTCGCTCTCCCGCAATGCTTTTTCTTGGCGTTTTTTTTCTGTGATGTCACGTGAAATACCCGAGTAGGCGTATACTCGGCCGTTTTGATCGAATATGGGAAACAGTGTCACACTGGAATTCAGCAAGGTTCCGTCTTTGCGCTGGCAGATCATTTCGTGGCCTTTAATGGGGATTCCCTTTTTCACCGTCTGGATCATCTGTACGGATTCTTGTAAATATTGATCAAGGACAATAGGGAAAATCGGATTTCTGCAATCTTTTAAATCTTCCTCTGTCCACCCGAATGTGTTTTCGAAAGCCGGGTTCAGCTTGATCGTTTGTTTGTCAAAATCATAGATGGAAATCATGTCTGCAGAATGTGTAAAAAGCGACTCCAGTGTTTCTTTTGTTTCCTTCAGCTCGGCTTCCTGCTTCTTCTTTTCTGTGATGTCTTTTCCGATGCAATACAGGCCGAGGACGTCCCCGCTGACGATAATGGGGGTAATGGTCACATTGACATATCGGATTTCCCCGTCTTTTCTTCTCAGCATAATATCGTGGGTTTTTGGAGTGCCCTTCAGCGCTTCTTCAAAGCCGCGCACTGAAGTTTCCAGGTGTTCTTTCATGAGCAAAGGATGAAAGGTCATGCTGAGCAGTTCTTTGCCCGAGTAACCGGTCAGCTGTTCTGCTGCGACATTAACGGTCGTGAACTTGCCTTGAAAATCCAGGGAAAATAGAGCATCGATGTTATGCTCGATCAGTGAACGGTACCTTTGTTCACTTTCTTCCAACTGCCTTTCCACCATGACACGGTGAATGAGATCGATGCTTAAGCCCCTGACTTCCACCACCTTTCCGTTTTCGAAGACTGGAATTAATGATACGAGAAAGGGCACCTGGTTGATTTGCGCTTCATATGTAATATGCTCACCTTTCCAAGCCCGTTCGTAGCAATCAATTTTAAATTCAGCGAGCTCTTTCGAAAAAATTTCTTCAGGAGTCTTCCCCACCACCCATTCTTCCTTAAAACCCAAGGAATCAGAGAGTTCGCCGCCGCATCCGGTCATAATGAACTGTTGGCCGGACTTAACAAACCTGAACGTCATGCTCATTTGTTTAGTAACTTCCATGCGGTGTGCTTTAAAGTTTGATTCAGCAACTGCCGGATGAATCGATCTATCGTCATCTGCCATGAAATTCCCCTCCGATTCTTTCCGTTATTCTATAATCTTTATTTACGGTAAAAAAAACCATATCCCTGCTAAAGTCGAAAATTGCTTTTATTTGAAATTTTCTTCGGTTGTAAACGCCGAGTCTAATCATGGCTGGACGTGCATATGGTTGTACTAGCGGAGTGAGGGGGAAACGAAATGGACGTCGTAACAATCGGTGAGTGGCTGACGCTTTGGCTCATGTCCTTTGCGCTGGGAATGGATGCCTTTTCCATCGGCCTTGGCATGGGCATGCTGCAGCTTAGACTGAGGCAGATCGTAAAAATCGGTGTTGTCATCGGACTGTTTCACATTGGAATGCCTCTGGCAGGATTGATGCTCGGCAAGCAGATTTCCTCTCATTTTGGCGGGATTGCAGCGATCATAGGCGGCTGTTTGCTGCTTCTTCTTGGTTTGCAGATGATCCGCTCCTCCTTCAAGCCTGAGAATGAGCCGTTCGTAAATCCTGTCGGGTTCGGTCTCATGCTGTTTGCTGTCAGTGCGAGTCTTGACAGTTTCTCTGTCGGTTTAAGCCTGGGGATTTATGGAGCACGCACGTTTCTCACCATCTTCATGTTTGGAATCATGAGCATGCTGCTGACATGGGGGGGGCTGATGATGGGTAGAAAAGTTCAAAATTGGCTCGGCTCCTACAGTGAGGCTCTGGGTGGATTAATTTTGCTTGCGTTCGGAATCAAGCTGCTGTTTCCTTTATAATGGCAAAAACGATGAATGACCGATTGGCGCTCCAGCCAATCTTTTTTTATACTTGAATATAAAGACATTGATGCTGAAGGTGGGAAATCATGAAAAAGATCCTGTTTGTTTGTACCGGAAACACTTGCAGAAGCCCGATGGCAGCGGCACTGCTCAAATATCTTGGCAAAGGAAAGGTCGAAGTCAGATCAGCAGGCGTCTTCGCTGCTGAAGGGGCGGGAGCCAGTTCCCATGTAGTAACGGCGATGTCGGAAAAAGGCATTCCCTTCAGCCATGAATCCAAACCGATCACGGGGACGCTCGTTCGTTGGGCGGATCTGATCCTGACGATGACCGAAAGCCATAAGCATACCGTTTGCCATCAATATCCAGAGGCTGTAGATAAAGTTTACACGCTTAAAGAATATATCTATCAGAATGAAGGCTATGAAGAACAGCTGTCAGAGCTTCATCAGGCTTATGCTGAGATCGAAACCATTAGGGCGTTCTACCACAATAAATGGGAACAGGCTGATGCTAAAGACAAGCTTGGGGTTTCTGAGGAATTTGAAGCGGAGATCCAGCCATTTAAAGAAAAAATTTTTTCTCTGGAAAACAGCCTGCCATCACTGGACATCATCGACCCGTTTGGCGGCAGTATCGAGCTCTACCGTGAAACAAGAGGCGAGCTTGAAAGTCTGATTGAAAAACTGCTGGAAAAGATATAAATAAATGGTCTTCCTTGAAACAATAGAAAAATGGCTTTAAAATCGTAATAGACTACCGAACTTACAGGAGGATCAGATGAGAGTAGCGATTGGTTCAGACCATGCAGGAGTTGAGCTGCGTCAAGAAGTGGTAAACATGATGCAGGAGATGGGAATTGAAGTGAAAGATGCAGGCTGCGAATGCAGCACCTCGGTAGATTATCCGGATTACGCCATTCCGGTTGCTGAAATGGTGGCAAACGGAGAGGCTGATCGGGGAATATTAATCTGCGGTACGGGAATAGGTATGAGTATAGCGGCAAACAAAGTAAAAGGAATCCGCTGTGCCCTTGTACACGACTTGTTCAGTGCGAAAGCCACACGTCTTCACAATGACAGCAATGTGCTGGCCATGGGTGAGAGAATCATTGGGCCTGGACTGGCCTTGGAAATTGCAAGGGTCTGGCTGACGACAGAATATGAAGGCGGCCGCCACAGCAAACGAGTCGGAAAAATTTCTGATTACGAGGCAAAGGGCACAAAATAGGCAGCAGTACCGCAACGAAAAGGTGACAGAAGCGGCAGGATGCCGATTCTCACCTCTAAAGAAGGGGCGATTCAACCGATGAGTGACCAGCTGCAAACTGTGGAGAAGCAGGTCTTTCATGCATTATCAGATTTACAGAAGCAAGCCCAATTAAAGCCGGGGCAGCTGCTGGTCGTCGGGGCCAGCACGAGCGAAGTGACCGGCGGAAAAATTGGCACTTCAGGAACGATGGAAGCCGCTCAATCCCTATATAACGGGGTGATGGCGTTTCAGGAGGAAACACAAGTGTCTCTTGCCTTCCAATGCTGTGAGCATTTGAACAGAGCACTGGTTGTGGAGAGAGAAACCGCCGACCGGCTTCGATATGAAGAAGTCCGTGTTGTTCCTGCCCGTTCGGCAGGAGGCGCACTCGCAACCTATGCCTTTCATCATTTAAAGGATCCAGTCGTCGTTGAATACATTAAAGCAGATGCTGGAATTGATATTGGGGACACATTTATCGGCATGCACTTGAAGCATGTGGCTGTGCCTGTGAGAACGGAAGTAAAAAGCATCGGCGAGGCTCATGTCACCCTGGCCAAAACACGGCCAAAGCTGATTGGCGGAGAACGTGCTGTATATCCATCCAAAGAAGATATCCGCTGCTTTTAATAGATAGAGAAAAACCGCCTGCATCTGGGCGGTTTTTTTGTGCTGGAGCGGGTCGCTTTTTTATGAAAATGGCGGGTTTTGCAAGTAACCCAAGCAGTTTCGCAAGTAAGTGAGCGGTTTTCGCAAGTAACTCATGTCGAACCGCAAGATAACTAGCTCTTCACCACTGCAGGTACCCGCTAGAACTTCTTCTCCGAAATCGCTGAGCGCATGCGCTGCAGCGATTTTTGTGCTGCTTCTTTTCCGGCCATCATGACATTGACATAGAGTGCGTCGATAATACTGAGCTGCGCAATCCGGGAAGAGAGCGCCTCAGAACGGAATTCCGTCTCCCTCGAGATCGTGTGCAGGGAGATGTCCGCCTTCTCGCTAAGCGGAGACTTCGCATAATCGGTCAGAGAAATGGTGCGGCAGCCGTTATCTTTGGCCACTCTCATCACGTGCAGCAAGTCCTTATTCGTCCCGGAATGGGAGATAAAGAGAGCCACATCCCATTCCGTAAGCTGAGACGCAGACATTAGCTGGAAGTGTGTATCTGTATAAGCGATGCTCGGTTTGCCCGTTCGGATAAATTTATGATGAGCGTCCATGGCGATGATGCCTGAGCCGCCGTTTCCGTAGAATTCGATCTTTCGTGCAGCAAGCAGGCTATCGACGGCGGCCTGAAAACTTTTTTCATCGAGCATCTGCCGGGTATCCTCCAGTGTGCCGATGTTGGACTGAAACACTTTTTCGGCGATCTGTGCAGGCGTGTCGCTTTCCAGAATCGTCTCATGAATATCCTGAAGCGGACCGACGATATCAGAGGCGAGAGCAATTTTTAGAGCTTGAAAGCCTTTAAAGCCGAGCCTCTTGCAGAACCGGAAGACTGTCGCATCGGCCACTTCCAGATGGTCTGCGACTTCATTGATGCTCGAATGAATAATATTTTGGGGATCTTCCAGGATAAAGTCAGCGATCTTTTTTTCTTTTTCGCTTAATATGCCATAAGAAGAGCGAATTTTAGATAAACAGTTAGATGCTGCCATGTTCGTTCTTCCTTTCTTTTCCTTGACGTCTGGCTCTATCATAATATGAAATTTATTTTCTTGTAAACGGAAAAAATTTTAGTATATAATGATTTTGGAAGAAAAAAATTTTCACAAGTTTGAAAGGGGCATATCGATATGCAAATCGGAATGATCGGCCTTGGTAAAATGGGTTACAACCTTGTTCTTAATCTTCTCGACCACGGCCACGAAGTCGCAGCGACAGACGTGAATAAGGAACAGGTGAAAAATATTGCGAACGACGGAGCAACAGGCGTTGAATCCATTAAAGAGCTCGTCAGCGGATTAAACACACCGCGTGTAGTTTGGATGATGGTACCTGCGGGAAACATTACGGAAGATGTTCTTTCTGAACTGAAAAACGTACTGGAGCCAGGAGATATTGTTATCGACGGCGGAAACTCCAACTATAAAGATACATTGCGCCGTGCAGAAGAGCTGAAAGAAAAAGGGCTTCATTTTGTCGATGTTGGGACAAGCGGCGGAACGGAAGGAGCACGAAACGGTGCTTGTACAATGATTGGCGCAGAGCCGGAAGTATTTGACATCATTGAACCGGTCTTTAAAGACCTTTCCGTGGAAAACGGCTATCTTTATACAGGAAAAGTTGGAAGCGGACATTTCTTGAAAATGGTTCATAACGGAATCGAATACGGCATGATGCAAGCAATTGCTGAAGGATTCGAAGTTCTGGAGAAAAGCCAGTTTGATTATGACTATGAAGCTGTTGCGAAAATGTGGAACCACGGTTCTGTGGTCCGTTCATGGCTCATGGAATTGACTCAGAACGCATTCTCTAAAGATCCTAAGCTTGAAGGCATTAAAGGTGTGATGAACTCTTCTGGAGAAGGAAAATGGACAGTTGAAGCTGCTCTTGACCTCCAAGTTCCGGCACCGGTTATCGCGCTTTCCTTGATGATGCGCTACCGTTCTCTTGAGGACGATACGTTCACAGGTAAAGTAGTTGCTGCTCTCCGCAATGAATTCGGCGGCCATGCAGTGGTAAAAAAATAATCTCGGAGCCAAGGGGGTGACTGATTCTAAAATTGTCACCCTCTCTTTTTGAGTCTGGCTCAGCGCCCAGGCTGAAAACATGTTCTTGTTTTCAGCATAGGTTCTCGATAGATGAAAAGTATGATCTTCTTTTCATCATTGGTCGCTTCACTCTTGTCGAACCTTAGCAGGGCGCTCGCGCTTTTCTTTTTATCGTAATTTCTAATCAATCTTGGTAACATACTAAGCTATAGTCAGGCAAGTGCAAGATCGGAAAGGATGGTACGTATGGATTCAAAAAAGTACTTGATGGGTGTAGACATCGGGACGACGAGCACAAAAGCGGTTATATTTGACCGAAAAGGAACGGTCGTCTCACAGCATACAGTTGGCTATCCGCTGCTAAGTCCCACGCCGTCAACTGCAGAGCAGGAGCCAGAGGAGATTTTAAGGGCTGTGATTACTTGTATAAAACAGAATATGGCGGAAAGTCTCATTTCTCCGGATGATCTTGAACTGATTTCCTTCAGTTCAGCGATGCACAGTGTCATTGCGGTGGACGCTAAAGGAAACGCATTGACGAAGAGCATTACGTGGGCAGATAACAGAAGCGCTTCCTACGCGGAAATCATTAAGAATGAATTGAACGGGCATGAGGTTTACTTAAGGACCGGTACACCGATTCATCCGATGTCCCCGCTTTCGAAGCTGCTTTGGATGAAGCATGAACTGAATGAAGCGTATTCGCTTGCCCACAAGTTCATCGGGATTAAGGAGTACGTCTTTTACAAGCTTTTCGGTGAGTTTCTGATCGACCATTCCATCGCTTCATCAACAGGAATGATGAATCTGGAAAAATTGGAATGGGATGAGGAAGCGTTGAATATTGCCGGCATTACGAGTGAAAAACTCTCAACCCTCGTTCCAACGACCCATGCTGTGAAAGGGCTTGCGTCTGAACTTGCCGACAGTCTGGGCATCCGAACGGAAACTCCTTTTATCATCGGTGCCAGTGACGGTGTCCTTTCCAACCTTGGGGTGAACGCCATCGAGCCGGGTGTTGTCGCCGTTACGATCGGCACGAGCGGTGCAATCCGTACGGTAAGTGACAACCCGGTCACCGACCAAAAAGGAAGAACCTTCTGTTATGCCCTGACAGATAAGCATTGGGTGATTGGTGGTCCTGTAAACAACGGAGGAATGACGTTCCGCTGGGTGAGAGACCAGTTCGGCGCTGCTGAGGCAGAGACGGCTATGCGCCTTGGAGTGGATCCGTACGAAATGCTGACAGGGATTGCAGAAAGGGTCTCTCCAGGTGCTGACGGACTTTTATTTCATCCGTACATGGCAGGAGAAAGGGCACCGCTTTGGAACGCTGATGCGCGAGGGTCGTTTTTCGGGCTGGCGCTCTACCATAAAAAAGAGCATATGATTCGAGCGGTGCTTGAAGGAGTTATTTTTAACCTGTACAGTGTGATGCTCGCCCTTCAAGAACTGATTGGCATTCCTAAAGGAGTGCAGGCAACAGGAGGTTTTGCCCGTTCTGAGCTTTGGCGCCAGATGATGGCTGACATCTTCAATCAGGATGTGACCATTCCGGAAAGCTTTGAAAGCTCATGCCTTGGTGCGGTCATCCTTGGATTATATGCGTTGGAAGAAATTGATGATTTCTCCATCGTGTCTGAGATGGTCGGCAGCACACATCAGCATAAGCCTAATCCTGACAATGTCGAAACGTATCAGGAGCTCATGTCCATCTTCCTCTCTGTATCACGCAGCCTGGAGGACGATTATAAAAAGATCGCAGATTTCCAAAGAAAAAGGCTCGAACAATAATAGACAGAAGCAGTTCTCTCTTTTTGGAGGGGACTGTTTTTGCTATACTAAAAAAATTGGAAGCGCCTACTCCGTTTTAAATTAAAAGAGACATAACAAATCCCCTGGAGGCTGTGTTACAATGGGTTTGAATTAAGGACTTTTACACGAGGGGGATGCACACACTTGGAAAAGCTAGCTGTTCAAGATCAAGAAGTTTTTGCTGCTATACAGGACGAACTAGGTCGTCAGCGGAATAAAATTGAGCTTATTGCATCAGAAAACTTTGTAAGTCAAGCGGTAATGGAGGCTCAAGGGTCCGTACTGACCAATAAGTACGCAGAAGGATATCCAGGTCGCCGTTATTACGGAGGATGCGAATATGTTGACGTAGCCGAAGATTTAGCAAGAGACCGTGCCAAGAAGCTCTTTGGAGCGGAACATGTCAACGTTCAGCCTCACTCCGGTGCACAGGCAAACATGGCTGTGTATTTTACCGTATTAGAACCAGGTGATACGGTTCTCGGTATGAATCTTTCCCACGGAGGTCATTTGACCCACGGAAGCCCGGTTAACTTTTCCGGCGTATTGTATAACTTTGTCGAGTACGGAGTGGACAAAGACACTCATTTGATCAACTATGAGGATGTCCGCCAAAAAGCGCTTGAGCACAAGCCGAAGGTCATTGTTGCAGGTGCGAGCGCATATCCACGAGCAATTGATTTCAAAAAGTTCCGTGAGATCGCCGATGAAGTTGGAGCCTACCTCATGGTAGATATGGCTCATATCGCTGGGTTAGTGGCAGCGGGACTTCATGAGAATGCGGTGCCTTACGCTGATTTTGTAACAACAACTACACATAAAACATTGCGCGGTCCTCGAGGCGGAATGATTTTGTGTAAAGAAGAGTTTGCCAAGAAGATTGATAAATCCATTTTCCCTGGAATCCAGGGGGGACCTCTTATGCACGTGATTGCGGCTAAAGCTGTCGCGTTCGGCGAAGCGTTGAGCGAGGACTTCAAAGCCTATGCAGGACAAATTGTTGATAATGCAAAAAGGCTGGCTGAATCCCTTGAAAAACAAGGAATCACTCTTGTCTCCGGAGGCACGGATAATCACTTGATTCTGATCGACGTCAGCAAGCTGGGCATTACCGGCAAGATTGCGGAAAAAGCATTGGATGATGTTGGGATTACCGTTAACAAAAACACCATTCCATTCGATCAAGAAAGCCCGTTTGTCACCAGCGGAATCCGTATCGGAACAGCTGCTGTTACATCCCGCGGCTTCGGACTTGAAGACATGGATGAAATTGCATCCCTGATTGCTCTCGTTGTGAAAAATCCTGAAGATGAAGGAACATTGAAGGAAGCGAGCGATCGTGTAGCAGACCTTGCCGGAAAGTATAAACTTTACGAGTAAGAAAAGAGAATGGAGAAAGGCGTCCTGGAGAGGGCGTCTTTTTTTGATCTTAAAGAACGGCACCCCCACCCAAAATCCTATAAAGTTAAGAGAATGTTCATTTGTAAATTGCAGAAAACTTGTATACTCTTAAGTAGAATTGGTCTGTGATTGAATAGTTAGTAAATAAATTTAAGGTAGTAGAGGTGAAAAGATGGCTAAGCAAAAACCAAAATCAAAAGGCAAGGCAAAACCGAGGAATTATGTGCGCAGCAAAAACCAAAAATCTTCAAGCTGGATTTTCTGGGTGATCGGCATTATTGCTGCAGGTATCATTGTCGTCTTATTTGCAGGGAATTTTGGCGATAAGGGGAAAGACTCCGATCAGAGTGCCTCGATTGATTATAAAGGCCAGCCTTTCCTGGGTGATGAGTCGGCCGATGTAAAAGTCATCGAATTTGGAGATTATAAATGTCCGGTATGTAAAAACTTCAACATGACATTCTTCCCGGAAGTCGATAAAGATTTAATTAAAACGGGAAAAATTAAGTTTTATTTTATCCATTATCCGTTCATTAACGTGGATTCAAGGCGTTCGGCGCAGTTTGCGGAAACCGTTTATTCAGAACTTGGCAACGACAGCTTCTGGAAGTTCCATGAGCTGCTTTACAAAAAACAGCCGATAGACCATAAATATGAAAAACAGGACATTTTTACAGAGGACTTCCTGGTGAAGACGCTTGCGGAGGCTACCTCTGAGAAGGATGCGGCCAAGGTGAAAAAGGCATTCGGCAGCTCCAATCATGATGAGGATGTAAAAACGGACGAGGCGCTCGTAAGCAAGCTTGGCGTGGACTCCACCCCGACGCTGTTTGTGAACGGCAAGAAGTTCACGGGAAGCACGTACGGAGATTTTAAGAAACAAGTAGAAGAAGCCGCTAAGGGGAAAAAGTAAGATGAACAAGCCGCTGTTGCTGAGCTGGCTCGCTTCCCTCATCGCGGTGATCGGCTCCCTTTATTTCAGTGAGGTACTGCATTACATCCCGTGTACGCTTTGCTGGTACCAGAGAATTCTCATGTACCCGCTTGCCGTCATTCTCGGTGTAGCGTTCTATACCCATGACAGCAGAATTGCACGTTATGTGCTGCCTCTCTCTGGTTTAGGTGTCATTGTGTCAGGCTATCATATCGCACTGCAGAAAATTCCTGCACTCCAGGAGTTTGAAGTGTGCACATCGGGTGTGCCGTGCTCACAGGACTATATCAACTGGCTTGGGTTCGTCACGATCCCCATGCTTGCCTTTGCCGCTTTTGCTGTCATCACTGTCAGTATGATCATGCTAAAAAAGCAATCCGTTTAAAAGGATTGCTTTTTTTCATCTTGACAGCTTGTTTTAAAGGGTTAAGCCGCGTCTCTTCGCCCATGATGGAGCTTTCCTTTTGGCCGTGGTACGGGGATCACATATTGATAGAAAGGCATCAGCTGAATCAGTTTTACAAGAAATACAGTGAGGGCCAAAACAAGTACAAACATGAACGGCAGGGTTTCGGTTTGCCAGCCCTGTTTCGGCATCACTTTGCTCACAAAAAGAATAACAACCGGGTGAACAAGATAAATACCCATAGAAAGGGTTCCTACTGTATATAAACGGTCACGTATAAAGGGCAGCTTTTGAATAATGACATATAGACCAATACTAGCAAGGCATAATACCGGAATGTTGATTAAATTGGTCATGCGCTTTGAGGCGACAGATCCCATGATTTTATATTCCATAATAGCTCCTGCATAGACGAGGACGCTGAGTGCAGAAAGAAGCAGCAGCCGATTTTTCGTAAATCGTACTACGCTGTCCCAGTGGTAGGCCATGAAGCCTCCAAACATAAAGAAAAAAATCCAGGATAGCAGAAAAACCCGGTCCATGATGAGCATATCCATCCTGTTTTCAAAGAAAGAAAAATCTTTCAGTCTGGAAAAATAAGCGTTGATACAAAAGGTTACGAAAAGCGTAATCCCCCATGCCTTTGTGGACTTAATAAGCTGAAATACGGGAAATAACAGATAAAACTGGATGACGATTGCCATGAAATAAAGGTGGTAGAACGACTCGCCGAGAGTAAACTTTATAAGAAATTCTTTAGGGTCAGCCGGAATGGAGCCATGAACTACATACTTGGTGATCAATAAATAGAATAGACTCCAAATCAAAAAGGGCATAATGATTTTTGCCGTCCTCGATTTGATAAACGATTTTGCATAAAAACCCCTTCTCCTGACCTGAAAAAACAGCAAAAATCCGCTGATCACTGCAAAAGTCGGCGTTCCAAAACGTGCAAGCTGGTTGATGCCGAACGTAAACCAGTTAAAGACTTGTCCATGATGGTTATAATAAGCAGCCGAAATATGGACAAGGAGCACCCCGATGCATGCAAAAGCTCTTAAAAAGTGAATTTCATTAAAATAGACAGGATCGCGAGGCTGATTGTTGTTCACCTTATCATTCCTTTCTCCGTGTTAATACTTCAATGGTAACAAGGTAAGGAACCAGTTTGAGGGAACTCTTGCAATCTTTATACGATCTTTACAATGACATTTTTTACTGGAAGTTTTTTAGAACTTGAAGTAGTCCTTCTTTTTCTGTAAAATGCTGAAGAGGTTATGTGCAAAGAAAAGAAGCTCGGGAGTTGTAGAACCCGTTGTCAAAAAGGAGAGGTAGCAGGATGGGTAATGTTTTGGTTTTGGATCATCCATTGATACAGCATAAATTAACACATATTCGTGACGTTGGAACAGGAACAAAGGAATTTCGTGAGCTTGTAGATGAAGTAGCGGGGTTGATGGCTTTTGAAATCACGCGTGATCTTCCGCTTGAAGAGGTTACGATTCAAACTCCGGTAGCCGAAGCACGAATGAAAGTCATCGCTGGGAAAAAGCTCGGACTTGTACCGATTCTTCGTGCCGGCCTTGGAATGGTAGACGGCATCTTAAAATTGATTCCTGCAGCGAAAGTAGGGCATGTCGGTTTGTACCGCGACCCTGAAACCCTTTTGCCTGTTGAATACTACGTCAAGCTTCCTTCCGATGTAGAAGAGCGCGACTTTATCGTAATCGATCCGATGCTCGCAACTGGAGGCTCAGCCGCTGCAGCCATCACATCCCTTAAGAGCCGTGGAGCGAAAAGCATCAAGCTGATGTGTCTTGTTGCTGCTCCAGAAGGAATCGAACTGATCCATAAAGACCATCCTGAAGTTGATATCTATTTGGCAGCCCTCGATGAGAAACTCAATGATCACGGTTACATCGTTCCTGGTCTGGGTGACGCAGGGGACCGCCTTTTCGGAACAAAATAATTGAAGTTGAAGAAGCGTCTGGAAAGTCTCCAGTTGCTTCTTTTTTTTGCCCGTCAGGCAAAATGAATGTACCGAATGTGTCGATGGGGGGCGTGTATCACCGTTACAATAATAAATGCGTCCGTTTCGATAATAGATCGGTTTTTTCAATATTAAAAAGAGATTTTTGATAATAAAATCAGGAATTTCATAATAAAAGCTTAAGTTGGCCCCACCGTCACTTTATTGTCCAGAAAACGCAAAAATACCCCTCCGCTCACTCCTGGGCATCCAGAAACAAACGAAAGGGCCGTTTTTAACAAAATCAGCTGATCTCCTCAAACCCCACGGAAATAAGTTTTCCGTTGTCCGGATCATGCAGTACCTTCACTTTAACGTCTTTTTCCACTCTGTTCTCCGTTACGATGAAGTCAAAGAAATCAATAACCGTACCATCGGCATTGACACGGCGTGTGTCGTACTGGTAGTCGCTGATCGTGCTGTTTGGATACTTTTCCTTCGTGCGCTCCAGGGCAATTTTTCCCCATTTCGCATAATCCTGGCGCATCGGCTCGGTAGACATGTTGGCCCGATTGTTCCGGTTTTGGTCTTCGTAGTAGCCGGCCTGATGGGGTTCAACATTGTTTTTCCGATCGGTTGCATTATTATTCATGCATGCCCCTAAAACCATCAGAAAAAAAGCGAATAAAAATCCAGTTTTATTGAGCTTCAAGTGATAGCCTCCTCGAGAATCGATTATCACTCAAAAGTGTTAGCAAAAACATAAAAATTATACATAAATGAACAATTAATAAGGTGAAATATCCCGCGATTTTCCTAAGGAATAGCAATATTATAGAGCATTTGAATAAACATATAGGAATTGTGACAGATTTTCCACAATTTATACGATATTTAACCCCTAATTGCGTTGACACCGAGGTACCGCTATTGTATCCTTACAAAGGGAATATGGTAAGGTTTTCATACTAGGAGACTAGCGCGTTTCCTAATATTTTGAACTCTTGCTTATATTTCGGAAGGAGTCCATGCGATGAGCACCGGGAAACGGCCTTATAAAGCAATGGCATTAATGTCAGGTATATTGTCAACACTAGTTGGAGGTATATTGCTTGGACTTTTCGGCGGTATGTGGCTGGATCGCTTCACGGGAACAAGTCCTTTGTTCCTCATCATTGGCTTGTTTCTAGGGCTTGGAGCCGGAGTTTATGGCATGATCCGTTTATTATCCAACCAATCAGGAGAAGAACGCAAATGACCGAGTACACCATGACCTACAGAAGATACATAAAGTATACACTCTTTATGCTCTCTTTTTTTGTCCTCGGATACGGAGTAACGTCCTACAAATCCATCTTCCTCGGTTTATCATTCGGCACCCTGTTCAGTCTATTTAATCTCTGGAGTATGTACTCCAGTATCGAGCGGCTCGGACAAGCAGTCATTAACCAGCAGAAAGTCAGGACAATGGGCTCATTATCAAGACTTCTCATGGGAGGTCTCGCGGCGCTAATTGCCATGAGATTCCCGCAATTCTTCAATTTGTTAAGTGTGGTAATTGGATTGATGACGGTCTATATTATCATGTTAATAGATTCACTAACTAAAACCATACGTACTCCAAAGGAAAAGAGGTGAACACAGGTGGAACACGAAGCTCCGATACATACGTTTATGGGTTTGCAATTTAACCTGTCTAACGTATTGATGATTACAGTTTCATCACTTATTGTTTTCCTGATTGCTGTACTGGCTACCCGTGCCTTGTCCATGAGACCGGGCGGAATGCAAAACTTCCTAGAATGGGTAGTGGACTTTGTAAAAGGAATCATTAATAGCACAATGGACTGGCATACCGGCGGACGCTTTCTAACGTTAGGACTCACGCTGCTTATGTACATTTTTGTCTCCAATATGCTGGGACTGCCGTTTGCAGTAGCTTTCGGACATGAATTATGGTGGAAGTCCCCGACAGCAGACCCGACGATCACATTGACGCTCGCTGTTATGGTAGTGGTTTTAAGCCATTATTATGGAGTGAAGTTAAAGGGTGCTAAAGCATATGGTTCAGAGTTCTTCAAACCATTCAAGCTTTTCTTCCCATTAAAGCTGATTGAAGAATTCGCAAACACACTTACGCTGGGTCTTCGGCTTTACGGTAACATCTATGCCGGTGAAATTCTTCTCGGCCTTCTCGTGGGTCTCTCACACCAAGGTATCTTTGCTGGTATCCTGGGAATCTTCCCATTGATTGTATGGCAAGGGTTCTCGGTTTTCGTAGGTGCTATCCAGGCATTTATCTTTACCATGTTAACAATGGTTTATTTAGCCCATAAAGTGGCTGATGACCATTAATTAATATAATTTCCGTTTCCGGCCAAATAGCCGGGAACAAAAAAATAAAATTTACAGGGGAATAGAAGGGAGTAATACAAAAATGAATCTTATTGCAGCAGCAATTGCAATCGGTCTAGCAGCACTAGGTGCAGGTATTGGTAACGGTCTTATCGTAGGACGTACAGTTGAGGGGGTTGCTCGTCAGCCAGAACTACGCGGTACGCTTCAAACAACAATGTTTATCGGGGTTGCGTTAGTTGAAGCACTTCCTATCATCGGTGTTGTTATTGCATTTATCGTTCTTGGGAAGTAATAACAGCAGATTTAAAAAGATCTCAATAATGGCGAAGCATGTTTCAAAACTGGAACTTTTCTTCGCCATTCCTTATGTATGACCTATTGAAGGGAGGAAATACCGTGCAATCCTTAATTTTAGGTGCTGCAACCGGTGGTGTTAACGGCGGAGATATTCTCTTCCAGTTACTAGCATTCATAATCTTAATGCTCTTGTTACGCAAGTATGCATGGGGTCCGTTAATGGGCATCATGAAAGAGCGTCAATCTTATATAACAAATGAAATCGAAGCAGCAGAAACAAGCCGCAAGGAAGCGGAACAGCATCTCGCTGCACAAATTCAAGAATTAAAACAAGCGCGCGAAGAAGCAAGAGCGATCATCGAAAATGCGAAAAAACAAGGTGAAGTCCAAGGGGAAGCGATCATTCAGGCTGCCCGCGGCGAAGCAAACCGTGTAAAAGAAGAAGCGCTTGCTGACATTGCCAGTGAAAGAGAAAAAGCTGTGGCTACTCTCCGTAACGAAGTCGCTTCTCTATCCGTTATGATTGCTTCTAAAGTCATTGCGAAAGAACTAGATGAGCGCAGCCAGGAGAAGTTAATCCAGGATTACCTTCAAGAGGCAGGCGAAGCTAGATGAGCAAAGATTTGACAGTAATTGCAAAACGTTACGCATCAGCGCTTTTTGAAGTAGCAGGGAAAGAGAATCTTGATAAGGCAGAAGCTGAGCTTCGCCTCGTAAAAAGCATCATGGAACAAAACCATGATATTGAAAGGATTTTAAACCACCCGAAAATTTCTGAAAAACAGAAAAAACAAATCGTAAAAGACATCATTGGCACGGATATTTCGGCATCGGTCCTGAACACGGTTTTCCTGCTCATCGACCGCAACCGCCAAGGTTTGATCACAGAGATGGCCGGCCAATTCATTGAATTAGCAAATGAATCGCGCGGCATTGCTGATGCAACTGTCTACTCTGTCCGTTTGTTATCTGAAGATGAAAAACGCCAGCTTGAGGAAACGTTTGCGAAACCAGCAGGCAAGCAGCGGCTGCGCATTGAAAATATTATTGACCAAAGCCTCGTGGGGGGCGTAAGAATCCGCATCGGCAACCGTATTTTTGACGGAAGTGTCCGCGGAAAATTAGAGCGTATTGAACGTCAATTAGCCGCTACGCAAGGCTAAAAAGATAGGGGTGAAATTCATGAGCATTAAAGCTGAAGAAATCAGTGCTTTAATAAAGAAACAGATTGAAAACTATCAGTCTGAAATCGAAGTAAACGATGTCGGTACAGTTATTCAAGTCGGTGACGGTATTGCCCGTGCGCATGGATTGGATAATGTTATGGCTGGTGAGCTTGTTGAATTTTCTAACGGTGTTATGGGTATGGCCCAGAACCTTGAGGAAAACAACGTAGGTATCATCATTCTCGGACCTTACCAGGAAATCCGTGAAGGGGACGAAGTGAAACGTACAGGGCGAATCATGGAGGTTCCGGTTGGACCTGAACTTTTAGGACGAGTGGTTAACCCGCTTGGTCTTCCTCTTGACGGAAAAGGGCCTGTAGAAACGGTAAAAACACGCCCAATCGAGCAAAAAGCTCCAGGAGTTATGGCTCGTAAGTCTGTACATGAGCCGCTTCAGACAGGTATCAAAGCGATCGATGCCCTCGTTCCAATCGGACGCGGACAGCGTGAGCTGATTATCGGAGACCGTCAAACTGGTAAAACAGCAGTAGCGATCGATACGATCATCAACCAAAAAGATCAAGACATGATTTGTATCTATGTTGCCATCGGGCAAAAAGAGTCTACGGTTGCTGGCGTTGTTGAAACACTTCGCGAGCATGGAGCTCTTGATTACACAATTGTTGTTTCTGCAAGTGCTTCCCAGCCTGCTCCTCTTCTTTTCTTGGCGCCGTATTCTGGTGTATCCATGGCTGAGGAGTTCATGTGGGATGGAAAACACGTTTTGATCATTTATGATGATCTTTCTAAACAAGCAGCAGCTTACCGTGAACTTTCCTTGCTTCTTCGCCGTCCTCCAGGCCGCGAAGCTTACCCAGGGGACGTTTTCTACCTTCACTCACGCCTTCTTGAGCGTGCAGCGAAACTAAACGACGATCTAGGCGGCGGTTCAATCACGGCGCTTCCGTTCATTGAAACACAAGCGAGTGACGTATCGGCTTATATCCCGACAAACGTAATCTCCATTACTGATGGACAGATCTTCTTGCAGTCTGACCTGTTCTTCTCCGGTGTACGTCCTGCGATCAACGCAGGTATCTCCGTATCCCGTGTAGGGGGATCCGCTCAGATCAAGGCAATGAGCAAAGTATCCGGTACACTCCGTC
Source organism: Fictibacillus sp. NRS-1165 (assembly GCF_050468105.1). NCBI lineage: Bacteria > Bacillati > Bacillota > Bacilli > Caryophanales > Fictibacillaceae > Fictibacillus > Fictibacillus sp. NRS-1165. The sequence goes on from NZ_JBDPNU010000019.1 coordinate 184,984, forward strand.
TTGACCTGGCTTCTTTCCGTGAGCTTGAAGCATTTGCTCAGTTCGGTTCTGACTTGGATAAAGCGACTCAAGCAAAACTTAACCGTGGTGCGCGTACGGTTGAGGTGCTTAAACAAGGCCTTCACAAACCGCTTCGCGTAGAACTTCAAGTTGCCAGCCTTTATGCCCTCACAAGAGGATATATTGACGATGTAGCAGTTGAAGATGTCACACGATTTGAAGAAGAGCTTCATGCTTACATGGAGACCAACTCTAAAGACGTTCTTGACCAAATCAAAACCACTGGAAAACTTCCAGAAGGCGACGAGCTGGACAATGCGATCAAAGCGTTCAAGAAAGTTTTTGCATAAGAAAAACTGAAGCCGCTGTTTAAGGACGAAAAGCACTGGAACTCTTGTGCTTCAACACGGTTTTTGTGTCGGGGTGAGAGAGTGAAGTGTCTCGAGTCCCTGGCGGCTGAAGCTGGATCCGGTGTTAACAGTAAAATAATGTTTTCTAATAGATAACTGCAGGATGCTGTATGCATCCTGCAACCAGCTTAAATAAAAGGTGGTGAATACGAGTGGCATTACGAGATATTAAAGCTAGAATCGATGCAACAAAAAAGACAATGCAGATCACAAAAGCGATGGAGATGGTATCCGCTGCTGCCTTGAACCGTGCTGAGCAAAACGCCAAACGATTTGTTCCTTATATGGATAAAATTCAGGAGGTGGTTTCCAGCATCGCTTCAGGAAGCAAGAGCGCACGCCATCCTATGCTTCTTAGCCGTCCTGTGAAAAAGACGGGATATTTTGTCATCACAGCAGACCGCGGTTTGGCAGGTGCCTATAACTCCAACGTTCTTCGTCACGTTTTCCGTACGATTAAAGAGCGCCATCAGTCTCCTGATGAATATGCGATCATCGTTGTAGGTAAGGTAGGCCTTAACTTCTTTAAGAGCCGAAACATGCCGGTTTTGGACAGCATTACCGGTCTGGCTGACCAGCCATCTTTTGCAGACATTAAAGCGATCGCGAGCAAAGCGGTCAATCTATATGCGAACGAAACGTTTGACGAGCTTTACATGTACTATAACCATTTCGTCAGTGCCATCCAGTCAGAGCTGACGGAAAAGAAAGTCCTTCCGCTGGCTGACTTTGATGGAGCGAGCACATCAACTGCTTCTTACGAGTACGAGCCTTCTGAAGAAGAGATTCTAGAAGTCTTGCTTCCACAGTATGCTGAAAGCTTGATCTACGGAGCGTTATTGGACGCTAAAGCAGCGGAGCATGCTTCTCGTATGACAGCGATGAGAAATGCAACTGACAATGCAAACGAATTGATCGGCCAGTTTACGCTTACGTATAACCGTGAACGTCAAGCTGCCATCACTCAGGAAATTACCGAGATTGTCGGCGGGGTTGCGGCACTCGAATAGATTTTTATGCCTCATTCAGGCATGCCGGCACAAACCAGTGCCAGAAGTTAGGAGGGGAAACGATGAATAAAGGTTATATAACTCAGATTCTAGGACCTGTTGTTGACGTTAAATTTGATGACAGTCTTCCGGAACTTTTGAATGCATTAACTGTTGACGCTGAAGGCGTTCAATTAACTCTTGAAGTAGCCCTTCACCTAGGTGACAACACTGTCCGTACCATCGCGATGGATTCTACAGACGGTCTTGTACGTGGAATGGCAATCAATGATACAGGCAAACCGATCTCCGTTCCTGTAGGAAGTGCGACACTAGGCCGTGTATTTAACGTGCTTGGTGACCACATCGACCTTGGTGAACCGGTTCCTGCCGACGTTCGCCGTGATCCGATTCACCGCGGAGCACCAAGCTTTGAAAACCTTACAACTCGTACTGAAATCCTTGAAACAGGAATTAAAGTCGTTGACCTTATCGCTCCTTACGTTAAGGGTGGTAAGATCGGTCTTTTCGGTGGTGCGGGTGTAGGTAAAACTGTACTCATCCAGGAATTGATCAACAACATCGCACAAGAGCATGGCGGTCTTTCCGTATTTGCTGGTGTTGGTGAACGTACTCGTGAAGGAAATGACCTTTTCCACGAAATGACTGATTCCGGTGTTATTAAGAAAACAGCGATGGTTTTCGGACAGATGAACGAGCCGCCTGGAGCGCGTGCGCGTGTAGCACTATCCGGGCTTACAATGGCTGAGTTCTTCCGTGATGAAGAAGGACAAGACGTATTGTTCTTCGTTGATAACATCTTCCGTTTCACGCAAGCAGGTTCTGAAGTATCTGCCCTTCTTGGCCGTATGCCATCTGCGGTAGGTTACCAGCCGACTCTTGCAACAGAGATGGGTCAATTGCAGGAACGTATCACATCCACGAAAAAGGGTTCTGTAACATCCATCCAGGCGATCTATGTACCTGCTGATGACTATACTGACCCGGCTCCGGCAACAGCGTTTGCCCACTTGGATGCAACGACTAACCTTGAGCGTAAATTGACAGCTATGGGTATTTACCCTGCGGTAGATCCATTGGCATCCACTTCACGCGGACTTACTCCTGAAGTTGTTGGAGAAGAACACTACAATGTGGCACGCCAAGTTCAGCAAACATTGCAGCGCTATAAAGAATTACAAGATATCATCGCGATCCTCGGTATGGACGAGTTATCTGAAGAAGATAAATTGGTTGTACAGCGTGCGCGCCGTATCCAGTTCTTCCTCTCTCAAAACTTCCACGTTGCCGAGCAGTTTACTGGTCAAAAAGGTTCGTATGTACCAGTTAAAGAAACGATCCGAGGATTCAAAGAAATCCTTGATGGCAAGCACGATGACCTTCCAGAAGATGCATTCCGTCTTGTAGGTTCTATTGATGAAGTTGTTGAAAAAGCGAAGACAATGGTCTAAACCTATAAGGGGGTAAGACGAAATGAAAACGTTAGAAGTAAGTGTAGTCACCCCTGATGGTCCAGTGTTTGAAGGAACGGCGAATATGGTCAGCGCAAAAGCGAAAAGCGGAGAGCTGGGTGTTATGCCAGGACATATTCCGTTGGTTGCTCCTTTAACCATCAGTGCTGTACGTGTGCATCAGGATGGAAGAACACAATATGTGGCCGTTAGCGGTGGATTTATCGAAGTCCGGCCTGAAAAAGTAACCGTTCTTGCTCAATCGGCTGAGCTAGCCAGCGAGATTGAAATGGAACGTGCGCAAGCAGCTAAAGAGCGTGCTGAGCGCCGTTTGGCGGCAACGAGTCAAAACGATATCGACCACCAAAGAGCAGAGCTTGCTCTTCGGCGTGCGGTTAACCGTATTGATGTCGCGAGCCGCAGATAAAAAAGCAAGCAGCCTCCCTGGTTTTGGCCGGGGAGGTTTTTCTATTTTCATGATCGGTTTGAACCCCTCCTGTAAGGACGGTTTTCTTTTTTGTTGCGAAAGAGTATATAATAAAGGAAACCCGCATTTTGGAGGAAAAAAAATGAGCTTTCAAAACCAAACCATTTTACCGGCGGTCCGAAAATGGAAAGAACTCGAACAATTGTTGAACAGCCAGTATACCTACATCGTGATTCTGGACAGCCATATCGCCCAGTTGAAAAACATGGTGAAAATCGCCGGACAGGCCAAAAAGAAGCTGTTTATCCATGCGGATTTAATAAGCGGGTTAAAGGCAGATGAATATGCAGCAGAATTTATTTGTCAGGAAATCAGACCAGCGGGCATCATTTCAACCCGTACGAATGTGATCACAACGACAAAAAAGAAGGGTTTGACGGCCATTCAGCGTTTATTTCTTCTCGATTCGATCGCACTTGAAACCAGCTACAAGATCATCGAAAAAACACAGCCTGATTTCATTGAGGTTTTGCCTGGATTGATGCCGAACATCATCACGGAAGTTCATGAAAAAACCGGGATTCCTGTGTTTGCTGGCGGGTTGATCCGAACGAGAGAAGAGATTGACTTGGCGATCAAAGGCGGAGCGGTGGCAGTAACCACTTCCGATAAAGAACTCTGGTAGATTAGACATTTCATGAAATTCCCATATCCTTACCCATTGACAGCGTTTTCAAGCTGTGATTAAATATTAGACAAGTTAATAATTTGACGGAGAATCGGAGATCAGCGGACGCCCTTACACAAAATAAGGGAATTTTTTGCTGGTCTTTTTTTCCGCTAAGAGAAAGTTTTCATTCTTTTGTCTAATTTGGAAGGAGTGTGTTGGGGATGTCACCGATACTCGGAGAAATGATCGGAACAATGATTTTAATTATTTTTGGCGGAGGCGTTGTTGCCAATGTTAGCTTAAAGAAATCAAAGGCAGAAGGCGGGGGCTGGATCGTCGTTGCACTTGGCTGGGGCCTTGCTGTTACCATGGGAGTTTACGCTGTTGGAAAATTCAGTGGAGCGCACATGAATCCAGCAGTTACTTTAGGAATGGCTGCGATTGGCGAATTCAGCTGGTCTCAGGTTCCAGGATACATTGCAGCTCAGATGCTTGGTGGCTTCCTAGGCGGCATTATCGTATATTTCCAATTTTTACCTCACTGGAAACAAACGGAGGATCCTGCTGTAAAGCTTGGTGTTTTCTCTACTGATCCAGCCATTCCACATACATTATCGAATCTGTTAAGTGAGTTTATAGGAACAGCGGTTTTGCTTGTAGGACTTTTATCCATCGGGGCGAATAAGTTTACAGAAGGGCTCAATCCTTTGATCGTCGGATTTTTAATCGTAGCGATCGGCTTGTCACTGGGGGGCACAACCGGTTACGCGATTAACCCGGCGCGTGACCTCGGTCCGAGACTGGCGCATTTCTTCTTGCCGATCAGCGGCAAAGGCGGGTCGAACTGGAAGTATGCCTGGATTCCTGTTGTCGGGCCAATTTTGGGAGGCGTTTTCGGCGCATTATTCTATCAGGCACTGTTCGAAGGCAAGGTAACCGCATTCTTTTGGAGCTGGACGGTATTTTCCGCATTGGTGCTGGCAGCCGCTCACTTTGCAGGAAAAAGCGGCACACAGGGGTTTAGCCATGGTGAAAGAATCAAGAACTAACCAAAAACATAATAACAAAGAAAAACCAGTAATTTTGCAAAGGAGAGTTATTTCCATGGAAAAGAAATACGTATTATCACTAGATCAGGGAACAACCAGCTCACGAGCCATTCTTTTTAATAAAGAAGGCGAAGTGGTTTCCGTAGCGCAAAAAGAGTTTACACAGCACTTCCCGAAACCAGGCTGGGTTGAGCATAACGCCCAGGAGATCTGGGGAAGCATCCTTGCGGTAGTAGCACAGGTGCTCGAAGGAACGAATACTTCTCCTAAAGAAATAGCGGCCATAGGAATTACAAATCAGCGTGAAACAGCGGTAGTATGGGATAAAACTACCGGGAAGCCGATTTACAATGCGATCGTATGGCAATCGCGGCAGACGGCAGATATTTGTGAAGAATTGAAGGCGCAAGGCCATAACGACCTATTCAGAGACAAGACCGGTTTGCTGATCGATGCTTATTTCTCAGGTACAAAAGTCAAATGGATCCTGGATAATGTGGAAGGGGCACGTGAAAAAGCAGAAAAAGGCGATTTGCTCTTTGGAACGATCGACACATGGCTTTTGTGGAAAATGACCGGCGGGGAAGCCCACGTTACTGATTATTCCAACGCGTCCAGAACGATGATGTACAACATCTATGATTTGAAATGGGACCAGGAACTGCTTGATATCCTTGGTGTTCCTTCTTCTATGCTTCCTGAAGTGAAATCCTCGTCAGAAGTGTACGGTCATACAATCGACTATCACTTCTTTGGTGAAAGTATTCCGATTGCAGGGATTGCCGGTGACCAGCAGGCCGCGCTATTCGGGCAAGCCTGCTTTGAAACAGGAATGGCGAAGAATACGTACGGAACCGGCTGTTTTATGCTGATGAATACCGGAGAAAAAGCAGTGCGTTCAGAGCATGGACTATTGACGACACTCGCGTGGGGCATTGATGGAAAAGTGGAATACGCGCTTGAAGGAAGTATTTTTGTAGCGGGATCAGCTGTTCAATGGCTTCGTGACGGTCTACAGCTAATCCGCACTTCTCCCGAAAGTGAAGAGCTTGCTGAACGTGTAACCTCTTCTGATGGGGTATATGTGGTACCGGCCTTCGTCGGTCTCGGAACGCCATATTGGGATAGCGAAGCACGAGGAGCTGTGTTCGGTTTGACACGCGGAACGAAAAAAGAACACTTTGTTCGCGCAACACTGGAGTCACTTGCTTACCAGACTCGTGATGTATTAACAGCTATGGAAGCTGATTCCGGCATTGAACTGAAAAAGCTTCGTGTAGATGGCGGAGCGGTAAAGAACAATTTCCTCATGCAGTTCCAGGCGGATATTCTCGGTGTTCCGGTAGAACGTCCGGAGATCAACGAGACGACAGCCTTAGGAGCGGCATATCTTGCAGGTCTTGCGACAGGATTCTGGAGCGGACGCGAAGCCATTGCTGACAAATGGAAGGTCGAAAAAGACTTTGATTACAGCATGGAAGAAAAAGAACGCGAAGACCTTTACAAGGGCTGGAAAAAAGCCGTTGAGGCAGCACGAGTTTTTAAATAAAAGCGCAACATTTGCAAATTTCATCATAACTTGTTATGATAGCACTAAGTTAATAATGGTCGGAGCTACGGAGAGACCACAATACCCTGAGATAGGTTCAGGGATATTGTGGTCTCTTTTTTTTGTTCTCCCTACAAAAAAACGCTTTAAATGACGTAGTTTAGGAAAAGAATAAATAGATGGAAAAAAGAAGGAGTGGCGTGATATGGGTAATCAATTTTCAAGCAATAAAAGGGAACAATATATAGAAGATATGAAAAACGCTTCCCTTGATTTGTTAGTCATCGGGGGCGGAGTAACAGGGGCAGGAATTCTGCTTGATGCCACGACTCGCGGAATGAAAGCCGGCGTTTTGGAAATGCAGGACTTTGCCGGAGGCACGTCCAGCCGTTCTACTAAACTTGTCCATGGGGGACTTCGCTACTTAAAACAGTTTGAAGTCGGTCTGGTTGCAGAGGTGGGGAAGGAACGTGCGATCGTTTATGAAAATGCCCCGCATGTTACTACACCAGAATGGATGCTTCTTCCGTTTTATAAAAAAGGAACGTTCGGCAAGTTTTCTACATCCATTGGTTTAAAGGTGTATGACTTCTTGGCAGGCGTCAAACGAAAAGAACGCAGAAAGATGCTGAGCAAGGACGAAACCATGAACCGCGAACCCCTTTTGAAAAATAAAGAACTGCTTGGCGGCGGTTATTATGTAGAGTATAAAACAGATGATGCCCGTCTAACCCTTGAGATCATGAAAGAAGCGGTGAACCGCGGAGGAAAAGCAGTCAACTACATTAAAGTCATAGATTTCATCTATGACAACGACGGCAAGATACTGGGTGTAAAAGCTGAAGACACAGTTTCCGGCAAAGTGCACGAAATCCATGCGAAGAAAATTGTAAACGCAACGGGTCCGTGGGTCGATGAACTGCGCGATATCGATAAATCCAAAAAAGGAAAAAGAATTCACCATACAAAAGGAATCCACCTTGTGATTGACCAGGAGCGCTTCCCGCTCCGCCAAGCGGTTTACTTTGACACACCAGACGGACGAATGGTGTTTGCGATTCCTCGTGAAGGCAAAACGTATGTCGGTACGACAGATACGGATTACAAAGGGGATTTAAAAAATCCAAGAATTACGCATGATGATGTTGATTATGTCGTAAAAGCGATCAATTTCATGTTCCCGGACGTGAAAATGACTGAAAAAGACATCGAATCTTCTTGGTCTGGATTACGCCCATTGATTCACGAAGAAGGAAAGGATCCTTCTGAAATTTCAAGGAAAGACGAAGTGTTCTTCTCACCTTCAGGATTGATCACGATTGCTGGCGGCAAGTTAACCGGATATCGTAAAATGGCAGAAAAAGTAGCAGATATCGTAGCTGGCCAGCTTGAAGAGGAAGCAGGAATCAAATACGACACAAGCAATACGAAACACCTTGTTCTATCAGGCGGGAACGTAGGAGGAAGCAGCCACTACCCTGAATATATCCGCCAAAAAGTATCGGAGGGCCAAAACCTCGGCTTAAGCAAGGAAGATGCGGAACAACTCGTAAAGAAATACGGTTCCAATGTTGACCGTCTGTTTGAGATCATCCGGGACGGCCAAAAAGAAGCCGATCTCAATAAATTGCCGGTCAACGTCTATGCCACATTGATCTATGCAATGGACGAAGAGATGGCGACAACACCTGCGGATTACTTCATCCGCCGTACAAGTGCGATGTACTTTGACATTGCTTACGTACGCCAATGGAAAGAAAAAGGAATTGCTTTGATGGCCAAACACTTAAGCTGGACACCTGAGCAAACCAAGCAGCACACAGAGGAACTCGAACGCCAAATGAGCTACAGCACAGAAGCAATCTAATCTTTTTAGGTGCCAGGCACCGCTCTTTGACATATGTCAAAGGCGGGTGCCTGGCACCTTTTTCAATAAAGCAGAATTCCCCAAATAAGGGCTGGGATACGACACACTAATATAGCTCAATAGCTTTGCAGATTCAGGCTGAGAAAGCAAAAAGCCGCCCGGTATGGAACGGCAGGGGGCAAGCAGATAAAAGAATCGATTCTTTTCTTCCTGTGTAGCCGCCTTTTTGAAATAACCCCAAACATGTTCGGCTGTATTAAGAAAGGCTTTCCTCGAATAGGGAAAACTCTCTATCTCTCCCAATGCATTGAAAATTTTTATCATAATCTTCTTCCCCTCTTGCCTCATGGAACATGTTTCTGATCTTGCTGTAATACTGGCAGCCCTTCGCCATAACATCATATTTTTGTATCGCCCACTCCAGTTCAGCTTCCTTTCTGATCCTCATAAACACCCTCCTATTTACCGTTGTCAGACATACTGTCGCTAAAAGAGACCCTCTAAAATCCATCCCTTCAGCGCAGAGACAAGGAATGGGCAAAGTCCATTCCAGTCTCTTTGCGTTCACCCTCATTCTATCCCCCGAACAAGCACATATAATAGGAGTATAGTAATGAACCAGTGCCAGTCTCCCTCCTGTGTCGACACAAATTTTGGAATTTGCTATAATGAATACGATTACATAATGTTTAAAAAATTCTGATGATTAGGGAGGTAATGGATGGACTTAACACATGTTTACCAAAACAATTACCTTGTTGTAACCGTCTTTCTCGCCTTGGGTATTCTTTTGCCGGTTGGGGCATTAACGGCAGGGCGCCTGCTCCGCCCGTATAAACCGACAAAAGAGAAAGCAACCACATATGAGAGCGGAATAGAACCCTTTCATCAAAGCTGGATCCAGTTTAATGTAAGATATTATTTGTTTGGCCTCTTGTTTGTCATCTTTGATGTAGAAACCGTATTTTTATATCCATGGGCGGTCGCCTATGAACATCTCGGCGCGTTTGCTCTCATTGAAATGGGGATTTTTATTGTGATGCTCGCCCTTGGCCTCGTATATGCCTGGAAAAAGAAGGTGCTGAAATGGATCTGAAACTGTCGGATATTTCGCCTGAAGAAAAAGCTGAGCTTGAACGCAATATCTTTTTAACTACTTTGGAACAGATTAAAGCATGGGCAAGAAGCAATTCACTATGGCCGCTTACGTTCGGCCTTGCCTGCTGCGCCATAGAAATGATGGGAACAGGATCATCCCACTATGACCTGGACCGTTTCGGCAGCATATTCCGGACCTCCCCAAGACAGTCGGATGTCATGATTGTCTCCGGAACGGTAACAAAAAAGATGGCTCCAGTTCTTAAAAGGCTTTATGATCAAATGCCGGAACCGAAATGGGTGATCGCCATGGGCTCTTGCGCTACAGCAGGAGGACCTTATATCAAGTCATATGCTGTCGTTAAAGGAGTAGATCAAATCGTTCCTGTTGATGTTTATATTCCCGGCTGTCCGCCAAATCCTGCAGCCCTTATCTATGGAATCAACAAATTGCAGGAGAAGATCCGTTACGAAGCGAAGACTGGGAAGAAGGTGATGTAAGGCATGCCTAGCGAAAACGATGGACAATCTCCAGAGTCTGAATTAAAAAAGCAGGCTGCAGCTGAGGCGAAAGCGAAGGCCCTGGAGCTTGCCAAACAAAGAGCGCTCGAGAAAAAAGAGGAGAACGAAAATTCTTCCCAGGAAATGAGCATTGAAGAGCGAAAGAAAAAGGCGGTTGCAGAGGCAAAAGCATTAAGAGAAAAAGAAGAAGCACCAAGTACCAATGATTCTCTGGCTGATGAAAAGGCAAAGGCCGCAGCGAAAGCAAAGGCCGCCGCAGCAGCGAAGGCAAAAGCGGCAGCTGCCGCCAAAGCGAAAGCAGCGAGAGAGGGAGCGGGAGACCCATCTGATCCCGCAGCCGATGAAAAGGCAAAGGCGGCAGCCAAAGCAAAGGCCGCCGCAGCAGCGAAGGCAAAAGCGGCAGCTGCTGCCAAAGCGAAAGCAGCGAGAGAGGGAGCGGGAGACCCATCTGATCCCGCAGCCGATGAAAAGGCAAAGGCGGCAGCGAAAGCAAAGGCCGCCGCAGCAGCGAAGGCAAAAGCGGCAGCTGCTGCCAAAGCAAAAGCAGCGAGAGAGGGAGCGGGAGATTCATCTGGCCTTTCCGATGAAAAAGCAAAGGCAATTGCGGCCGCCAAGGCGAAAGCCGCCGCCGCTGCAAGAGCAAAAGCGGCAACTGCCACGACGAAGGCTGAGGAGCCTGCTGAGGAACAAAAACCATCCCCCCTGCAGCCGCTCCTTGATCGTTATGTCAGCTTAATCCAAAAGGCATTGGGAGAGGATGTACTTGAAGACAGCTACATCAACCGGCTCTCCAGGGACGTTCCGACCCTCGTTGCCAAACCGGATACATATTTTAAAGTTGCACAGCTTTTAAAACACCACGAAGAACTTCGTTTTGATTATTTGTCAGAACTTCACGCCACAGATTTTGAAACTCATCTAGAAGTCTACAACCATTTTTATTCCTACTCGCATCGCAGTCCCGTTGCATTAAAAGTAAAAATCAACAGAGAAGAAGCAGTGATCGATTCGCTCGCCCCTCTTTGGGCGGGGGCTGACTGGCCGGAACGGGAAGCCTTCGACCTGCTGGGCATAACTTTTATCGGGCATCCGAACTTAACGAGAATCATGATGCCCGACGATTGGGTGGGTCACCCGCTTCGAAAAGATTATGAACCGTATGATGTGGAGGTGTAGCCGGTGATCCGCACGGAGGAAATGCTGCTGAATGTCGGCCCACAGCATCCGAGCACCCATGGGGTGTTCCGGATCGTGCTGAAAATCGACGGAGAGACCATTATTGAAGCTCAACCGGTCATTGGATATCTTCATCGCGGGACAGAGAAACTCGCGGAAAATCTTCAATATACACAAATTATTCCGTATACCGACCGGATGGATTACCTTGCGGCCATGACGAACAATTATGTGATCTGCCATGCGGTGGAAACGATGATGAACCTTGAAATCCCTGAACGGGCGGAATATCTTCGTGTTCTTGTGATGGAGCTTGGCCGCATTGCCAGTCATCTTGTCTGGTTTGGAACATATCTTCTGGATATCGGAGCAATGAGCCCTTTTCTATATGCCTTCAGGGAAAGAGAGGCGATCATCGGGCTGCTGAACGAAATATCAGGGGCACGTCTTACGTTCAATTACATGAGGATTGGCGGTGTAAAATGGGATGCCCCGGAAGGTTGGATCGAGAAAATCAGGGAATTTGTTCCTTACATGCGCGAGCAGCTGTCGGGATATCACGACCTCGTTTCCGGCAATGAAATCTTCCTGAACCGTGTAAAAGGTGTTGGGTTTTATTCGAAGGAAGAGGCCCTCGATTACTCACTGAGCGGCGCTAACCTGCGCTGTACGGGGATTAGCTGGGACTTGAGAAAAGACGAATCCTATTCCATCTATGACCGGTTCAGCTTTGATGTTCCCTCTTTTGACAGCGGGGATGCCTGGGCCCGCTATCAGTGCCGGATGGCAGAGATTGAAGAATCCTTAAAAATTGTGGAGCAAGCGGTGGAGCAGTTTCCTGAAAACGGGGAGATCATGGCGAAGGTGCCAAAGATCATCAAGCCGCCAAAAGGAGAGGCATACGTCCGGATCGAGTCGCCGCGCGGGGAGATCGGCTGTTATATTGCTTCGGAAGGGAAAAAGGAGCCCTACCGCCTGAAATTCAGAAGGCCGTCTTTTTATAACCTTCAAATATTGCCAAAGCTCCTTGTAGGGGAAAACATTTCAAACCTGATTACCATACTGGGTGGAATCGACATCGTGTTAGGGGAGGTGGACGGCTGATGATGAATCATTTGTTATCCTCGCCTCCAGGCTGGATCCATGCGGCCATCTTTTTCGGTTTAGGAGCCTGCCTGCTGGTTATCGTTCTCGGATTTGTCACGTATGCCATTTTGGCAGAGCGAAAAGTACTGGGGTTCATGCAGCTTCGCCCGGGGCCAAACCGGGTCGGCGGGCGTTTCGGTCTTCTTCAGACCGTGGCAGATGTGCTGAAGCTGCTGATCAAGGAAGACACCATACCGAAGCTTGCCGATAAACCGCTTTTTATTCTGGCGCCGGTTCTCGCTTTTGCTCCGGCGTTCATGGTTTTAGCGGCGATTCCTTTTTCTGAGCACCTGAAGTTTTCCGATCTCAGCATCGGCCTTCTGTATTACATAGCCATATCAGGTGTTACCACGGTAGGCATTTTAATGGCCGGATGGGCTTCCAACAATAAATACTCGCTTCTAGGGGGAATGCGGTCTGCGGCCCAGATGATTTCGTATGAGATTCCTCTGGTCATCTCGGTGATCGGGGTGATTTTATTCAGTGGAAGCCTTAATTTGACCGACATTGTGAACGGACAGGAAAAGGTGGCTTATATCTTTCTGTCACCGCTCGGCTTCATCGTCTTTTTCATCTCCTCCATCGCTGAGCTGAACCGTACTCCGTTCGACCTGCCGGAAGCTGAATCTGAGCTGGTCGCCGGCTATCACGTAGAATATTCAGGCTTTCGCTGGGCTTTCTTTATGCTTACGGAGTATGTATATCTTTTTGCCATGGCTGCTTTAACGACCGTCCTTTTTCTTGGCGGATGGAAGCCGATCCCGTTTTTGGGCTTTATTCCGGGGATCATCTGGTTCGCCCTGAAGTTCAGCGTGATCGTCTTCTTTATGATATGGATCCGGGGAACAATGCCTCGTTTGAGAGCCGATCAGCTCATGGAGTTTGCGTGGAAAGTACTATTGCCGGTCGCTTTACTCAACATCTTTGTCAGTGCCGTTGTGAAAGAACTCTTCTTAAGATAGGTCTAGCAAAAAAGGAGTGGTGTGAGGTGAAAGGTCTTGCAAAGGGCTTAAAATATACGCTCAGTAATTTGACGAAGCAGAATGTGACAACACAATATCCGGATGTCCCTCTTCAGATGCCAGACCGTTTCCGGGGCATTCAGAAATTCTATCCGGAAAAATGTATCGTCTGCAATCAGTGTGCGAACATTTGCCCGACAGACTGTATTCAGCTGACTGGCAAGCCCCATCCCGACCCTGGGAAAAAAGGGAAAATCATTGATACGTATGACATCAATTTTGAGATCTGCATTCTGTGCGATCTTTGTACAGAAGTCTGCCCGACTGAAGCAATCGTCATGACCAACAATTTCGAACTGGCGGAGTACAGCCGGGATGAACTGTTCAAAGATCTGCTTTGGCTCGATGAGAACGACAGCAACGTGAGGAAGGAGAATAAAGCATGACAGGAGAAATGATTGCTTTCTTTATCCTGGCCTTGGCTGCCATAGCTGGCGGTGTACTGATGATTAATCTGTCAAACGTGGTTCATATGGTGGTGGCGCTGGTGTTCACGTTCCTGGCCATCGCCGGCATCTACATCACGCTGTCGGCAGAATTTGTGGCTGCCGTCCAGGTGCTGATCTATTCTGGTGCCATCACGATCATCATGCTGTTTGGGATCATGCTCACCCGCCATGAACGGGATACGGAATCAAAGATGCCAAGGATGACCGTTTTATTGTCAGGAGCAGGAGTAGCACTCTTTTTCCTGATTATGTTTTTTGGCATAAACCGTCTCAGCCTCGGGTCACCGGCGGCTGATTTACACATTGAGAACACGAAAAAAATTGGGGTCGAACTCTACTCAAAATACATCATTCCATTTGAACTGACGTCTGTCCTTCTATTGGTGGCCTTGATCGGAGCGATTGTGCTTGCGAAAAGGGACGAAGAGAAGGAGGCTGAAAAATGAATAGTATTCCTTTGTCCGTTTACCTTGTACTGGCCCTGATCCTGTTCTGCATCGGGCTGTTTGGAGCGCTGACGAAAAGAAATGCAGTCATCGTGCTCATCTCCATTGAACTGATGCTGAACGCAGTTAACATTAACCTTGTTGCTTTTGCTAAGTATGGCGCCAAACCCGGCCTGACCGGACAGATCTTTTCACTTTTTACCATCACCGTTGCGGCTGCTGAAGCGGCGGTAGGGCTGGCCATTCTGATGGCCCTGTACCGAAACCGCAAGACCGTTAATGTGGATGAAATGGATATTATGAAGCGCTAAAAAGGGGTTGGAAAAGATGATGCAGAATGCCTGGCTGATACCACTGTTACCGCTGCTATCCTTCATCCTTCTTTTACTTTTTGGAAAAAAACTAAAAGAAGCCTCTGCCTACGCCGGTATCGGAGCAACCTTGCTATCCTTGATGCTGGCTGTTGCTGTCATGCTCGGCCAATGGGGCGGGGAATCTTACAAGGCAGAAGGAGTATGGCTGTCGATCGGAAAACATGCCGTAACGATGGGATACGAAATCAATCCGCTGAATGCGTTGATGCTTGTCATCGTAACGCTCGTAAGCTTTCTTGTACATGTCTACTCGAAGAGTTACATGCATGGAGATGACCGTTTCCATGTGTTTTTTGCCTACCTGGGTCTTTTTACCTTTGCGATGCTGGGGCTTGTTCTGTCCCCTAACCTGCTTCAGGTCTATATGTTCTGGGAACTGGTCGGCTTAGGTTCGTTTCTTCTCATCGGATACTATTATTTTAAGCCGGAAGCGAAAGCCGCCGCGAAAAAAGCCTTTATCATGACCAGGATCGGAGACGTTGGACTCTTTATCGGTATCATCCTCCTATACTGGCAGGCTGGAAGCTTTGAATACGATGAGATTTTCAAAGCGATAGCCGACGGAACGATTTCCTCGGATATGATAACGCTGATCGCCATTCTTATTTTTGTAGGAGCAGTCGGTAAATCGGGGCAGCTTCCGCTTCATACATGGCTTCCTGATGCGATGGAAGGTCCAACGCCAGTGTCTGCGCTGATCCACGCAGCAACGATGGTCGCTGCAGGTGTGTATCTCGTGGCCGCCATGTATCCGCTTTTTGAAGCTTCCTCTGCGGCCATGACCACCGTCGCCGTTGTTGGAGGGATTACCGCTATATTTGCCGCATCCATCGGTCTGATGCAGAAGGATATTAAACGGGTGCTCGCCTATTCCACCGTGAGCCAGCTTGGCTACATGATGCTCGCCCTCGGTTCCGGCGGCTATACAGCCGGAGTCTTCCATCTGATGACTCACGCGTTTTTTAAGGCTCTCCTGTTCCTGGCTGCGGGGAGTGTAATCCATGCTGTACATACACAAAATATTGAAGAGATGGGCGGTCTTTGGAGAAAGCTGAAAATTACAGCTCCTTTATTTTTGATTGGAGCACTCTCCATTTCCGGTTTTCCGCTCTTTTCCGGTTTTTTCAGTAAAGATGAAATTTTAATGGCAACCTACGGGGATGGAAGATATGGATTATTTGTTCTCGCTGTACTCGCTGCCTTTTTTACCGCCTTTTATATGTTCCGCCTGTTTTTTATGGTATTCGCAGGAAGCCCAAGCCAAGAGCATGGGAAGGTGGGGGAATCCGATGGCCCGATGATCCTTCCAATGGCGGTTCTCGGTGTCCTGGCTGTCTTGGCTGGTTATTTAAATACCCCATGGTTCGGAACCTTTTTAGCAGATTATTTAAGCCACGGCCCTGTCCGGTTCGCTGCAGAAGGAGAGCATGGGACGATTTGGATTCCGATTCTTGCTACGGCGGTATCCTTGGCTGGAATCTTACTGGCCTATCTCATGTACGGTAAAAAGAAACTGTCGAGAAATTGGCTGTCGCGTTCTCTGCCTTCTCTCAGCACGATCGTTTACCGCAAGTATTACGTGGATGAGGCCTATGACGCGACGGTTGTCAGAGGAACAACGGGATTTAGCTACCTTTGGAGCTATGTTGACCGGTACCTCGTTGAAGGGGCTGTAAACGGAACGGTAAGCCTCATTCAATGGCTTGGTAAAAGAGGTTCCTATATGTACGATGGCCAGGTGCAGAGAATCGGTGCCGTCGCTGTTGCAGGCCTCGTTATTATCCTACTATTCTTTGCTGCGGCAGGGGGGTATTTCTCATGAGCCACCTGATTTCCATCCTGGTGTTTTCTCCGCTGGCCGGTATTCTTGCTCTAAGTTTACTGTCTTCCAAAAATGAGAGAGCCCTAAAACTCGCAGGCCTGCTCGGTGCACTTCTTCCCATGCTGATCGCGGTCATCGCAGCAGCCTCCTTTGACCGTTCGGCTTCTGGAATCCAGCTTGCTGAACAGGTGAACTGGATCTCCTATAAAATGCTTCAATCGGGAGATGCCGCCTATTTTTCTATTAGGTATGAAGTGGGCGCTAATGGCCTGTCACTTGTCCTCATGCTGCTCACGGCTGTTATTTCTGTTCTGGCAGCCGTAGGTTCATGGACCGTAAAGCATGACTGGAAAAGTTATTTCATCTTCTTTCTGATCTTGGAGCTCGGTATGTTAGGGGTGTTCGCCGCTCAAAATCTCTTTCTCTTCTTCATTTTCTTTGAGATCACGCTGATTCCGATGTTCTTCCTGATCGGCAGGTGGGGGTATGCGGACAGGGAAAAGGCGGCATACAGCTTCTTGATCTATAACGGAATCGGTTCTGCCATTCTGCTCATTGTATTCGTAGCCCTTTTTATGAGAGCAGGAACGCTCAATTATGGGGAACTTGCGAAAATACTCAGCACAAATGGCCATCCGGGTCTCGGAAGCACGTTCCGCATGTCAGTCCTTATTGCTCTGCTGGTCGCTTTTGGGATTAAACTGCCGATTGTGCCCCTTCATACATGGATGCTAAGGGTGCACGTTCAAGCACCGCCTTCCATCGTTATGATCCACTCAGGGATTCTTTTGAAGATTGGAGCATACGGGCTCTTTACGTTCGGAATCGGATTCTTTCCTGCTGAATTTAAACAGCTGGCGGTTTGGATCGCGGTCCTGGGAGTGATCAACCTTCTTTTTGGTGCTTTTCTTGCCATTGTACAGACGGATTTGAAAAAAGTACTGGCCTACTCTTCTGTCTCTCACATGGGAATCGTACTGATCGGCTTTGCCGCCATGAATGAAGCCGGATTAAAGGGAGCCATATTTCAGCTGATCTCTCACGGATTGATCTCCGCTCTGCTGTTCTTCCTGATCGGAGTGCTGTACGAACGGACGGGTTCTTCAGATTTAAAAGAATACAGCGGGCTTGCAGGCGCCATGCCGGTCACTGCAGGCGTCCTTCTCGCCGGGGGACTGGCGTCGCTTGGGCTTCCGGGCATGTCGGGGTTTATCAGTGAATTTCTGGCCTTTCTCGGGCTTTTCAAGGTGATGCCGGTCATTGCTGCAGTCGGGACTCTCGGAATCGTATTGACGGCGGTATATGTTTTGCGCGCTGTTCTCTCCGTAACCTTTGGGCCAACGAGAGAATCTTATCCTGTTGGACGTGATATGACGGCTCGCGAAAAGATTCCGGCCTTTGTTCTTCTCGGCCTCGTGCTCGTTATCGGCATTTATCCGGGAATGCTTAGCGAACCTTTACACACGGTTTTAGACACAATCTTGTTAGGCTTAAGGGGGTAGCTAGATGGATCTTCAAACGTTAACTTCAATGAACTGGGGAATCATGGCGCCTGAATTTGTTGTCTTAGGCACAGCACTTCTGCTGTCCTTGCTCGACCTGTTTATGACAGGGACGAAAAGCCGCCGTCCTCTCGGGATATTGGCCATAGCGGGAATCGCAGCATCTTTCATTTTTTTATACCTTCAGTTTGGCGATCCGGGTGCATCACTGTTTCATGATATGTATCGGCTGGATTCCTTCTCGAAGGCATTTAAGCTGATTTTGCTTTTGGGAACAGGGCTGATCTTGGTTTTAGCTTACGACTATCAAATGAAGGAAGAAGAGGAGTACCGTGGGGAATTTTATTATCTGCTCCTCACCGCCTTGCTTGGAGCCATGGTTATGGCTTCCAGCGCAGATATGATCACCTTGTTTATCGGCCTGGAGCTCCTTTCCCTTTCTTCCTATGTCATGGCCGGTTTGAGAAAGCGGAAAATGGAGTCAAATGAGGCCGCTTTTAAATATGTGGTAACAGGCGGAATTTCAACAGCGGTCACATTGTTTGGAATGAGCTACATTTTCGGGATGACGGGGGAAACGAACCTGTATGCGGTCGGAGCGGCTCTGAGGGATACGAGCATTTTGCAGAATCAGTTTTTACTTGTGTTTGCTTTCTTTATCACATTTGCCGGTCTTACCTTTAAAATCGCTTCCGCTCCTTTTCATATGTGGGCACCTGATGTCTATCAGGGTTCTCCGCTTCCTGTAACCGCTTTTTTAAGCGTCGTTTCCAAGACAGCGGGATTTGCGCTGATCCTTCGCTTCTTCCTCTTGTGCTTCAGTTCGGCGCCAGGCATAAAAGGAGATCAGCTCTTGCTTCAAGTACAGCCGTATCTCGCTGTCCTAGCTGGGGCAACGATGATCGCCGGAAATGTGATCGCCCTCCGGCAGCGGGACATTAAACGGCTTTTCGCCTATTCTTCGGTTGCGCAGGCCGGCTATATTCTTGTTCCATTCGTATCCGTTTCGGCCTTGCTGTTTGAAACCACCTGGTTTTATCTTTTGGCGTATCTGTTTATGAATATTGGTGCATTTGCCGTCATTCAGGCAGTAACGGCAGCAGCAGGGACGAACGATATATCTGGTTTTGAAGGTTTGTATAAGCGTTCTCCGTGGCTTGCGGTGGCCATGACGATCTTCATTCTTTCATTGGCAGGCATTCCGTTAACAGCAGGGTTTGCCGGTAAATTCGGCATCTTTATGAATGCTCTTGGAACAAATCCCCGACATTACATATTAGCGGGTATCCTGATGGCTACGACGGTCGTCTCCTACTTCTATTATTTCAATATCATCGGCCAGATGTTTTTCCGCACGGGGCAGGAAGGACCCAGGATACAGCATAAGAAAGGCCTCCTGGTTGTAACGGCTGTATGCGCGGCAGCGACGTTGTTCTTCGGGATCTTCCCGGGAGCGGCTCTGCACTTCTTTTACAATGAATTTCAGTTCAACGATTTTTTCCAGGTTATGGAGCAAAAATAAGGGATCTGCAGTGATGCAGACCCCTTTTTCTGTAAAAAGATACCCTTGGATTTGATAGTTATGTCAAAATTGGGAACATGGTTAAAAATAGGTCTTTTGTCTGTTCCTTTATGGTAAAATTCAGTTTATGCTACTTTCTGTTGATGTGTGTTATCATGGTGTTGTTTAGTAAACACCTGGCCGATCAGGCCTTGTGGCAAGGAGGAACCGAGTTGTTTGAACAAGCCGGGCAGCAAGCGCTGCTACATATCCTTGTTTACCTGCTTTTTCTCGTCATCACATGGTGGGCCATGCAGGCAATAAGATTTGACACATACATCAAAAAAGGCAAAGTGATCCAGGCACGAGTGCTATTCGTCCTTGTGACGATCGCAGTTGCCAGCCTCGTAAGCAGCTTCTTTCTCACGTATTTGAATTATTCCACACAGCTTAAATATTTATTTTAATTTAACATTTACCTATTAACTATCGCAGCCCACTATACAGCAAAAGATTGTTCACTGTTGAACAAAGTAAATACCTGAAGTTTCTGTCGGAATATGACTGCAACTTCCATGAATAATGGACCGTCCTCTGGCAAGAATGAGACATACAGGAGAGGACGGGTGGAATAAAATGAAAAAGAACATTATTCTATTTTTTGCTATTATATTTTTGGTTCATTCTTATGCGAGTGTGCAGGCGAAAGAAACGGCAAATGTAACGAAGATTTTGGACATGAAGCAGGCGATGGACCAGCACGGTGTGATCATGAAAAAATGGTCGGTTTACACGAAAGGTAGTGCAGGTTTTACATCGGATGTAAATGGGTATCGACAAAAAGCGGCATTATTAAAGAAGGCTGCTAAAGGTTATAAATGGAACGCAATCAACGAACAAGAACATTTGAAAATGTCCGGGGTGCGATTTTCCGAGGCAGGGAGTATAAAAGAGCGCCTTACGCTGGTAGCCTACCCCCAAAAAGGAAAGCTGGCAACGTATCTTGTTTATGCGGTCGAAGGGAGGAGCTGGAATAAAAATCAATTCCAGCAATTTGCAAGATCGTTTCAGAGTAGGATCGCTACCTACTTTGAAGGAAAAACTGCAACTTTCTCTTGTGTCACCGGGATACATAGTGATACAATGGACGTTGGTTTGTATAAACAAGCACTTGAGCTCATGACAACGTTCTCCGCTGTTCCTGTCGAAGAACTGAAGGAAGAGACGTTTGTATCAATCTCGGCATATACTAAGCATTGGGATGAGAAATTGAACACAGCTCACAAAGCAATGAATCTGCAGATTGCAATCAGAAATCAAGGAATGGGCGGCCAAACTGCCGTCACAATTGGAACACCAATAATTACGTCTGAATATTAATATAGAAATTGGACGCGGAGGGGAATATCGTTGGAAAAAATCATTGTCCGTGGTGGTAGGCGGTTAGAAGGCTCTGTCAAGGTAGAAGGAGCAAAGAATGCCGTACTGCCTGTCATCGCAGCATCCATTTTAGCCAGTAAAGGCACAAGCACGATTAAAGATGTGCCGACCCTTGCTGATGTATATACGATTAACGAGGTACTGCGTTATTTAAATATTGAAGTTAAATTTGAGAATGGCGAGATCGAAGTTGATGCTTCTGGTGCTCTAAAAACAGAAGCGCCGTTTGAATATGTTCGTAAAATGCGTGCATCCTTCTTAGTAATGGGGCCTTTGCTTGCGCGTGTAGGTTTGGCGAGAATCGCGCTTCCTGGCGGCTGTGCCATTGGATCCCGCCCGATTGATCAGCACTTAAAAGGCTTTGAAGCGATGGGTGCTACTGTTAAAATCGGGAATGGGTTTATTGAAGCAAGCATCGATGGCCGGCTTAAGGGCGCAAAAATTTATTTAGATTTCCCAAGTGTAGGAGCTACAGAAAATATCATCTCAGCTGCTGCCCTTGCTGAAGGAACAACCATCATTGAAAATGCAGCAAAAGAGCCTGAGATTGTCTGCCTCGCCAACTATATCAACTCCATGGGAGGAAAAGTAGTAGGTGCAGGAACAGGTACGATCCGCATTGAAGGTGTAGAAGAGCTTTCCGGTGCAGTTCACGCTGTGGTTCCTGACCGTATCGAAGCCGGTACGTACATGGTTGCTGCAGCGATTACTGGCGGTAACGTTTTTGTTGAAGGAGCGATTGCCGAGCACCTTCGCCCATTAATTGCAAAAATGGAAGAAATGGGTGTTACCATTAAAGACGAAGAAACCGGACTTCGTGTAATTGGATCAGAAGAATTAAAACCAGTGGACATTAAAACCATGCCTCACCCTGGATTCCCGACTGATTTACAGTCACAGATGATGGCACTGCTCCTTCGGGCAAACGGTACAAGTGTCATTACCGAAACTGTGTTTGAAAACCGTTTTATGCATGTGGAGGAATTCCGCCGCATGAATGGAGATATTAAAATTGAAGGCCGTTCTGCTGTAATCAACGGACCTGTTTCATTACAGGGAGCCGAGGTTGCGGCGACAGACCTGCGTGCAGGAGCAGCACTTGTTCTTGCTGGCCTTGTAGCGGACGGATATACTCGCGTCACTGAGCTTAAGCATATCGACCGCGGCTATGTAGGATTTACAGAAAAACTTCGTGATCTCGGAGCTGACATCGAACGTGTCAACGAAGAATCGAAAGTTGTTCCAACAGAGGAAAAATCATCGGTATCATTAAAATCTAATCTTGCTTAATTCATATGCTAAAAGGCTTCCTGCAATTGCAGGAAGCCTTTTTTAATTGTGTTTTCTAAAGGTGTAGTAAAAAGAGCATGAGAAATTCCATTAATAAAAGTGATTGAAAAGGCCTAGCTGATGAAAGGAATGAAAAAATTCTAGTATGATATATTCAAAATTTTGAGAATAGTTTGAAATTAAAGGAAAATCAAGTAATATAGAGTCAAGCAAGGCCATTCTATATAAGACAAAGGGGATGTGATCGTGAAGAAAAAGGCTCTGGCATTTGGTCTAACTATTGGTTTGGCAGCAACTGCTCTTACACCGGCAACGTCTTTAGCAGCACCAAAAAATGTTCTGTCGAGTTACAAGGTCAGCGAACAAAAAGGTACACCTGAATTCGTATCTGGCAGTTTGACGAAAGCTACTGGCCATAATGCTGAAGCCGTTGTTCTTGGTTATTTAAATGAGCATAAGAGTGCATACAAGCTCGGGTCTCAAAAAGCAGAGGATTCTTTTGAGGTGCAGTCTCAGCAGAAGGACAAGCTAGGCTCCACGATTTTGCGTCTGCAGCAGAAGTATAAGGGAGTTCCTGTCTGGGGTTCTACCCAGGTCGCACATGTTGATAGAGACGGAGTTCTGACAGTAGTTTCAGGTTCAGTTGTACCGAACCTTGATCAAAAGAGCAGCCTGGAAAATACAAAGAAAATTTCTGCCAAGAAGGCGATTGCCAAAGCTGTTAAGGATCTTGGATATACTCCTGATTATGAGAAGGCACCTACAGCCGATCTTGTTGTCTACACCTCAGGCGATAAAGCTGTTTATGCCTATCTCGTAAATTTAAATTTCCTGTCTCCAACGCCGGGGAACTATAACTATTTTGTTGAAGCTGCAACAGGCAGGATTGTGAACAAATATAATAATCTCGATGAGGCAAATGGCGGGGGCGCTGCTTCCAAACCAGGCGGAACCTTAACCGGAACCAATACAACCGGCACAGGAAAAGGTGTGCTTGGCGACTCGAAAACGCTGAGAACTTTGTTATCAGGCTCAACCTACTACTTGCAGGATAATACAAGAGGAAGCGGGATCTTTACATATGACGGCAAGAACCGCCAGTCCCTTCCCGGTTCATTATGGGCTGATACTGACAACGTCTTTAATGCCGTATATGACGGTGCAGCAGTAGATGCTCATTACTATGCAGGAGTGACATATGACTACTACAAAAATGTATTTGGACGCAACTCCTTTGATAACAATGGTGCAGCGCTCAAATCCACAGTCCATTTCAGCCGGAAATATAACAATGCCTTCTGGAACGGGGCGCAAATGGTCTATGGAGACGGTGACGGTACTGCCTTTATTCCGCTATCCGGCGGTCTGGATGTAGTAGGCCATGAATTAACCCACGCGGTAACCGAACGAAGCTCCAATCTCGTGTACCAAAATGAATCCGGTGCTTTAAATGAGGCTATCTCTGATATCTTTGGAACGCTGGTCGAGTTCTACGATAACCGTAATCCAGATTATCAAATCGGGGAAGATATCTATACGCCGAACACACCGAATGATGCCCTTCGTTCAATGAGCGACCCTGCGAAATACGGTGACCCTGACCACTATTCCAAACGCTACACTGGAACGAGTGACAATGGCGGAGTCCATACGAACAGCGGAATCATCAATAAACAGGCCTATCTGCTTGCCGTTGGAGGAACCCACTACGACGTAACGGTTTCTGGCATCGGCAACAGCAAGCTTGGAGCAATCTATTACCGCGCCAATACGGTATATCTCACGGCGAACGCCACATTCAGCCAGGCTAGAGCCGCACTCGTTCAGGCTGCTGCTGACCTGTATGGCGCGGGTTCTGCAGAAGTAAATTCCGTCAACAAATCTTTTGATGCGGTCGGCGTCTATTAAAAAGCAAGGACCCTGCTAGGCACCTGGCAGGGCTTTTTCTATGAGATTGAAAAGCCATCTCAGAGGATGAAAGGAAAAACAAGTTCTAATAGTTTGTTCCCCTCCATAAATTGTAAAGACTAATCAAATCAGTGGAGGCCAGGCAGAATGTTCATGAAAATGAAGCCGATTACCTTCTTCGTCTCTGTTTTTGTAGTAGTCACTGTTCTTCTTCCGTCTCTGCTCGTGCTGCCCTACTCTTCCAAAACATCATTTCTGCTAGAAACGAAACCGAAGGAGATGAAACGGGCGGCTCTTCCAAGTCTATCATCCACACTGGCTGTACCTGTCTATCGGACAGCTGAGAAAAAGGTGGAAAAGGTTGCACTCGAAGAATACGTCAAAGGAGTCGTTGCCTCTGAAATGCCAGCTGACTTCAAACTAGAGGCCTTAAAGGCTCAGGCGTTAACAGCCAGAACTTACATCGCGAGGATGTTAGACAACACCGATCAAGGGGGGAACCTTCCAGGCGGTGCGGCCGTTACAGACTCCATCCTCCATCAGGTCTACAAAAATGATGATGAGCTGAAGAAGCAATGGGGAGACGAATATCCAGAAAAGATGGAGAAGATCACCAAAGCGGTGGCGGCGACGAGAGGAAAAATTTTAACGTACGACGGAAAACCGATCTTCGCGAGTTTCTTTTCAACAAGCAACGGTTATACCGAAAACAGCGAGGATTACTGGGGCACGAAGTATCCCTATCTAAAAAGTGTAAAGAGTCCATGGGACCGTGACACACCCAAGTTTGAGCAAAAACAGGAAATCCCTCTCCTTGATGTTGAGAAGCAGCTGGGAGTCGTGATCCAAAAAGACGGCGAGGTTGGCAAGGTGATCCAAAGGACAGCGGGTAACCGGATCGCCCGCATGGCCATTGACGGAAAAAGCTTTAAAGGCAAAGAGGTCCGTGAGAAGCTTGGTCTTCGATCTGCCGATTTTACACTTACGAAAAAGAAACAAGAAGTCATCGCCACGACGAAAGGATTCGGCCACGGAGTCGGTATGAGCCAGTATGGGGCAAACGGAATGGCGAAGGACGGCAAGAACTACAAACAAATCGTCAAATACTATTTTAAAGGAGTGTCCATATCGGATTATAAGCCTCATTCCGGCCGCTCTACTGTAAAGGACTAAACGTTGAAGACCCGGTGAAAAACGCCGGGTCTTTAGCTTTACTCTCCTTCATCATCCATCGGAGAAAAATAAAGTTTTAGGAATCATGCATAGTATTCCAGTCTTTGTCGAAAAATAATATCCCATTTTTTTTCACACCAAAGTATATATTTTCTGAATCCTGTTCAGAATGATTGCTGAGGTGATGATAAAAATGAAAGATGAAGAAAAACAATCCCAAAAAACAGTTCCGCTAAAAAGCAGGAAAATGGGCAGATTTATGAAAAAACGATGGGTATACCCGGCAGTCTATCTCGCATTTGCCGCAGTAGTTCTAGCTTCCGTTTTGTGGTATCAAAATGATGCATCTAATTCAAAGGATGAGCCGAACAGTGCTTTTGACAAAAATGATAAAGCCGTTCCGGTCAGTGTCTCTAAAGAAGTATTCAAGATGCCGGCAAAGGATCCTAACAGCGTAGCGATTAAAAAAGAATTCTTTGATCCTGATGCATCTGCAAAGGAACAAGAAGCTGCTCTCGTATTTTATAATAATATCTACTACCAAAATAAAGGAATCGATCTTGCTGCTGAGAGCGGAAAAACATTTGATGTCACTGCTGCCATGAGTGGTAATGTTACAAAGTCAGTGAAAGACCCTGAGCTGGGCTATGTTGTTGAAGTCGAGCATACGAATGGCCTTATCACTCACTACTCTTCTCTCGCTTCTGTAAAAGTGAAAGAAGGCGACAGAGTGAACCAGGGTGAAGTTGTCGGTTCAGCAGGCCAAAACCTGTATGACAAGGACGCGAAAATCCATGCTCACTTTGAAATCCGCAAAGACGGGATCGCTGTAGATCCAGTATCTGCATGGAACCAATCGGCTTCACAAATTGAGAAGCTGGTGGACAAAGAAGAACAAGCGAGCAAAAAGGAAGACAGAGCTTCAGTTGAACAAAGTAAATCTGACAGTGTTCAGGACAGCAATGCCGCTCCTGAAAAAAACAAAGAGAAAGAATCTTCTTCAACAAGCGAAAACTCTGAACAGTCATCCAGCAACGATAACTGATCAAAATGAAAAGACAGCCTGCCATGTGCAGGCTGTTTTTATTTTGATCTCCTGTAAATGAAAATGAGGTGTTTTGTGAGTAAAGCTTTGAAAACCGTGAGTAAACTGGCCGTAACTGTGAGTAATGGAGTCATTTTCGTGAGTAATCATGTCGAACTGCAAGTAATTTTTTTGTGGCTTCACGCCCCTGTTCGCGAGTATACCGTCTTTATTCTCTGACCGGGCGCCTCAGCTTTTCTTTTTTCCCTTGTCCTTCTTGAGATTTTGGCATATAAGTACGTTCGTCTTAATAAGATGTTACAAAACCTACAATTCTTTTGAGGGTGAGCGGTGAGAAGACGTAGTATGGCTGCGGTGAAAAGGGGACGGGACACTCTGACTTCATGGAGACGACACACAAGGACAGGTCGCGTAGCTTGAACATAGAAGTCTCTATCGCATCTCTCACATCCAATTTGGGGAGGCGAGTGGTGTGCACGATTACATCAAAGAACGAACCATCAAGATAGGAAGGTATATCGTGGAGACAAGAAAAACAGTGCGTATGATCGCAAAAGAATTTGGTGTCTCAAAAAGCACCGTTCATAAAGATCTGACGGAACGATTACCTGAAATCAACCCGGATTTGGCGAACAATGTGAAAGAGATTTTAGAGTACCATAAGTCCATAAGGCATTTAAGGGGTGGTGAAGCAACACGGGTCAAATACAAAAAGGGTGCAGAGGAAGTCGTACAATAAGATATTCACCTCACACGGCGTGCATATTTGCATGCCGCTGTTGTTTGTTCAGGAAAATGTTCAAAAAAGTTAACATATTTTTTCCCGGTTCAACAAAACTTATGATAGAATGTTTTATTGGATAGAAATTCGAAAATTGACGATTTTTGTAAAGTTTTGTGCTGAGCATGCAGGGAGGATATATGAATGTTTTCAAGGGATGTTGGGATTGACCTCGGTACGGCCAATGTACTGATTTATGTAAAAGGAAAAGGGATTGTACTGGACGAGCCATCTGTTGTGGCGATTGACACAAACACGGGGAAAGCGCTCGCTGTGGGGGAAGAAGCCTTCAGGATGGTGGGACGTACACCAGGTAACATCGTGGCGATCCGTCCTTTAAAAGATGGGGTTATCGCTGATTTTGAAGTGACAGAACAAATGTTGAGGCATTTTATCAATAAAATAAATGTAAAGGGCATGTTTACCAAACCGAGAATTCTCATCTGCACCCCTGCGAACATTACCTCTGTTGAACAAAAAGCCATTCGTGAAGCCGCTGAAAAATGCGGAGGAAAAGCGATTTATCTGGAAGAAGAACCGAAAGTGGCAGCGGTTGGGGCCGGTATGGACATTTTCCAGCCGAGCGGCAACATGGTTGTGGATATCGGCGGCGGTACGACAGACGTCGCTGTATTATCCATGGGGGATATCGTTACAGCCTCTTCCATTAAAATGGCGGGGGACAAGCTTGACGGTGAAATCCTGAACTACATCAAGAAAGAATATAAGCTGTTGATCGGAGAACGAACAGCGGAAAACATTAAATTGAACGTGGCCACCGTCTTCCCTGGTGCTCGAGATGAGGAGATGGATATTCGCGGGCGCGACATGGTGACTGGCCTTCCGCGAACGGTTACCATCCGTTCCGAGGAAATCACACAAGCTTTGCTTGAACCTGTCATGATGATGGTTCAGGCAGCAAGAAGCGTTCTCGAAAAGACGCCTCCTGAGCTGTCTGCCGATATTATTGACCGAGGAATCATCTTAACAGGCGGAGGGGCATTGCTTCACGGGATCGACCAGTTGTTTGCCCAAGAGCTGAAAGTTCCTATTTTTATTGCCGAGGAGCCGATGAAGGCTGTAGCAAACGGAACAGGCCTGATGCTAGAACATATGGATAAGCTTCCAAAGCGCAGAATAAAATAAATCACTTACTATGATGAAGGACCCGTTTTTATGAAAAAACGGGTCTTTTTTTGTGTAAGTATAAACATCCAATAGTTTTCGCCGATAACAAAGATAAGAAGAATTGTGCGGATTAGAGGGGGAACCAGTGTGCTAAGAGGATTCTATACTGCGGCTGCCGGAATGATTGCTCAGCCCGCGGCGCCAGGAAATGCTGAGCAACAACATTGCGAACACCAATACACCAGGCTATAAGGCTAATCAGTCAACTCTCAGGACGTTTCCTTCCATGCTTTTAGAACGGATCGACTCCAACGGAAAGACGCCGTTAACCAGTGCGGGCCAGAAACAGGGCGGCCAGCTGGCTACGGGCGTCTATATGCAAGAAGCGATCCCGAACTTTGTACAGGGAGATCTGCAGGAAAGCGGTGTGAACACCGATCTTGCCCTGATTCAGGGTTCCGTCCCGATAGATAAAAAAACAGGCAAACCTGGTTCTTTGTTCTATATGGTGGAAACAGCAGATGGGGGAACCCGCTACACCCGGAACGGGCATTTTTCCGTCGATGCCAATAATGAACTCGTGACCACGGACGGATATTATGTCCTTGATATCAAAGGAAAACACATAACCGTTTCGGACGAGAATTTCACAGTGAGCGGAAATGGAGCCATTCTCGATCAGGGACGCAGTGCCGGTACACTTGGAATTGCGCTGATTACAAACCCAATGGATCTGGTGAAAGAGGGGAATGGTTTATTCAGCCCGCAGGGCAATCAACAACCGGAGGCGGCTGCAGGCAATCCACAGGTGGCTTATCAGGTAAAACAAGGATTTGTTGAACGTTCCAACGTAGATGCTGAACAATCCATGACAGAAATGATGGAAGCCTACCGTTCATTTGAGGCCAATCAAAAAGTGCTTCAGGCCTATGACCGAAGCATGGAAAAGGCAGCAAACGAAGTAGGAAAGATCGGATAGGGAGGGACATGCGTTGAATACATCCATGATTAATGCTTCAGTGACCATGGGCCAGCTGCAGCAGAAACTTGATACAACAGCCCACAATATGGCGAACAGCAATACGAATGGTTTTAAGAGAAGAAATGTCCAATTCTCTGACCTTCTTTTTCAGCAGATTGATAATAAATTTAATAATACATTTAGTAATAAGGATGAGGCTGGCCGGCATACTCCTGTAGGAATTCGTGCGGGAAGCGGGGCAAGAGCCAGTTCGACGGCAATCAGCCTGGAGATGGGAGCGATCAAGACGACAGAACGGGCGCTCGATATCGCTCTGTTGAGCCCTGGGCTTTTTTTTCAGGTCCAGACGAGGGACAGCGGCGGAAAGGCTGTAACCGAGTACACCCGTGACGGTGCGTTTTATTTAAAAACGGCTCAAGGGCAGAACGATCTTGAACTCGTAACCTCTGATGGCAAAGCTGTAATGGGGGGTAAAGGGCCGATTCGGATTCCAGCCGGGTACAAGGAAATTTCTATTGGACAAAACGGAAATATTTCGGTAACGTTAAGTAATGGAAGGGTGGTCAACAGCGGCAGATTGGCGGTTGTTGATGCTGTCCATCCCCAGCTGCTTGAAGCGGTGGGGCATAATTTTAGAATTCCGGCTGGTGTAAATTCAAATCAAGTGCTTCGGGCGGCAAACCCGGCCAGCGTAAAAATGCAGGGTGCTCTTGAGATGTCCAACGTAAATGCAGGAAATGAAATGACGGATATCATCAATATGCAGCGATCCTACCAGTTTAACGCACGCACCATTACAATGGCAGACCAAATGATGGGGCTCGTCAACGGAATTCGTTAACAGGTGATAAAAAATGGGAAACGAGCTCAGCAGGGAAGAATACCGAAAAAATAAAATGGCAGCTATGAACGAAGAGGAAGAGGTTAAGGAAAAGAAACCTAAGTCGCGGGAAAGCAAAAAGAAAGAGCAGGAGACCGGGACGTCAAGAAGACGCCGTTTTCCGATCTGGCTCCGCCTGATTGTGATTGTTGTACTTATGGTGATCTGCCTGGTCGTGGGAGCCGTGATTGGCTATTCGGTCGTAGGCGACGGAAAAGCAGGGGATGTGTTCAAAAAAGAGACATGGACGCATATCTCGGATTTGGTGAACAAAGATAAGTAGTTTAGCGAAAAGAGCCATGTGAAGAGATAAGGGGGCCGAGGTTCTCTTTTTATTTTGGCTAAACGGTGGATCGGAAAACAGGGAGACACTGCCCATTGGATTAACCTTTTTCTATCATGTATAATGTCCAGAGATCCATAGAAACAATAGAACCGTAAACCAGAAAGAGAAGGAGTATCTCGGTATGAAATTAAACATTGAACAGATTAAAGAAATCATTCCACACCGTTACCCATTTTTGCTTCTTGATACGATTGAAGAGCTCGAGCCGGGAAAACGTGCGGTTGGCAAGAAAAACATCACGGCGAATGAGGAAGTCTTCAATGGGCACTTTCCTGATTATAATATCTTTCCAGGTGTCCTGACTCTGGAAGCATGTGCGCAAACCGGAGCGGTCGCGCTCTTGTCTTTGGATGAATACAAAGGGAAGATCGCCATGTTTGCCGGTGCGGATAAAGTGAGATGGAAGCGCCAGGTACGACCGGGAGACACGTTGCTGATGGAAGTTGAACTGCTTCAAATCCGAAGAGGCATCGGTAAGGGAAAAGTAACAGCAACCGTTGACGGCGAGCTTGCTATGGACGCTGAAATAACATTTGCTGTTGGGCGATAGTTCCTTTTAGGGGAGGTGCCAGGCACCGCTTTTTGACATATGTCAAAAGCCGGTGCCTGGCACCTTTTCTGTTCCTCTTTTTTAACCCAATATCAAGAAGTTTAAGGCACTGTAAAGGATATGTAAGGTATTGGTAAATCGCGTCTAAAACGGATGTTTTCCTGCTATAGTGGGGATAGAGCCGCTGGTAAATGGTGCAGCGCTGCGGTTCAAATCTGAACTAATCGAAGGGAGAACTTTGGGATGAATAAAAGTTTCTTAATGAAAATTGGGGCTTCTCTTATGGCGATTATGTTAATGACAGCATGTAACAACAGCGACACCGAGAAGAAGGAAAGTGGAACAGGAACAGAACAAAAAGTGGATGATGAAAAGCAAGCGGATCAAACGACTACAGATGAAAATACACAGGATCAAGAAACAAGCACTGATTCTCAATCCTCTGATGAACAATAAAACCCAGAAAAAAGCACACCCTGAGAGTGTGCTTTTTTCATTGCCTTATACAAGTTTGATGTGATAGTCCTTCAGCCAGGTGTTGACGTGAATGAGATATTCCATCAGTTTAGTGGCTTGTCCGTCGCTCATTCCCGTTTTTCCTGCAGCGACCGCTCGGATTTTATTTTCATCAATTAATGGACGAAGCGGTGAATTGCTGTCATCCACAATGTCCATCAACCAGTTTTTAATAGCTCCGAAATAGACGGGATCCTGAGCTGTAGGATAAGCACTTTTGCGGCGGTTTCTCACATCGTCAGGAAGATAGCCTTTTAATGCACGGCGAAGAATCCCTTTTTCGATGTTATCGACGCTTTTCACTTCCCAAATAACGTTCCATAAATATTCGACTATACGGTAGTCGCAGAACGGAACACGAACCTCAAATCCGACCGCCATACTCATGCGGTCCTTACGGTCGAGCATGAACGGAAGGAAGCGTGTGATGAACTGATAGGACATTTGCCGCTGTTTGGCACCGAGTTCGCTCTCTCCGGCCAGTACAGGAACTTCCGCCAATGCTTCCTGATAACGGCGGTCAGCATACTCATCAGGCCGTATGGAGGCCCTTGCTTCTTCTGACAGGATATTGCCGAAGTTTCCACGGCTCTGGCGCCATGGGAACGTGCTGCCGTTCAGGAACTCCTCCTGATGGAACCAAGGATATCCGCTGAATACCTCATCCGCAGATTCCCCTGAAAGGGCCACAGTAGCGTCCTTTTTCATCTCTCTGAAGAGAAGATAAAGAGAGGTCTCCATTTCTCCCAGTCCTGGAAGATCCCTTGCATACAGCGGCTTCAAGAAGTTTTCCAAAAGATCGTTGGCGCCAAGTACAGTGGAGTGATGCTCCGTTCCAACGTGTTCAGATACCCGTTTGACCCATGGTTCATCAAGCCCCAAGTGCAGCAGATCCGTTTGGAAATGCTCTGCACTGTTGGCGAAATCAATGGAATATGTGTGCAGAATCTTTCCTGCTTCTTTAAAATCTTTTCCGGCAAGGGCTGTTAAGCCGCTTGAATCGAGGCCGCCCGATAGCATGGATACGAGCGGAAGGTCGGAAATCAGCTGTCGTTTCACCGTATCCTCAAGCAGTGATTGGATCTTTTCTGCTGTTGTTTCAACGGTATCGGTATGCTCTTTGCTCTGCAGCTTCCAATATTGTCTCACGTACGTTTTGTTGTTTGTAAATGTAATGCTGTGTCCCGCGCGTACTTCTTTGACATCTTTAAACACACCGACACCCGGTGTACGCATCGGCCCAAGAGAAAATACTTCTGCCATACCCTCTCGGTCTACTTCGGGCTCAATGGCCGGATGGGCGAGGAGCACCTTCAGTTCAGAGCCGAAAATAATGGAGCTGCCTCGCTGTGCATAAAAGAGAGGCTTAACGCCAAGATGGTCACGTCCCAGGAACAGCTTCTGCTTCTTCTCGTCCCAGATGGCAAAGGCAAAGATCCCGTTCAAATGATCGACACATTCCTCTTCCCACTCCATATAGGAATGAAGGAGAACTTCTGTATCTGAATGGGTACGGAAAGTATGCCCCCGTTCCTCCAATTCTTTCTTTAATTCAATAAAGTTGTAAATCTCACCATTATAGGTCAGAGCAAGTGATCGCTCATCCTGTTCATGAAGCATGGGCTGGCGCCCGCCTTCAGGATCGATAACGATCAGGCGGCGATGGCCAAAGGCAGCTCGCGGCGAGAACCAAAAGCCGTCTGCATCCGGCCCGCGATGTTCGATCGCGCCTGTCATGTCCCGCAGAATAGATTGTTGTTGAGAGAGGTCTTCTGACCAGTTAACCCAGCCTGCAATACCACGTGAGCTCAATCTCATCTTCATTTTCCCTGCACTGCCCCGGATCAAAGGTATACACCTTGCTGAATTCATCTTTAAACTCTCTCTTCATATTAATAAAATAACGCAATGTTAAATCTCCCTTCATTGATGCATTCATACTAGTCATACCCTTTTTTTCGTTTTTAGAGTCATAAAAAAATCTATAAAACTTTTTTAAATATAAGGGATAAAAAGAGAGATTTCGGGAATGATAGTAGTACCCCCTTTTTTATATATCTTTTTGTCCCCCGCTTCCTATGAGGCGGCCTTTTTTTTGTCTAATTGTTACGGCCATTGAAAGGATTTTCCATATATAAATAGTGCAAAAGTAACATGTAATTATATTGTAATAATTTATACTAATATAAGGAAAACTA
This sequence comes from Fictibacillus sp. NRS-1165, assembly GCF_050468105.1. Lineage (NCBI taxonomy): Bacteria > Bacillati > Bacillota > Bacilli > Caryophanales > Fictibacillaceae > Fictibacillus > Fictibacillus sp. NRS-1165. The sequence goes on from NZ_JBDPNU010000019.1 coordinate 218,712, forward strand.
AAATATTTAAGGAGGAAAGAATGAAAAAGATTCTATTAAGCTTGCTGGCTGTTCTCTTGGCCTTTTATTTTGTGCCTGCAAACGCATTTGCAGCGGTAAAGGATGCGGATCTGACAGCGTATTTAGAACATATCAGCAAAGAACGAGGCTATGAAATTAGCAATGAGGATTACACGCATTACCTGTCCGACTACGTTGAGATGGATCTGTCAGACTTTGAGGACATCAATGAATTAAAGGAAAACTTAGGGCCAGTAATCAAAAGCGACAACAGCAACCTTGATGAAATCTATACAGATTTCGACTTGGACGAGCAGCAGCTTAAGGATCTTTTAGCGAGGAACGGAGAGGCGATCGAGGATTATATTTATGTAGATGACCTGTATTTTACCGTTATGCAACTAGAGGAGCCGGTAGAAGAAATGCCTGATTTTGAAGAAATTCAAAAAGAAATTGAAGGGGCTTTGGCAGAGGTGGATCTTACTCATGCCGAGATTCAAAACCTGCAGGACCATCTGATGTCCATTGAAAAGGACCTTAACTCCCCAGACACAGAAAAAAGGCTGGAGTCCATCGCTGAACGCATGATGAGCATCAACCCTGAGAAAGCAACCAAAGCTCAGATTCAGGAAGTGGGAACAGCATTTGAAGAGCTTATGTCGATTTTCCAAATGAAAGCCAGCTTCTTCATTGTCGACGGCAGCAAGAAAACGCCGGTATCTGCAGGAGAGCTGATGCAGATGGAAGTATTGGACGGAGATTATCTTCTGATCCAATTGTTCGACTTGAACGGAAAATTGCTTGCTGACTTGAAAATCACATCAGATATAGTTAAAAACAGTGCACAAACAGTAAACAAGGTCACCCAAACCGTGAAACAGGAAGTGAAATTGTCCGCGCCGGCGCCGGTGGCTAAAAAGCAAAAGCCAAGAACCGTAACTGGCGGAAAACTGCCTGAAACGGCTTCCAACCACCTTGACTTGGCACTTGCCGGTTTAGCGATTGCCGGAGCGGGGCAATTCCTTTATAGAAGAGCAAGGATGTCCTAATGGATCGAAGACGGAAAGAAGGAGGAAGACGGCCCAAAAAGGCTGTTCTTCTTTCTTTTTCAATTGTCATCATTGTCATCGGCCTTGGAATATTTTCGAAAAATATGATCGGCTACACTCGAGGTTATTTTGCCGGTGAAAAAGTAGAGTCAAAAGCACTGCACGAACCTGAAAAAAAACAGGCAAAAAAATACGAGGAAGAACGTGAAGCGCCTCTTTATGCTAACCGGCCGGCGATCGGTGAAAAGATGGGCACACTCTACATTCCGAAACTTGAAGCCAAACTGCCAATTTATCACGGTACCAATGAAGATGAACTTGAAAAGGGAGTCGGCCACTTTAAAGACAGCGTTCTTCCTGGTGAAAAGGACAACTCTGTTCTCTCCGGCCACCGTGACACCGTGTTCCGCAGCCTCGGAAAAGTAGGAAAAGGCGACAGGCTGGAAGTGGCCACATCAGCAGGAACCTTTACGTATAAAATAAGGAAGGTGCGCATCGTCGATAAAAATGACCGCACGGTGATCGTCCCAAAACCGCGTGCAGTGCTAACGGTCAGTACGTGCTATCCGTTCAATTATATCGGTGCAGCTCCAAAGCGATATATATTGGAAGCTTTTCTGATCTCATCAGAACGATCGAAAAAATAGGAAAAAACGGCGGAGGGAGGAATAATTTCCCTTCGTTTTTGTTTTGTCGTTCTGCGAAAAACTCTGGTACAGTAAACATAGACATCAAGTTTTTTAACAGACATGAGGAGGAATAACGTGGTGAATATAAGAGAGGCGCTTCTTCGCGATTTGCCGGCAATCTTGGACATATATAATGATGCGATAAAAACGCTGACGGCTACATTTGATTTAGAAGAGCAAACACTAGAAGAAAGAAAGGTTTGGTTTGAAAAATACGGCGCCGGTTATCCGCTGATTGTTGCGAAACTGGACGGCAAAGTGGCGGGATACAGCTGTCTTAGCCCGTTCAGAGATAAAGCGGCGTATTCCCGCACGGTTGAATTATCATTATACATATCTTCTGAATTCCGCGGCAAAGGAATCGGCAACGCCTTAATGGAAGATATTTTGAAAAGAGCGGCCGATCTTGGCTATCATACGGTGATCAGCAGCATTACAGGCGGGAACGAAGCGAGTGTGAAACTTCATAAAAAGTTTGGCTTTGAATTTGCCGGCAACTTTAAAGAAGTAGGCTACAAATTCAATGAGTGGCAGGATGTCCACTTCTACCAGCTCATGCTGAACACTGAAAAAACGAAGGGATAGGGTTTCCCTTCGTTTTTTTTGATGGCTTTGTGTGCCGAAGCGCAAGTAAATAGGGTTCTGGCCAGCATGCTGGCTCTGTTACTGCTGATTAACAATATCCTTCAGCTTATTCTGCCATTTATTATCATCCAAAATGATCTGGAAGGAGATCCTGCGGTTCTTCTGCAGGGCTGCAGCGGAGTTTCCCTTGGCGATCGGTTTATATTCACTGTAGCCTGTGGCAGCCAGATACTGGGCGTAAGGAAGGCGGGCAAGCTTGGGATTGGCTTGTGCAAGATATTTTACGACCGCTACTGCTCGCTCGGTGGACAAGGACCAGTTATCATAAGGCACCGAATCAGTATGGCCTTCCACCAGAATAATATAAAGATATTTACTCATATCCTTCTCGTCTATGATGGCGGCGAGTGAGTCGGCCAAAGGCTTCAGCACCTTCTTGCCCTGTGCACTGACTTCGGCGCTCCCCGTATCGAATAAAATGTTTCCTTCTACAGATATCGTATTGTTCGGACCGCGGACCACTTTATCTTTTCCTACATTCTGTTGAAGCTGTTTTTCAATCAAGTCGGAAATGTGTTTTTTAACATCTGCGACCTGACGCAGCTCATTTTTAATCTGGGACTGGTCATAGGCATTATAAATACTCTGGACGTATGCGAGTATGGCGATGAAGATCATGATGAGTACCATCATGGCCATCATGTCCGTAAAACTGGGCCAATAGATTTCTTCCTGATGCTGTTCGGCAAACACATCTTTACGCGCACGCAAGGCACATCACCGCCTTTTACTGTCATGCGAACTGATCAGCCTCGAATCATGGTCCCGCTCACGAGAGTCATAGACTGTCTGATGCTCCACGGCTGCCTGATACATGCGCTGAAGAAGATGATACATGTCGCCAAGGGTCCGGCTGCTGCTATTAAAGTCTCGGGAAAGCCCGTCGAAAAGATTTTCCAGTGTACGGGCAAGATCTCTCATATCGTCTCCCCGATGCGGACCGGATTGCTGGCTGAGCTGCCGTTCCCTCTCCAGCACATTTCGGATCTGCTCGACAAAATCACGCTTCATATGTTCGACAGCATTGTAGAAGACCTTTTCAAGCTGCTGGACGGAAGATGCAAAATCTGCCGCAGCTCTGCCGTATTCCCCTTGTTTTTCGGAGTAGCGGTAATACCATTCCTCCTGTTTTTGGCCCAGCCGGCTCTCCAGTGCGTCATGCTGGTTGGCATAGTGCTGCAGCTGCTCTTGAAGAGCCCGTGCCATGTTTCCGGCGAATTCTTCCGAGCGTCGCTGTGATTCAGCCAGCACTTTATCTGACCGCTGAATCAGAAGTTCAAAGGTTTGCTGTCCTGCATTCTGGCGGTCTGCGCTTTTTTGCAGCTGCTGCTCGAATGAATTGATCTGGGCGGTCAGCACGGAAATGCTTTGGTCGACCGCTTTATGCATGGTATCCTGCTTTTCGATCGTTTTATGAAACTGGACGCCGAACTGTTCAAGGGTAGATGCAGAAGCCGCAAATGACTCGGTGTGCAGCCGCTGTGCCTCTAATATGCCTTTGACGTCCTCCATGGCGGTTTTTAAACCGGCAGTAAATTCAGTCATCGATTTGCCAAAATGACCTACGCTTCTTTCAAAGCTCTCCTCCACTTTCGTTGCGAGGCGGTCAAGCAGCCGTTCAGCCGAGTCATGGGGCTTTTCTTGCAGCAGAAGACTGTTAAATGTGTGGTCAAGGTAAACTTCGCAATCTGACATGACCTTGCCCTGCAGGTACGTAAGGGAAGCTCCTCTGGACAAAAATCCCGCCTGAAGGATGTTGAGGATAAGGGATCCTCCGATCCCGGCGATACTTGTAATAAAAGCGACGCTCATTCCCTCAAATGGAGCGGTCAGGGATGAGATGATGGAGTTCATGGTCATACTCGGCCCGGCGGCAGAACTTGCGAGCCTGAAGAGCGTATCCTGCATGGAAAGCAGGGATAGGGTGAGGCCAATAAAAGTGCCGAGCACACCCAGGATAATCGTAAAGGCGGGCAGCTGCTGAAGAACCTTTTGAATATTCCCAACAGGGACGCGCAGCAGTCCAAGAAGAGGAATCCGTTCCTGATAAAGGTGCTTTTCGATCAATGCCTGTGTATTTAAGGAAGAAACACCTGAGAGATGATACTGCCTGTAATCTGCGCATACTCGCTGAATCCAGCGGGAACGGGGCTGTGCAGCTCCCTGCGATTCCAGCTCCTGCAGCTCTCTCATCCACACCCTCAGGCGGTAACCTGTCTGGGCATATCCGACCAATCCGGTTAACACAAGAAAACCAATCAACCCCACAACGGCCATCGTCAATGAATCCATGCTGTCCAATCCCCCCGTTTCCATACAAGCATATGAGGTGCCAGGCACCCCTATTACACAAGTATGTAACGCTCGGTGCCAGGCACCGAGCTAAAAAAATAAATTACGATTTCTGAATAATGGAATTAAACTAAAAATATGGAAATTTCAGTTTGATAGGCAACAGGATCATTCACCCAGGAAAATCTATACACAGAAAAGGGGAAACTGGATGAAGAAACGGATTGCGTTGATGACAGCATTTATCATGACGTTTTCCAACCTGGCTTATGCCCAGGGGGACTTGCCGTCTCAAAGCAAGGCAGCGGGAACAAAGCCACTGGGCCTTGATTTGAAAAAACTGCCTCAAGAAGAGAAGTACGGAAAAAATGAGAAGGTTCGTGTGGTCGTAGAACTTGATCAAAAACCAGCAATTCAGTACGCACAGGCCCAAAACAAGCGCTACAGTGCTCTGAGCACAGGCGAAAAAACGTCGCTCAACAAAAAACTGGCGAGTGAACAAAAAGAAGTGAAAGAAGACATCGCGAAGGAAGACATCACGGTATCGTATAAGGAAAGCTTTACAACCGTACTTAACGGCTTCAGCGGCGAAGTCAAATATAGCGATATTAAAGATATTGAAAAACTTGATGGTGTAAAAGAGGTACATATTGCGCATGAGTATAAGCGTCCCGAATCAATCAAAGGGGACAAGCCGAACATGCTGTACAGCAAGGATATCGTCAATGCGAAGCAAACATGGCAGGACTATGGCTATAAAGGAGAAGGAACAATCGTGGCGGTCATCGACACAGGCATCGATCCTTCTCATAAGGACATGGTGCTCAGCCCTGATACAAAGGTAAAGCTGACACCGGGGAAAGTGAACAGCATCAAAGACTCAAAAGGACTTAAAGGCAACTATTTCACAGAAAAAGTACCGTATGGATACAACTATGCGGACCATGACAAAGAAATCCGCGATCTTGGACCAGATGCTTCCATGCACGGCATGCATGTTTCGGGAATCGTCGGTGCCAACGGGGACGAAGACAATGGCGGAATTAAAGGGGTAGCTCCTGAAGCACAGCTTTTGGCGCTTAAAGTATTCGGAAACGACCCTGGAATGCCGTCCACGTTCAGTGATATTTACATTAAAGCGATCGACGATGCGATTGCCCTCGGCGCTGATGTGATCAACATGAGCCTTGGATCTACTGCCGCTTTCGTTCAGCACGATGACCCTGAAGAAAAAGCGATCCAAAATGCGACAAACAATGGTATTCTTTGTGCCATATCTGCAGGAAACTCTGCTTACGCAGGACATGGTGCCGGCAATCCTTATCCATCCAACCCGGATACAGGAGTGGTTGGTTCCCCTGGATTGATCGGACAAGCTCTTCAGGTCGCTTCCCTTGAGAACACCAAGCTTACACTCGAAGGGATGAACTTAAAGGCAGACAGAGCGGATATGGGGTACATTGCCTACCAAAAGCAGGATTCTCCAAATCCGATTGACACGTTTGAAAAAGATAAAATGGAAGTAGTGTACGCCGGTGACGGAAGCCCTGCCAACTATACTGGAAAAGACGTTAAGGGAAAAGTCGTTTTCGTTGTCCGAAACGGAGATTTCAACTACTCGATGATTCAGAAAGAAGCTGAAAAACAAGGCGCTGCAGGTGTGATTATCCGCGGCAGGGTAGATCATGGCGATTACGTCAGCATGGCCCTTAACAAACCGACGATCCCTATCGTTTCTCTAAGCATTGCAGACGGCGACCAGCTTGAAGCAAAGGCGAAAGAAGGCAAGAAACTGGAAGTCATTTTTGACGGCAAAGCCGTTTCAACAAATAACCCGACGGCTGGAGAAATGTCTGATTTCAGTTCTTGGGGCGTAACACCGAACCTTGACTTTAAACCAGAGATCACGGCACCAGGCGGAAAAATTTATTCTACGCTTAACGACAACCAATATGGCGTTAAAAGTGGTACTTCCATGGCTGCTCCGCATGTTGCCGGCGGTGCTGCACTCGTGATGGAAAGAATCGACAAGGATTTCAGAGTTAAAGGGGCAGCACGCGTTAAACTCGCGAAAAATATTCTAATGAACACTTCAAGGCCGCAAACGGACCATGGCTTGTTCAATACTGAGAGCCAGACTGGAAACTACTATTCTCCACGCCTTGAGGGTGCAGGGGTAATGGACCTTCATGCAGCAATGAAAACTCCTGTAGTGGTAACCGAATCAAAGTCAGGTGAAGGAAAAGCCGCTGTAAAAGAGGTTGGCGATAAATTTACCTTTACGTTAAATCTTAAAAACTACAGCACGAAGGACGTAACTTACAAGCTTGCCGGAACGGTTCAAACGGACCTTGCTCTTCTTAACATGAACCTCCTTGAAGCTGACGGCATCTTTAAAAATGGAACAAGAGATTCAGAGGATCCGAATAAAGGAACATTCCCAATTTCTTTTACTTCCGGTTCCAAAAAAGCAAGCAGCATTACGATTAAAGCGAAAGGCACAGCCACTGTAAATGTTACGGTCGATCTTAAAGATACGGTAGATTGGGCAAATGACATGCCGCTTGATAAAATCTTCAAAAACGGCTACTTTGTTGAAGGTTTTGTAAGATTAATAGATGCGGGCAGTAAGCACCCCGAACTAAGTGTTCCTTACGTGGGTTTCCATGGAAAATGGGACAAAGCACCGATCATCGATGCTCCTGTATACGATGACAACACGTTCTATGGAGTGACGGGACTCGTTGCTGAAGTCAACGAAGACTTTGAATTCCTTGGAAGTGATGCATCGAAAAAAAATGTGCTGAAAGATAAAGTTTCCTTCTCTCCAGATGGAGACGGTCTCTATGATGAAGCTTTCCCTGTGCTTTCCTTCCTAAGAAACGCGAAAAAAGTAGAATACTCGATTCTTGACCGAAATAAAATATCACTCCGCAAATTGGATACACAAGACGATGTTGTGAAGAACTATTATGACAACGGTGATGACCCTGGTTATACTCCTGTCACGGAGGCTGCTTGGGATGGATCGGTCAATGGTTCTAAAGTAAAAGACGGATTGTACTACTACCAAGTAAGTTCAGTGGTTGACTACCCGAAAGCAAAATGGCAAAAGGCATTGTTCCCTGTGTATGTCGATACGAAGGATCCTGCAGTGACTGCCAAATGGAACGCGGATAATGACACGCTTTCATGGACGGCTGGCGACCAGGGAACAGGCGTAGCCTACTACGATGTTTTAGTGAACGGAAAAAGCGTTCTTTCCAAGCCGCTTGATTCTTCTGCCAGCGAATATAAGCTGAATGACCTCCCTAGCCGTGCAAAAGTGGTCCTTGCTGCTTACGATTATGCAGGAAACTCAGTGATGAAAAATGTCAATATGAGCGGGAAAGATACTAGTGTTCCTAGTGTTTCTGTAGATTCTCCCGAAGCCTTAAGCATCACTTCTTCCAAGACAGTGACTGTAACCGGACATGTCACGGATGAATCTGGTATTAAGTCATTCATGATCGACGGCAAACCTGTAAAGCTTGTATGGAATGCAGCAAAACAGCAGTACGACTTCAGCAAAAAAATTACCTATACTTCGGATAATATTCAATCGTTTAAGGTTGAAGCGATCGATAAAAGCGGAAATCGAGTGGCCTTCAGCCGCAAGGTGATTGTCGACTCCACGCTTCCGACGATAAAAGTTGATGCACCAAAAACCGTTTCAAGCAAAACGAAAACAGCAACTCTCAACATTACGCTTGCAGACAACTATGATGAGATGCGCTTCTTCGTAAACGACAATGCGGCATACCGCCATTACTTTAAAGAGCCGTTTGCAAAGAGAGCATTAACGAAAAAAATCAGCCAAAAAGTTTCCCTGAAAAAAGGTAAAAACACCGTTCATCTTGAACTGACAGACCTTGGCGGAAACACGGTTGAGAAGAACGTAACGATCACAAAGAAATAACAAAAAAAGGTGCCAGAGCCCTGATTCCTTTCAGGGTGCCTGGCACCTTTTTTTGTTCACTGAAACAATTCAACGAGCAGCAGGGCAACAGCCCCGATTGCCGTTGCTTTGTTCCCCAGCATAGACAGCCTGATATCGGTGTGCTTTGCCGCTTCAGTCAACACCTTCTTTTGAACCGTTTCCTTCAAACTGTCCATAACGAAGTGCCCTGCATTGGAGACACCTCCGCCTATAATGATCGTTTTTGGGTTCATAAGGTGGATCAAGTTTGTCAGCCCGATCCCCAGGTAGATCCCGGTTGACTTCAGCACGTGAATGCAGAGTTCATCTCCTTGGAGTGCTCCTTCGAATACCATTTTTCCGTCAATCTTCTCCAGATCATGATCGGCCATCTCGCGCAAAAGGCTGTCTCTTCCAATGGCTACTTCTTTTTGTGCCTTTTCTGCAATAGCAGGCCCGGCTGCCAGTGTTTGAAGACATCCGTAATTGCCGCAGGTACATTGCCTGCCGCCGATATCGATCGTCATGTGCCCGATTTCTCCGGCTATAAAATTTTCGCCGTGAAATAGCTTGCCATCTACCACAATCCCTGCTCCGATGCCGTTCCCGACGTTAACGACGACTACACTTTCCGCTCCGTTTCCGTTCCCGAACCAAACCTCGCCAAGTGCAAGCGCCTTCGCATCATTTTCGACTTTAACTGTACGGCTGAACCGGTTCTCTAGTTCCTCTTTTATCGGGATATTTCTCAGATTCAGGTTTGGTGCATAGAGTGATAGGCCCTGCTCCGCGTCCACTACTCCGTGCATCCCTACACCGATGCCGATAACTTTGTCTTCTTCTCCCTTATACTGGTCCATAATCTGTTGAATTTCTGCTTTCATGATGTCGAGCAGCTCAGCATTTGTGAGCGGACTGAATAACACTCTCTCCTGGAACACCAGAACTTTGCCATTCAAATCTGTCATGACGGTTTTAATGTCCTTGGGGCCAACATCCAGCCCGATGACATAGAAACTGTCATCATTAATGACCAGCATGGTAGGTTTCCGTCCGCCCTTGGATTCACCCTGTACACTCTCCTTAATCAAATCTGATTCGATCAGTTCCTTAACGATTGAACTGACTGTAGGCGGTGTCAGCTTTGTATCCTTGGCGATCTGGGCTCGGGAAATAGGCCCTTCCAGACGGATTTTATTCAAAATTATGTTCCGGTTTAATGATTTCATCAATTGAAACGTGCCGCGCTGCATGAAAACACCTCAAGTTAATTTAATTAATTAATTTACATTATACCTTTATTTTTTTCTTCTGAACAGAAGTCTTCTGACTTTCGACGATCCGTATAATAGGATAAAATGTTAATCAAATCGTTTTGAATGCCTCTTTCAGGTGTGGAAAGGACCGAAAATGCATGAAGGTAACCAGCTTGGATCACTTTGTTTTAACAGTAAAGGATCTAACCAGGACATGTGATTTTTACAATGATGTATTAGGGATGAAGACGATCCATTTTCAACAGAACAGAAAAGCCCTGATATTCGGCAGCCAAAAAATTAACCTGCATGAAGCGGGAAAAGAGTTTGAGCCTAAAGCTGATGCACCCACCCCGGGATCAGCTGATCTCTGCTTTATTACCGAACTCCCTTTAATTGCTGTACTTGAACATTTTCAAAAGAAAGGTGTCCCGGTGATCGAGGGGCCAGTCAAGAGAACAGGAGCGCTGGGCCCTATTACATCCCTTTATATTAGAGATCCGGATGGCAACTTGGTCGAAATCTCAAACTATACAAAGGATACAGAATAAAACATTGTTTTTAGCCAGCCATTCTCCCTCCTCTGGGCAGCTGTTTTTAATTTTTTTAAAAGATTATTAAAACTGGCGAAAAGGGTTTGCAAAAAGGATAGACTATGTTAATCTGGATAAAACTTAATAATTTAATTTAATAAAGTATACTGCAGGATATAGTGAAGGCGGTTACAGGGAGGAAGTTGAATAGCAGGAAGCACGCGAGTATGCAGATGGCAGTAACGGACAGTGGTTACAGCACGAAGGGCAAGGTACCTTAATAATTGGGATGTTTTCCGGCTTTAGGGTTTGACTCGGATTTTTGCGGTTCCAACTATGATTTTGTTCGCATCCACACTCCGATGATCATGCTTTGTTGAAATTCTTTTCCGCGTAAAAGCTACAGATGGCAGCAGTATTAATTAATTAAATTAATAAATTGAAAAGACAGGGGGCGCTCGTATGGCCGAGCTACGATATAATCCTTTATTAAAAGACTGGACAATGGTGGCTGCGAGCCGGCAGAACAGGCCGCACATGCCAAAGGACTTTTGCCCGTTTTGCCCTGGTTCAGGAAAGGTGCCTGATGAATACGAAGTTCATCTTTATCACAATGATTTTCCCGTCCTATCATCCAATCCGCCCAAGCCGGATGATGTAGGAGGAGGGTTGTATCAAACGAGAGAAGCCTACGGAAAATGCGAGGTGGTACTGTATTCTCCGGGTCATTATGACACGATTCCTGACTTATCACCCAACCATATGAAGAAATTGATGGATCTATGGACCGAAACGTTCGCCAAATTGGATCAAGATCCAAACCATGAGTATGTCATGATTTTTGAAAACCGCGGAGAAGAAGTCGGTGTTACGATGCCTCATCCGCATGGGCAGGTGTACGCCTATCCTTTTATTCCTTTAAAAGTAAAAACAGAGCTAGAAGCCTGCAAAGAGTATTTTGTGGAAAAACAAAGGAACCTATTTGATGACATGATTGCGGAAGAAAAGAGGTTTGGGGAGCGTGTCCTTTTGGAGAGTGAGCATTTTATTGCGTTCATTCCTTTCTTTACGGACTATCCGTACGGAGCTTACATTGTCAGCAAAGAAGGAAAGACGGCCATGACTGAATTTGGTGAAGAAGAAAAACAAGAGCTGGGAAACATGCTTCAAGAGATGGTTGGCGGCATGGATCAAATCTATGACAAGCTCTTTCCTTACATGATGGTCATGCATCAGCGCCCGTCGAACTCTGATGATTCATATGAGGATTTTTATCGTTTTCACATTGAGTTCTATCCTCCACTCCGTGCTCATGACAAATTAAAGTTTAATTCATCCTCTGAAACAGGCGGGTGGGCAGCAGCCAATCCGACAAAGGTGGAAGAAAATGCAGAAATTTTGCGTCAATGTATCAAACGCTACAGCAATAAATAAGGAGGAATAAGCGTGGAGAACCGATGTGTGGAACAGTTTAAAAGATATTTTCCGGGAAATAACGACAACGTACGACTTTTCTTTGCTCCTGGACGCATAAATTTGATCGGGGAACATACCGATTATAATGGCGGCTTCGTATTTCCTGCTGCATTAACCATTGGAACGTACATGGCCATTCGGCAGAGAAACGATTGCGTATATCGTTTGAAGAGTGAAACCTTCCCATTGGAGGTCTCTGTCGATACAAAACAGCCCATTGTCTATGACGAGGCGGATGACTGGGCAAATTACCCGAAAGGTATACTTCACCAATTGCAGAAGCTGGGTATCCCGCTATCAGGAGCTGACATTTTATACGCGGGCAATATTCCAAATGGAGCAGGCCTTTCTTCTTCGGCATCGATTGGCATGGTCAGCGCGCTAGGTTTCTCAGTATTGGAAAAAGAGGAGCTGCCCATGCTTGAGCTCGCCAAGCTGTGCCAGCGTATGGAAAATCAATTTATCGGCGTAAACAGCGGTATTATGGATCAGTTTGCGGTCGGGTTCGGAAAGAAGGACCATGCGGTTTTTCTCGATTGCAAGAACCATGAATTCGAATTGATTCCTCTTGAGATCGAAGGGCACAAGCTGGTCATTACAAACACAAACAAAAGAAGAGGGCTTGCAGACTCGAAGTACAATGAACGAAGAACACAGTGCGAACAAGGTCTCGATATTATCCAGAAGTATGCAGACGGCGTAACCTCTCTCGGTGAACTGACGTCCCGTCAGTTTAAAAAGGTGGAAGCACACCTCGCTGACGAAACGATCCGAAAGCGTGTGCGCCATGTGGTTACAGAGGATGACCGTGTTCAAAAAGCTGTAGCAGCACTGGAGAATAAAGATTTGCATGCGTTTGGCTTGTATATGAAGGAGTCGCATTTGTCGCTTCGTGAAAATTATGAGGTGACGGGACCGGAGCTTGACGCACTGTTTGACATTCAGGAAAAGCAGCCAGGCTGCATAGGAACAAGAATGACAGGCGCAGGTTTTGGAGGATGCACCATTTCAATCGTGGAAGCCGGACAGGTTCAGGATTTTCAAAAGAATGTTGCCATCCAATACAAAGAACTGACAGGCTTAACACCAGACTTTTATGTGTGTGAAATTGGAGATGGAGTAAAAGAACTAGACGAGGTGAAAAGATAATGGCCATATTGGTAACTGGCGGGGCAGGTTATATCGGCAGCCATACCGTACTGTATCTGCTTGAAAAAGGTGAGGAAGTCATCGTGTTCGATAATCTGCAGAAAGGGCATCGGAAGGCTGTGATGAAGGATGTTCCGTTCTATGAAGGCGATCTGCATGACAGCTCCTTGCTGGACACTGTATTTTCAGAACATAACATTGAAGCGGCCATCCATTTTGCGGCCAACTCGCTTGTCGGCGAGAGTGTCAAAGACCCGATCTCCTATTATCGGAACAATGTGTCAGGTTCATTGAATCTAGTCGACCGCATGGTGAAAAATGGAGTGAAGAAGATTGTTTTCTCTTCTACTGCTGCGGTCTACGGAGAACCTGAAAACGTTCCTATCCAGGAAAGCGACCGTACGCAGCCCACCAATCCCTATGGAGAAACGAAACTGGCTATTGAAAGGCTCCTTCATTGGGCAGATCAGGCCTATGGGCTCAAATCCGTTGCTCTTCGGTATTTTAACGCGGCTGGCGCGGATCCAAAAGGAAGGATAGGAGAGGACCACACACCCGAGTCCCACCTTATCCCGATCATTCTTGAAGCTGCGCTTGGAAAACGGCCGCATGTTTCTGTTTTTGGAGAGGACTATGCTACAGAAGACGGCACCTGTGTTCGGGATTACATACATGTGATGGACTTGGCTGATGCTCACTATCGTGCACTGGAAAAGTTAAAGAGTACCAATGAAAGCTCGGTTTACAACCTCGGAAACGGCAAAGGATTCTCGGTAAAGCAAGTGATTGGCACATGCCGCAGCGTTACCGGACGGACAATCGAAGCTGTGGCTTCGCCGCGAAGGGCGGGCGATCCTGCGATTCTGATCGCGTCTTTTCAAAAAGCCAGAGACGAACTGGGCTGGATTCCGAAATACCCTAATCTGAATCAGATAGTGGAGCACGCTTGGAACTGGCACCTGAATCATCCAGACGGCTATGCCGATGGAGGTTCTGACGATGGCCTTAAATAAGATCAGAAAGATCATGAATGAAAATGGACTGGACGGGATGCTGCTCAGAAAACGAAATCACTTTTCATGGGTAACTGGAGGGCGCCAGAATCAAATCGTACTTAGCATCACAGAAGGTGTGGCTGATCTTGTTATTTTTGAAAACGAGATCTATGTGGTGACGACCAAGATGGAAGAAAGGCGCATAAAGGAAGAAGAGCTCGCGCATTTCCCGCATGAAGTGAAGGTCGTCGCTGATGAATGGTATAAGGGATCAGATCATCTCATTGCTGAACTTGGAAAAGGGAAAGTGATGGGGACGGATACGCCGTTTGAAGACTATGTTGACATGGCAGGGGCGCTAAGATCTGTACGTTCGATCCTGGATGAAACGGAAGCCGAACGTTACCGAAAGCTTTGTCAGGATGCAGCATGGTCCCTGGAATCTGTCTGCCGAAGGATCGAGCCTGGACAGACAGAATATGAAATTGCCGGAATGGTGGCAGAACAGGCCATATCGAAAGGAATCAGGCCTCAGGTCTTGCTTGTTGCGACGGACGAACGTATTTATTCCTACCGGCACCCTGTTCCAACCTCCAAAAAACTGAACAAGCATGCACTGCTCGTGATCTGTGGTGAACGCGGGGGGCTGGTCGCCAACCTTACGAGGGTGGTCCATTTCGGGCCGCTGCGGCAGGAGCTTGTTGACCATAAAGAAAAGCTCTCCCGCATTGATGCGGCATTTATCACATCCACAGTACCCGGTGCAACAGTGGGAGAAGTTTTCAAGAAGGGGATACATCAGTATGAGAATGAGGGTCATCCCGAAGATTGGAAACTTCTCCATCAAGGAGGGCCCACCGGTTATGACTCCAGAGAGTTCATCGCAACAATGGATTCAGAGACCAAGGTACAGGAACACATGGCGTTCACATGGAATCCGTCGCTTCCCGGTGTAAAGTCAGAAGACACGATCCTTATACATAAGGAGGGCGCTGAGATCTTAACGGAAACGGGAGAATGGCCCTGCATTGAAGTAACCTTCGGAGGCCAGAATCTGCGCCGGCCGGATATCCTTGTTCGTTAGAGAAGCATTTCGCACGTTTGATGAGCGCTTTACAGGGCGCTTTTTTTTCTGCTCGTAAAACGTTTATCTCTGGTATTTTGGGCGGTTCGGTGAAAGAATAGACAGATAAAGGAGTGATCGGGCATGTATTTGGGAGTGGATTATTATCCGGAGCAGTGGCCAAAATCAAGATGGCCGGAAGATGTAAGGCTGATGAAAGAGCTTGGGGTTAACGTGGTGCGCATCGCTGAGTTCGGCTGGCAGCTCATGGAGCCGGAAGAGGGCGTTTATGATTTTACACTTTTTGACGAAGCGATCGATCTTCTGACAGAAAACGGGATCAAAATCATCCTCGGCACACCGACCGCGACTCCGCCCGCATGGATGGCACACCGGTATCCCGAAATTCTTCCAGTTGATGAGAACGGCGTAAAGATATCTTTCGGCGCACGCCGCCATTACACGGTAAACAGCAAGGTGTATCAGCAATTTACAAAGAAAATCGTTGAGCGACTGGCGGTGAAGTACGGCCAGCATCCTGATGTGATCGGCTGGCAGACAGACAATGAGTACGGCCATGAAAAATCTGACCGCAGCTATGGTGATGAAGACAGGTTGGCGTTTCAAGAATGGCTCCGCCATAAGTATGGCAGCCTGGATGCATTGAATGAAGCATGGGGCACGGTCTTCTGGAGTCAGACTTATACGGCATGGGAACAGGTTCCGCTACCCAGAAAAGTGTTCCAGGAACATAATCCGGGGCTGCTGCTGGATTTTGATCGTTTTTGCGCAGACAGCTACACCGCATACAACAAGCTCCAGGTTGAGACTTTAAGAGCACACATTTCAGATCAGCAGTTCATCACCCATAATTTCGTGTTCACCGAGCTTGCGCAAAAACAGCGGGATATCGCGAAGGATCTCGACTTCATCTCCTTTGATAACTATCCGGTTTGGGGAGGGCTTGCTGAACCGATCCCGCCAGCGCAGATCGCACAGCAGCATGATCTTTGCCGCTCGACAAAAGACGGAAAAGGTTATTGGGTGCTTGAGGAGCTTTCTGGCGCGCAGGGATGGAGCCATATCGGCTATCTTCCCCATCCTGGCCATATCAAGCTCTGGACGTACCAGGCGATAGCCCGGGGGGCAGAAGCGATCGTCTATTTCAGATGGCGCGCCGCTCGTTTTGGAACGGAGGAATTCTGCCATGGTATCTTGGATCATGATGGGAAGCCGAGGCGAAAGTTTCAAGAGGTCAAAGAGACCTTTGAGGCACTGAAAAAAATTGGAGATGAATGGGTGGCTTCCACATATAAGGCCGAAGTCGGCGTGTATTATGACGTTGAAAACGCATGGGCATGGCGCATCCAGCCGCAAAGTGATGCGTTGACCCATAAACAGGAAATGCTTCGTTTCTATTCCGGAGCCTATCGTTTGAACGCGGCAACGGATATGGTATCCCCAAAGAGCAGCCTGGACGGGCTGAAGGCAGTCATCGTTCCTGTTTATTTTTTAACGAATCCGGAATTCACCGAAAAACTGAAAAAGTTTGCGGCAGATGGCGGAACGGTTGTGCTTTCTTATCGCGCGGGCGTCAAAGAACCGAACAATGCGGTGACGGAGCATACACTGCCGGGTGAGCTTGGGGAACTGGCGGGCATTGAAATCCATGAGTACGAATCTCTTCAGACTGGCCAGCAGAACCGGGTCACTGGAAAAGCGGGAAACATCAGGGACATCATGTCACCGGCCACGGTGTGGTGTGACTTGATCGAGCCGAAATCGGCGGAGGTTCTCGCTGTCTACCGGGACGCTTTTTATGAAGGAACACCTGCGATCACGAAGAATAAATACGGGAAAGGCCAAGTGTATTACATCGGAACAGCGGTCGAAGATTTTTACCTTGTCCGGCTGTACCGTGACATTTTTGCTGAGGCTGGCGTAAGCACGATAGAGCTTCCGGATGATGTGGAAATGGTCATACGGACGGGAGAGGCCGGCAAAAAATTCCTATGTTTATTGAATCACTCCACGACAGTAAGCCACCGCGTCTCCCTGCCGCATGGCACCTGGATGGACGCCATGACAGGTGAAACATTCAAAGGAGACGTCAGGCTGCAATCTTTAGGATCCTTTCTGTTGATTCAATAGAAGGATATGGTGCCAGGCGCCGCCGTTACACACTTGTGTAATCGGCGTGCCTGGCACCTTTTTTATAAATTATGAAACTTTTAAAAGAATTGACCCGTAATAGGAAGTGGTATATGTTAGTATTTGGAAATGGGGTAAAACAAATGAACAAACAGATGCAGGGAGGAAATATGGAAACTGGATATACGCTGGAATTAAAACAGGTAACAAAACAGATAAAAGGCAAAAGCATAGTAGACAAACTGTCGTTTGGTGTCAAAAAAGGCGAAATTTTTGGCTTGCTCGGGCCAAATGGGGCGGGGAAAACGACAACAATCCGTATGATTGTAGGTTTAATCTCTATAACAGAAGGAGAAATTCTGGTGAATGGCCTGGACATTCGCAAACACTATGAAAAAGCGATGGAACAGATCGGGGCTATTGTTGAAAATCCGCAAATGTATGACTATTTGACCGGCTACAACAACCTTATGCAATATGCGCGCATCATGCCAGGCGTCACGAAAGAACGGATCGATGAGGTCGTGAAGCTGGTGGAAATGGAATATGCCATTCATAAAAAAGTAAAAACCTACTCGCTCGGGATGAGGCAGCGGCTCGGTGTAGCCCAGGCTCTTTTGCATAATCCATCTCTTTTAATTTTGGATGAACCGACAAACGGGCTGGATCCTCAAGGGATGCATGATCTTCGCCATTATTTGCGGGTACTTGCCGATCAGGGGACCTCAGTCATCGTTTCCAGCCATATTTTAGCGGAAATGGAGCTCATGTGTGACCGTGTCGCCGTAATCCAGAACGGTAAACTTGTTCGGATTGATGACGTGACCAATGTGACCGATCAGGCAGACGCCACTGTGCATTTTCAAGTCGAGGGCGATGTTTTAAAAGCAAAAGATATCCTTGTTGAACAGCTCCCGGATCTACCGGTTGCGGTCGAGGCTAAGGAACTTGTCATAATGATTCAGCAGCCTGAAGCGATTGGCGATATCAATAAAAGACTGGTCATGGCAGGTTTTACGGTGTATGGCATTCAATTAAAGAAAAAGACATTGGAAGAACGATTCCTTGAAATGACAGGGAAAGGGGGAGATTCGAATGAAGTTTCTGTCGCTGGTCACTAATGAATGGATCAAAATTTTCAGCAGGGTCAGAACGTGGGTGTTTATAGCCCTTCCTGTACTCATCGTTCTTGGCGTGGCCATCTACGGCAAGGTTACAGAAGACCAATCGGCAAAAACGAACTGGAAGCAGGAGCTTACCGAACAGAATAAAGGATTGAAAAAGGAAATCGCTCAGGCTAAAAAGGATAAAGCACCTAAAATGTACAGGGATTCACTAGAGAGCGAGTATAAACAGAACGAGTACGCAATAAAGCATGATATCTCACCATATGAAACGACAAGCTGGAAGTTCATGAAGGATTTCGCGCCGATGTCTTCCCTATTGGGACTGTTTGTCATCGTAGTGGCGAGTGATATTGTTGCTGCCGAGTTTGCCAAGGGTACGGTTAAGATGCTTCTGATCCGGCCATACAGCCGCTGGAAAATACTGCTCTCCAAGCTGCTTGCAACCCTTGGATTTGCCTTCTTATTGTGGATTGTTCTCATCGTTTCCACCTGGCTGATCGGCAGTGTATTCTATGGATTCGGAGGAATGGATCAGCCGTATCTGACCGATTTGAATGGGGTTGTCCATGAAAAATTGATCTCTCATTATGTATTGGCCAACATGGGGCTGGAGTTCATCGAGTTTGCAGTGCTTGTGGCATTGGCGTTCATGATTTCTACGTTGTTTTACAGCAGCTCTGTGGCGATCGGTGTTTCAATGTTCGTCACGTTTGCCGGGAATATCCTTACGACAATATTCAGCAATAAACCATGGGCAAAATATACACTGTTCCCGAACATGGAACTCACCCAGTATCTTGATGAAGGAATGCAGCTCATAAAAGGCATGTCACTATCTTTTTCATTAGGCATTCTCGCAATCTATACGGCAGTTTTCCTAGTGATCACCTTCGCCGTCTTCCAGAAGCGTGATGTGAGGGCCTAGGGATCCGTGCCCATTGAATGGGTGTTTTTTGAATGGTGCCTTTGAATGGTGCCAGGCACAGCCGTTACACAAGTGTGTAATTGGCGTGCCTGGCACCATTTTTTTAATGGCTTCCTTCTTCGCAGTTAACTTCTGTCTCACCAGGATGGGCAAGATGATGGACGATTCCGCTGATCACGGCTTGATCCGATAATTCCAGTTCCTCATAGACTACATCCTGGGAAAATTCCTCATTCGTGCTGAAATTCTGTTCGTGCGTGCTGTTTTGTTCTTCGTAGTTTTCTTTCTTCCTATCCATTATCCTCAGCCTCCTTTTTCTTATGATTTGGGTGCCAGGCACCGGCCGTCACATACTTGTGTAATAGAGGTGCCAGGCACCTTCTATGTGGCACCTCTCTACCATTCCTTAGTACTTCCCTACCAGGAGAATGGGTATAAATATCAGAAAAATCGGTATATTTATTCTTTGCAAAGGATTTTCCTTCTAATATAATGGCGAGCATACCAATTGGAAGGTGGGGAGAATCATGAGCACGTTAACAGCAGTTAAGGAGAGCCAGCGAATAGCCATTCGTGCGGAAATGAACGCACTTTCGATGATGGAAGAGAATAATTTTGATTTTATTTCCTGCAGGCCAGGTATCATGCATTCGCGCGGCCGCGATAACCATACGGCTATTCTGTTTGGTACGGGAAACGATTCAACGAAGAAAAAGGACGAGCTGCAAGCTAAGGTCCGTTTTATGTTTCAACACCATGCGGAAGAACCTTTCCATGATGGCGCAGAGGATATAGTACAAGAAGGCTTTATGAATGGTGTTGAAGCCGTGATTGGAACCCAATTCCAGCCAGCGCTTGCACAAGGTAAGGTGGGGATCGTTTATGGGCCAATGATGGCGGCTCTGGCCCCTTTTTTCCTGACTATTCACCGTAACGGGGGCCATGCAGTGCTTCCGCATCCAGAAATCGGCAGCATCGCAGTTGCCTCACAGATTGTAGCACCGGGAAGCAGAAAAGAGGAGGCTGTTATATGAGACTGATTCACTGGATTGCCATTTTGCCGTTTATCGGAATGTTTGGAGGCCTGGTTTTCGCCAATAAAGTGGAACCTTATGTGCTGGGCATGCCCTTTCTAATGTTTTGGATCCTGCTTTGGGTCTTGATTACGTCCCCTCTGATGGCTCTCATTTATAAATTAGATCCTGCGAACAAGGAGGAGAACTAATGAATACATCACTGATCATTCTCGCGCTGTTTTTAATTGTGTCCTTGTACCTTGGAGTTCGTGCCAAACGGGGGAAAGATATGGACCTCGAGCAGTGGAGCGTCGGCGGACGGGGTTTTGGCACGATGTTCGTGTTTCTTTTGATGGCGGGAGAAATCTACACGACGTTTACATTTCTTGGCGGAAGTGGCTGGGCATATGGTAAGGGCGGCCCGTCATTGTACATTCTGGCTTATGGCGCGCTAGCTTACGTCATCTCTTACTTTTTGCTTCCCGCGGTCTGGAAGTATGCCAACGAAAACAAACTCGTGTCACAGTCTGATTTTTTTGTCAGCAAATATAAAAGCCCCTACCTCGGAGTGTTTGTTTCCCTCGTGGGCATAGTGGCCATGATTCCCTATTTGGTGCTGCAGCTGAAGGGTTTAGGAATCATCGTATCAGAAGCTTCGTATGGGAAGATATCGCCGGTTGCCGCAGTGTGGACTGGTGTGCTGACTGTAACAGTGTACGTCATGATCTCCGGTATCCACGGTTCAGCATGGACAGCTGTTTTAAAAGACTTCATGATTCTAGTAATCGTGGTATTTCTGGGAATCTATCTTCCCATTCACCATTACGGCGGTTTTCAGCCGATGTTTGAATCTATTGAAGCCGCGAAGCCAGGCTTTCTTGCCCTTCCGAGTGAAGGGATGAGCGTGAGCTGGTTCATTTCAACCGTTTTATTGACCGCACTAGGGTTTTACATGTGGCCCCATACGTTTGCATCCTCTTTTACAGCGCAAAATGCAAAAGTGTTCCGCAAAAATGCAGTTTTCATGCCGCTGTATTCGCTCGTCTTGCTGTTTGTCATGTTTGTCGGGTTCGCCGCGATCTTAAAGGTTCCTGGTTTGAAAGGGCCCGACGGCGATCTATCACTGTTCAAACTCGCCGTGCAAACGTTCGATCCCTGGATCATCGGATTGATCGGAGCGGCAGGGCTGCTTACCGCATTGGTACCGGGCTCGCTACTTCTTATGGCGGCTTCAACCCTCTTTGCGAAAAATGTTTATAAAGCGGTTTACCCTTCCGCGAGTGAAAAGCAGGTGGCTAAGCTGGCTAAATACCTCGTGCCGGTCATGGCCCTCATCTCGGTCTTCTTCACGTTTAAAGGAGGAGACACGATTGTAACGCTGCTATTAATGGGATACAGCCTCGTCACTCAGCTGTTTCCAGCCCTGGTTTTAAGCCTGTCGAAAAAGCCCTTTGTGACGAAACAGGGAGCGTTTGCAGGAATCGCCTGTGGTGTTGCCGTTGTAGCCTATGTATCGATCAAAGGAACAACGCTGGCCATCCTGCTTCCTATGCTGCCGCAAGCCGTCAAAGACTTGAATATTGGCATCGTTGCTTTGCTGGTCAACACCATTGCCCTCCTTGTGGCCAGTGCTTTAACACGACCGGTTGCCGTCAGCAACAAAGCAGAAAGCGAAAAGATGGTTTAATTTAAAAGGTGCCAGGCACCGCCCTTACACAAGTGTGTAATCGCGGTGCCTGGCACCTGCTTTTTTATTTCACTTTGAATATTTTTGTTTTGTCTCTTTTTGCATAGACATTGCCAATGGAATCTGCGACAGGCTGTGTGATGTGGTATTACTGTTTTTCTTTACTATAAAAAAATAAACCGATCATTCGATGCCCGGCACCAATTTTTTTCTTTTTGCTCCCGATTTTGATAATTTAAAAGTAGAAAAAGTTTCGGGAGGGGTTTGTGTGGCACTCGCGTTTGACCATCTTGTATATTTTACCGATAAAGCATTGAACAATCATATTGATAGCCTGAAAAAACAAGGCATTCATGCAGTCCGGGGCGGCAGCCATAAAGATTGGGGAACTTATAATACACTCTCTTATTTTGGCTTGACCTATGTGGAATTTTTAGCTGTCGAAAAAGAAGAAATCGCACGGAAGGCGACACAAAATCCCTTGATCGGCCAGCTGATGCAAAGTTTTCCCGAAAAACAGGGCCCTGGCCAGTTTGCCATCCGCACTGATCGAATTGATCATCTAAAAATCCTGCTGGAGCAGAAAGGTTTGGAGACAAGACTTTTCCCTGGAAGCCGTAAACGTGAAGATGGAAGCACCCTCAATTGGAAACTGTTATTTATAACGAGCAATGACAAGGGAAACAAGCTGTCTCCGCCGTTTTTCATAGATTGGCTCGAGCCGGATATGGAACGCGATACAGACCTTCGGGAAAAAGGGTTTATCGGCAAACATCCGGCTGGGGATCTGAGAATGGATCACTTGAAGATTATCGTAGAGGATGCAGAGAAAACATCACTGACCTGGCAGGGATGGCTGGGGTTATCCAAAGGGCGGAGCTACATTGATAATGACCTTCAGGCTGAATGTACGGTACTGGAACTGGACGGCTGCAGACTTCATTTTTGCTCTCCTCTTGGCGAGGGGCCAGCTCAAGATCTCCTCAGAGAAAGAGGAGAACGTCCTTATGAGCTGGTTTTGAGCAACGGGTTAAATTTGAAGTAAAAGGGGAGGAAACGTTAGTGGAAAAACAGCGGGACGGCTCTATTCTATTATTTGATGGTGTCTGCAACTTCTGCAACGGGATTGTTAATTTCTTGATCAGACAGGATAAGAAGGGGCGGATTTCCTTCGGTTCTCTGCAATCGGATGCCGGTCAGGAGCTGCTCCGTGAATTCCGTCTTCCTCAACAAGATTTTGAAAGTCTAGTTTATATAAAAGATTGCCGCATCTATCAAAAATCCACGGCAGCACTCGAGATTGCCAGGGATCTCGGAGGCCTGTGGATTGCTGCCTATATCCTTGTCGTTATCCCTAAGCCGCTGCGCGATGGACTGTATTTCTGGATCGCCAAAAACCGTTACAGATGGTTCGGCAGAAAGGACCACTGCATGATCCCCACACCCGAGATCCGAGAACGGTTCATAGATTAGCCTTCGTTACTAATTGGTGCCAGGCACCGCTGTTACATAAGTGTAAAATCGCGGTGCCTGGCACCAAGCACTAAAAAAGCTGTCCCCAAAAAGGGTGACAGCTTTATGCACATTGGTTCAGTTCGTTTAGTTTTTGGTCGAGCAACTGGCTTAACTGTACAAGAAGTGGGTCTGCAAGGTTGTTTACGCGGGTGCTCATTACGTACATTGTTAAGCGGATGGCGTCGATCTCAAGTTTCAATGTTAGTATATTTTGTTGAGTCATATCCATTCCCCCTATACAGAAAAATGTTTTATAACTTCACGTTCAGAGAAACATCTCTATATATTCCCATTTTATACTAGATATAGGACAGTGTCTATTTAATTTTCTCAATATATAGTATATTTTTTGAAAATTTTGATAGTTTTTATGGATTTTTTACGAGGAAAGAGAGGAATCACGCTTCTTTGTTTGTTTTTGTAAAAAAATGTCCCGGGAAATGCAAGAACAAAGGCGAGGGAATTTTACAAAACAAAATGCAAATTATTTTTTAAACCTAGATAAATAAACAAGCTTAATTGCCGCTCCTGAATATACTGTCAATAGCTATCGGAAAGGAGTGGCTGGATTGTTGTTGAAACATTTTTTATGCAGATTAAAAGGCGAACATGAAGTTCCTCCTGTTGGTACCCGGGCAACTGGAAACACTGAATTTGTCCTAAGCTCCAATGGAACCAAGCTCCACTACCGGCTTCAGGTTAACAATATAAGGAAGTTAACTCAAGCACGCGTTCATTTGGGACAAGCAGGTAAAAGTGGTCCTGTCGTCGCTTATCTGCTGGCCCATATTAAACCTAGCATCAGCTTGAATACAGGAATCATAACAGGTTGCATCACCAATAAAGAATTAATTGGCCCACTTCAGGGACAGCCCCTGTCTAAGCTTGTGGAAGAGATTAACGAAGGTAATGTTTATGTGAATGTTTTTTCGGAGTTTAGTCCGGGCGGGGAACTGCGCGGTCAAATCGAGCCGATCAAGTAAAGAATACGACGGCGTAGCTTAAAGGAGCTAGGCTGTTTTATTTTGAGATGCCGTTTATGGTGCCAGGCACCGCCTTTACACAAATGTCAAAACGTGGTGCCAGGCACCGCCTTTACACAAATGTCAAAACGTGGTGCCAGGCACCACGTACACGACATCACCGAGAAAATGACAGGATATTATGGCATAATAGACACAATGATCTACAAAAACTGACGGATTCTGAAAGGAGCTGTTAAGATGGATCCGCGATTTAAAATATCCAATCGGGAAGCCTTGATGGGCATCGGGCTTGCCGTTCTGAACTTCATCTGGTGGTACGCTTTTTCCTACGGGCTTGGCGGAAAACCTGTGAAGGAATATCACTACATATGGGGTTTGCCAGCATGGTTCTTCTATAGCTGCGTCGCCGGCTTTATCGTATTTTCCATCCTCGTATATATCATGGTTAAATTTTTCTTCACAGAGGTTCCCTTCGAAGATGAACCTGATCGGGAGAACCTGAAGGAGGAAAAGAGATGAACTGGGAAGTTATTGTTCCTTTACTTGCCTTTTTGATCGGTATGTTTCTCGTTGGGATGTACACCTCACGCAAGGTTGAAAGTGGTTCAGGGTTTTTACAGGACTATTTCCTGGGCGGCAGGCATCTGGGCGGCTTCGTTCTCGCGATGACCATGGTAGCTACATATGGAAGTGCGAGCAGCTTCATCGGCGGTCCGGGAATCGCCTATAAGCTCGGCCTTGGCTGGGTGCTGCTAGCGATGGCACAGCTTGTTACGGGTTACTTCACCCTCGCTGTCCTTGGGAAAAAGTTTGCCATTGTTGCAAGAAAGATCGACGCGGTCACGCTGATTGATTTTCTGAAAGCACGATATGAAAACAAGTGGGTCGTTATTTTGTCCGCAGCAAGCATCAGCATCTTTTTGTTCTCGTCAACCGCTGCGCAGTGGATAGGCGGCGGCCGGCTCATCGAGTCGTTCACTGGTGTTTCTTACCCTGTGGCCCTGCTGATCTTTTCGTTTTCCGTCCTCGTTTATGTCATAGCAGGCGGCTTTCGTGCAGTTGTCATTACAGATACATTAATGGGAATTGTCATGTTTGTCGGAACACTCATTATATTGGCAGGAACGATCATTGCAGGTGGAGGGGTTCCCCATATCATCTCGACCCTTGCTGCTGAGAATCCGAATTTGATCACACCCTTCGGCGCGGACAAGTCTTTGACGCCGCTTTACGTTTCCTCGTTCTGGCTGCTTGTGGGCATTGGGGTCGTTGGCCTCCCGCAAATCTCGGTCCGGGCCATGTCCTATAAAAATTCAAAAGCGATGCACCAGGCGATGATCATCGGGACGTTTGTCATCGGGTTCATCATGCTGGGGATGCATTTGACTGGAGTGTTTGGAAGAGTCGTCATACCAGGAGTGGAAATCGGAGATAAGGTGATGCCGATGCTCGCACTGAAGGTATTGCCAGGATGGCTTGCGGGTATAGTGCTCGCAGCACCGCTTGCTGCGGTCATGTCAACGGTGAACGCCATCCTGTTGATCGTAAGCTCCTCCATTGTTAAAGATATCTATATCAATTACATTAAACCGGAAGCCAGTCAGCAATCGGTTAAACGCTTGAGTTTTTCAGTGACTGCCATTATCGGAATCCTGGTATTCATCGTGTCTCTTTATCCTCCGGACCTGCTGATTTGGCTGAATTTGTTTTCCTTTGGCGGTCTGGAAGCAGCATTTATATGGCCGGTCGTCCTTGGTCTTTATTGGAAGAGAGGAAACGCAGCCGGTGCTGTAGGTTCCATCGTGACAGGTGTACTTTCCTACGTCCTTCTCGATACATTCGCTCCGAACCTGTGGGGAATGCATACCGTTGTAGTGCCAGTCGTACTTTCTCTAGCGGCTTACGTTATTCTAAGTTTAATTTCAAAAAACAGCGCTCAGTCATCCCTGGGGAAACAAGGAATTATTTAATTTGGTGTCAGGCACCTCCATTACACATGTGTGTAATATGCGGTGCCTGGCACCCTTTTTTACACCTTTTCCCATCAGTAATTTGACGGATTTTACTGCACCCTAAAATAAGACATGCCTAAACAAGTGCACATCCCATCAAATGAAAAAGGAGGATACAAGGAGTGAAAAGAATTAAGCAGTTGCTTTTCTTTATCCTTCCAATCTGCACGGCAGCTGTTTTGCTTGAGACACCATTTAAGAAAGCCGATGCATCTCCCGTTTTCCGGATTCCATTTCCGGCAGGACAAGTTTGGATCGGGCAGACGAGGATGAATCATAATCCACAAAATGCAGTCGATCTCAACCGTCTGTATGATGAGGGAGATACGGTGATCGCTTCTGCTGCCGGGAGAGTCATTAAAGTGAAAAATCTGGGTGGCCGCAGTTATGGAAGATACATTGTCATTGACCATGGGGGCGGCTGGCAGACCTTGTACGGCCATTTAAGCGGTGTGAATGTATCGGTCGGAAAGAGGGTCTCGCAGGGCCAAAAGATTGGAGCAGTAGGAAGCACGGGTGGTTCCACTGGTGCACATCTTCATTACGAGCAAAGATACAATGGCAAGGCAGAACGAATCCGATGGAACGGCCATAGCATCTTTTATTGGGGAAGCAAAACATATAAGAGCTAAGAAATGCGGTGCCAGGCACCGCATTTACATATGTGTGTAACGACGGTGCCTGACACCGAGTGATATGACACCGAGTGATAGCAGCGAGAAAATAGCACCGGCGAAGGAAAGAAGGAAACCCAAAACCACGAAACAGCGCCTGCACATTGTCCGCAGGCACCGCTCGATTCATGCATTCTTTCAATACTAAGAAAAAGTGTGTTTATTTTCCATCGAAAATCCCCGCGCTCTACGTTTCACTATCCCTCCTCAATAAGGTAAAATAGAAGCTGTATCTATTGTATTGGATGAAACTATGAGGGGATGTTGGTATGTACGCGGAACCGATTTTTTTGCAGCCGGTGTTTAAAGACCGGATATGGGGAGGAACGAAGCTGAGAGAAACGTTCGGCTATCAGATTCCGTCTGAAACAACGGGAGAATGCTGGGGGATTTCAGCCCATCCCAACGGTCCGAGCAAAATATTGAATGGCCCGCTAAAAGGTATGACCCTGAACGAAGCGTGGCAAAAGCACAGGGGTCTGTTTGCCGGCCAGGAAGGCGACGACTTTCCTTTGCTCGTTAAAATTTTGGATGCTAAAACAGATCTTTCTGTTCAAGTGCATCCGGATGATGAATATGCACAGCGAGTGGAACATGAGGCGTTCGGAAAGACCGAATGCTGGTATATTATAGATTGTGAGGAAGGATCCGAGCTCGTTTACGGCCATCATGCAAAATCCAAGGACGAGTTTCAATCGATGGTCGACGACGGGCAGTGGGACAAGCTTCTTCGTAAAAAGAAAATAGAACCGGGTGACTTCGTATATGTTCCGAACGGCACGATCCATGCGATCGGGGCAGGGACGATGATTCTTGAAACCCAGCAGAGCTCTGACGTTACCTACAGAGTGTATGATTACGACCGAAAAGACGATCAAGGCAACACGAGAGATCTTCATATTAAACAATCGATTGAAGTAGCGATGATTCCGCATGTGGACGCCCACTTTCAGCCTGTTGAAGATAAACAGGGTGATTTGATGGTGAAAAAATTGATTAAAGAATCTTATTTTACCGTTTACCATTGGGAACTGGACGGCACCTCTTCGAATCTAGAAAACCCAATGTACATGCTAGTCAGTGTTCTCGATGGGGAAGGAGAGATCGAGACGCAAAACGGCACGTCTTCCTTTAAGAAGGGTGACCATTTCATCGTGCCTTCTACTGTGAAGAAATTCTCTCTTAAAGGAAACGCAACGTTTATTGCATCTCACAGCAGTTAAAAAAACAGTTGCCAGGCACCAATAAAATGGCACAAATAAAAGCTCGGGGAGGAAAAGATATGAAACTTGGAGCGATAGAAGCGGGAGGCACGAAGTTTATTTGCGGGATCGGCGATGAAAACGGAGAGGTGTTTGAACGGATCAGCATACCGACGACCACTCCGGAGGAAACGATCAGCCAGGTTATTGAATTTTTCCGCGATCAAGAGATCGGTGCGATGGGGATCGGCTCTTTTGGGCCTGTCGACCTTGATAAGAACAGCGGTACATATGGCTACATTACAAGCACGCCAAAGCCTCATTGGGCACAGTACAACCTGGTCGGGGAAATTCAGAAACATATCCATGTTCCTGTTGCGTTTGATACTGATGTAAACGCTGCCGCGCTTGGCGAATTGGAGTGGGGGGCAGCAAAGGGATTGGACTCATGCATCTACATGACTGTTGGGACAGGCATTGGGGTAGGTGCAATCACGGAGAGCAGGCTGCTTCACGGTCTTACGCACCCTGAGATGGGGCACATCCTAGTGAGGCGCCATCCCGAAGATCATTTTGAAGGAAGCTGCCCGTACCATAAAGATTGTTTGGAAGGAATGGCAGCAGGCCCGGCTGTTGAGAAACGATGGGGCCAGAAGGGGATCGAACTTGCAGGAAACGAAAAGGTTTGGGAGTTTGAGGCCCATTACCTTGCCCAGGCTCTTGTAAACTATATTCTCATTCTTTCCCCGAAAAAAATGGTTCTCGGCGGAGGTGTGATGAAGCAGCAGCAGCTTTTCCCGCTCGTCCGCAAAAAGGTGCTTGAGACGCTCAACAGCTATGTACAGCATCCGCTGCTTACCGAGGAAACCATTCAAGACTATATCGTCCCTCCAGGTCTTGGCGATAATGCCGGGCTTTGCGGCGCGATTGCCCTTGCAAAAAACCTGCAGCATTAAATACGGCAAGCCCGCTTCTCTTAAGAATTTGGCAGATGAGGATTATGGAAGAAGGGTAGAGGAAGGGCTCAAGAAAGCCAATGCGGAAAACACCTCCAGCAGGGAGCCGATGGGTGCAGAAGGAGTAGAGGATGCACCGCGTAAAGCAGAAGAAAAAGGCCACAGCCAAGACGCTTATTGATATGAAAAATAATCAATGATTAAAAGCCTGTCTCTCAGCCAAGATGAGAATGACAGGCTTTTTTTGCTATCTTTGCACCCGTTCGGCCAGGGACATGATGGATTGGCTCAGTGTATCAAGCTTGCCTTCGATCCTGTGCAGAAGATACAGCGTCACCATCACTGGAAAGCCCACATCGCTTACAAAGGAGAGCCATGTTTCCATGTTTTTACCTCCTTTCAGCAAGATACCCCAACCGGCATGACGGCCGATTGGGGTTTATTCCATCCTTCAACTGTTGCGTTATGGAAGCACGATATCACTTGAGGTGCGTTCTGTGATGCGGGCGCCTTTCTTTTTGACAAAATCACCGCCGTTTGAAATGAAGATGTTCTGTGCGATCACCGTATCCATAGCAGCTTTAACAGCGGCGGAATCCACAGGTTCTTTCGGGCTATCCCCCTCATAAAGGCCTTTCGAAAACCCCCGTTACCTTCATTCAAAACGTCATTTTCACCATATTTCCTGTTCCGTTTTGCACTTTTGATCAAATGACAGCCTGAAAACGGAGCATTATCTTTAGATTACCGGCGGAATAAAACGTAAGGCACGTGTCTTTCTTAAGGATGAAACAGGTGGAATTCAATTTTGACCGTTTGGCCGCTCAATTCGAACCATTAATCAAATCACAGATTGATTCGCTGGGTATTACCCGGCATTATGATGAGTATTACCAAGTAGGACTCATTGGGCTTTGGGAGGCTTACAAGAGGTTTGACAGCAGGAAGGGAGAGTTCGGGCCATTCGCCTATCGAACGGTGAGAGGAAAAATGCTGGATCAATTAAAAAAGGAAGCTCAATATAAAGCCGTTCATGCAGAATTTTGTCTCGGGCTGACAGAAACGATCCACTTTGAAGGCGGTGTTCTTCCTCTTGAAAATGAAATGTTGGAGTTCTATCTTTCTGGGCTAACGCTGAACCAGCGAAAATGGGTCGTGAAAAAAATTTTCCGCCAAATGAAAGAGACAGAGATCGCAGAGGAAGAGGGAGTCAGCATTCACGCGGTAAAATCTTGGAGAAAGCAGGCTCTGGTGAAGCTTAGAAGACACACAGAAAAGACTTCCTAACTTCCCTTTTTTCTAAACTTTCAGATAAAATCATGGACAAACTTTTGTTTGAGAGATAAACTAAAGTTGGCAATTTAGAAGATTATGGATAAAAAGGAAGGTGTTTCAATGACGAAAGAGTCTCAAATCATCAGCATTATTCAGAGAAATCCATTTATCAGCCAGCAGGAGATCGCTGATGAACTCAGCCTGTCCCGCTCAGCTGTAGCGGGTTATATATCCAGCTTGTTGAAGAGCGGAAGAATTAAGGGCCGGGCTTATATTTTGCCAGAGCTTAGAGGGATAACCTGTATTGGCGGGGCTCATCTAGACCGAAAAGCTTTATGCAAGGAGTCCATTCAGTACGAAACATCAAATCCCGTTTCCATCACGGAGACGTGCGGAGGCGTCGTCCGCAATATCAGTGAGAATCTCGGAAGGCTTGGGTGCAATGTCAGTCTCATAAGCTATGTCGGCCACGACAAGGAAGGTGACTGGGTTCTTAAAAACACAGGGAAACATGGGGTGAATATCAGCCAGGTGCAACGGGACAGCGGGCAATCCACCGGGACCTATACGGCACTCCTGGGAAAAAACGGGGATCTGGCCGTTGCGCTTGCAGACATGAACATTTATGAACAGATGACAGTACCGTTTATCATGGAAAAGTGGCCCCATATCGCGCTTTCCAGCATGGTCGTTCTGGATACGAACCTGCCGGAAAAAACACTGTTCTATATTACAGAGCGCTGCAAACTGGAGGGGATACCTGTCATGGTTGATCCAGTATCGAACCTTAAGGCCAAAAAGCTGATGAAATCGCTGGATGGCATTCACAGTATCCTGCCAAATAAGGAAGAAGCCGAAATGATTGCCGGCATGAAAATCGAAAGCATGGATGACTGCAAAAAAGCAAGTAAGTCCATTCAGGAGCGTGGTGTGAAAAATGTCATCATCACCCTTGGAAGCGAGGGAGTGTATGCTGCTTCAGAAAATGAATCTCTTCATCTTCCGGCCTTCCCCGTGAATACAGTGGATGTGACGGGGGCAGGAGACGCATTTGCAGCTGGGTATCTGTTCGGCCTTTTTCAGAACGAAGGTTTTGTCAAAGCGTGCCGCTACGGTCTGGCACTGGCTTCATTAACCTTGCAGACCGGCATGTCCGTATACCCGCATCTGACAGAAGAAACCATTACACAACTCGTGGAGGAAACCGAATGCATCAGTATCTGACCTATACAGAAGAAGTGAAAAAAGCATTGGAGATGGGCAAGCCTGTTGTTGCTCTTGAAACGACGATCATCTCACATGGCATGCCATATCCGCAAAACGTACAGATGGCGAGAGAAGTAGAGCAGATCATCAGAAACAATGGGGCTGTGCCTGCTACGATCGGCATAATGAATGGAAAAATAAAAATTGGGCTGAACGACGAAGAGCTTGAAGAGTTTGCAACGAACGAGCAGGTGGAAAAAGTAAGCCGAAGAGATTTTCCGTATATCCTGTCCTCCGGAAAGATGGGGGCAACGACAGTCGCAGCTACGATGATCGCGGCAGATTTAGCAGGCATCCGCATTTTTGCAACGGGTGGAATCGGCGGCGTGCACCGCGGAGCAGAAACCACCATGGATATCTCTGCGGATTTGACAGAGCTTTCACATACGAACGTCGGCGTGATCTGTGCCGGGGTAAAATCGATCCTGGACATCGGAAGAACATTGGAATACCTTGAAACAAAAGGGGTGCCGGTTGTCGGCTTTAAAACGGAGGAATTTCCTTCCTTTTATTCAAGAGAGAGCGGCTTTGGCGTCGATTTTCGCTTGGATGAGCCGGAGGAAGTCGGAAAAGTGCTGAAGACGAAGTGGGACCTGAAGCTGAACGGCGGAATTGTCATCTCCAATCCAGTGCCGGCTGCCCACGCAATGTATCATGATCAAATTGAATCTGTTATTTTGGAAGCGCTTCAAAAGGCAGATGAACTGAAAATCACAGGTAAAAATGTAACGCCGTTTCTGTTGGACAGCATAAAACAGCTGACCGAAGGAAAAAGCCTCGAGACCAACATCGCACTCGTTAAACATAATGCAGAAGTAGCGGCCAAGATTGCCGTGGCGTATGCAGGACAGAAAAGCGAGCAGCTGGTTTAATTCTTTGTCTTTGAACGTAAAAAAAGAGGAGTGCAGCTGAGCACTCCTCTTTTTCTTATTGATTTGAAGTTCTTCGTTCGAGCGTACCGCTCCAAGCAGTCAGGAGCACGGCTCCAACGACCATCAGTCCGCCAACCCATGGCGTATGAATCAAGCCGATGGAATCCACAACAAGCCCGCCGACATAGGCACCGATGGCGATACCTACGTTAAACGCTGCAATGTTGATGGCAGAAGCTACATCGACAGCGGATGGAACATATTTTTCAGCGAGCTGAACGACATAGACCTGCAAGCCAGGAACATTCATAAATGCAAACAGACCCATAATGACGATCGTTACTGTTCCCATTACTTTTAGAGGAGCAGTAAAGGAAAGGACGAACAAAACGATGGCTTGAATAATAAACATCCATAACAAGGCACGGATGGGGTTCTTGTTGGCTGCTTTTCCGCCAATCGTATTTCCCATCGCGATCGCCAAACCATAGACGAGCAGAATGATGCCTACGGTTTTAGGATGGTAGCCTGTAATTTTTTCTAAAATAGGCGCCAAAAACGTAAAGGCTACGAATGTTCCGCCATAACCAAGCGCTGTAATGGCAAACGCGAGCAGAAGCCTTCCGTTGGTGATCAGTTTAAACTGGTCGCTGAATGAAGCTTTTGATGCACTTTTTAAATGATTAGGAATCAAAAACAGACTAGCGATAAAGGCGATGACCCCAAGCAAGGCAACGGCAGCGAAAGTTGCTCTCCAGCCGAATGTCTGGCCGATAAACGTCCCGAGCGGAACACCGGTTACGGTCGCTACGGTCAGACCGGTAAACATGATCGCGATCGCACTCGCGCGTTTATCCTGAGGGACAAGATCGGCGGCGATGGTGGATCCGATGGAAAAGAACACGCCGTGTGAAAAAGCGGTAATGACACGAGCGACCAGCAATAATGCAAAGCTGTGGCTTAACGATGCCGCCGTGTTTCCAACGATAAATACGAGCATAAGAAGAAGCAAGAGTGTCTTCCTATTTAAACGGCTTGTAGCTGCCGTAAGAATCGGAGCACCGAATGCAACACCGAGTGCGTAACCGGAAATAAGCATACCGGCTAGTGTAATGGATACATTTAAGTCATCAGCCAAAGATGAAAGCAGTCCAACTGGGACAAACTCTGTTGTTCCAATTCCGAACGCGCTGATCGCGAGTGCGAGAAGCGCGAATGTTCCTTTTTTCTCTGATGGCTGTGTTTTATGTGAAACAGTATTTGAAACCATAATAAATCCCCCTTCAACTTGATAGAAATGAGTGCTGTCAGCAAATTCAGCGCACAGGCGCGCCAAAGATGCTGTGCGGCTGACTAGGGTTATTATGGAGCCTAGCGGAAGCATTGAGAAGTACGCACTTTCAAGTACCGCAGCCACCTCTTGGTGCGGTAGGAACCCGAGGGTGCCATAGGTACTTAAAGGTGCCTATACAGGAAGTATTGAAACAGAAGTGAACCTGTGGTATGATACGGGAAGTCTTATACGGTTGATTATTACTTATAGGGTTTGTTTTGATCCATAGTATAAAAAAGTAACTATTAAAGGAGGAAAGACGAGAATGAAGAAATATAACATTCCGGTTGAGGCGGCGTTGGAAGTCATCGGCGGCAAATGGAAGGTCGTTATTCTTTGCCACCTTACAAAAGGCACAAAAAGAACGAGTGAACTGAAACGTTCCATGCCTGGAATCACACAAAAGATGCTGACGCAGCAGCTTCGCGAGCTTGAAGCCGACGGCGTCATCGAACGAATGATCTACCAGCAGATCCCTCCAAAAGTGGAATACTTCCTTACTGATTACGGCTGGTCCCTGAAGGAGATTCTCGATTCCCTTTGTGAATGGGGCGAGAAACACATCGAACGCAATTACGAGGACAAATCTCTAGTATTAGTTGAAGGATAGTTAACAATAATGGTGCCAGGCACCCGAATTACACACATGTGTAATCCCGGTGTCTGGCACCAAAATACTGCGGGTGTAATCGGATATGAAAATAAAAGCCTTGTTTGTGGCTCCGTATGCCACGATGAAGAATTTAATTGAGGAATGCAAGCAAGAGCAGGACGAGTTAGATGTACATATTCAAATCGGCAATCTTCAGGAAGGGGCTGCGGTCGCGAAAGAAGCTGAAAGGCAAGGGTTCGATGTGATCATCAGCCGGGGAGGCACTGCAAAAATAATTGAAGAAGAAGTTAATATCCCGGTTGTTGATGTTCATGTTTCCGGCTACGACATGCTGAGAGTTCTCACGCTCGCCAATGATTTTAACGGCAAAAAAGCGATTGTCGGCTTCTCTAATATTACGATGGGAGCCCAGGCGATTACCGATTTATTGGATATTTCAATGGAAGTATTTACGATTGAGGAAGAACAGGAAACCGTTCCTCTCGTTCAGCAGCTCAAAAAAGAGGGATATGAGCTCATCATGGGGGATGTGGTGACGGTTAATGCGGCTTCAAATAACGGTTTGAACGGCATACTGATTCAGTCAGGAAAAGAAGCCATATTGGATTCATTCCAACGTGCGGTTTCTGTATATAAACTAGTGGAAAAGAAATCGCTTGAATCCACTCTTCAGCGGGAAATTTTGAAACTTGCACAGCCCGACATGCTCGTCTTTACGGAAAACGGTTCAGTCGTTTACGAAAACTGGGCTGTTTTTTCAAAAAGGCCGTTGTCAGATCAACAGCTGGAAGATCTGCGTCTGCAGCAATACACTCAAAACAAAACGTATCATCGGGTGATGCAAAACGGCGAAGAGCAGTTTAAAATAACGATAAATATGAGAAACATCATGGAGATAAACTACTTGGTGTGCTTTTTGGAGAGTGTTACCTTAAACGAGCGATCGAGCCTTGAAATCGAAGCCATTACACAGCGGCCTTTCCTTATTAATCAAAGTCAAGCGATGGCAGGGTGTTTATCTTTACTGCTTTCAGCCCCTTCAGGAAGTCCAATCCTTTTGATAGGGGAAGAAGGGACGGGGAAGAGATTGCTGGCCAAGTACTTTCATTATGAAAATGGAGAAAATCGTTCGCTGTTGGCTTCCATATCAGCCGCTGATCTGATTGAACTCCCGATCGAAGATATCAATGAAAGCATCTCCACCGTTTATGTCCATTCGCTTCACTTGCTGGAAGGACAGCATGAAGATATCTTTATACAGGAACTTTTTCAGCTGAAGGAACAGGGGCTGACGGTGATCGCTTCATGCTCTCCATCTGAACAAGAAACCTTGAGAAGACTCAGTTATCATGAAAACGTAACGAGGATCAGAATGCCCGCACTCCGAGACCGCAAGGAAGATCTTCAGGAGCTCACCACTTATTTTATGGCGCTTTATCATCAACAGCTTGGAACATCCGCTGTTCGTATTAAAGAGGATGCCATTGAGGAATTGCAGCACTATCCTTGGCCGGGAAACGTGGCGGAACTAAAAGCCCTGATAAAAGATGCCGTACTGTTGGAGAAGGGATATATTCTTGAGAAAAAAAGAATTCAGCAGCTGTTGAATTCAACGAATCAGAACAAACAAGGTATGAATCAAGTATTGAAAGGGACATTAAACGAGATTGAGGAAAAAATAATACGTGTCGTGCTCGAGGAAGAAGATTTTAATCAGACAAGAGCGGCAAAAAGGCTAGGAATTACCCGTGCCACCCTATGGAGGAAGCTGAAAAGTTAAGTTCAGCTTCTTTTTTTGTTTAAGGCTTTGTTAAGTAGTTTGTTGTTTTTCAGGCATAAAATATGGGAACGTCCGATTTGGACGTTCCCGTTCTTATTCCATTAAAGCCCCCTATAATGGAATAACTGTAAAGCTGATGAAGCTTTTTTAAAAGCTCCGTCTTCCCGCCCAAGCTCCTTGCATTTTACTAAGGAATACAATTTGCCCAATATGATATGCGTCGTGCATCGCTAAACTCTTCAGTTCAAGCACTAATGAATTATCTTCTCCTGGGATCTGTCTATACAAATCTTCATGTTCTGATTTTGCTAGTATTTTTCCAAGTTCACGATGAACATAAAAGTATTCTTGTTTTGTTTCCTTCCAATTTTCTAACGTCTCAGTTGGTAATCGAAATGTAGATTCATTATTTTCTGCCTGTGGTTCATTCGCTGTTTCACCAAGAAATCGCATCAGAAATCTCTTTTCATAGAAAAGTAAATGACAAACTAATTCCCAAATGGAATTCATTGCCCCATCAGCTGGTTTCCAAATTGCCTGTTCAAAAGTGATATCCTCTAGCACTTTTTCAAGTGGTGGAAACCAGTCTTCTTCATCTAAGCAGCTTGCCCATTGTTGTAACAAAAGTGTCTTTACATCCATTTTCTATTCCCTCCAATTTAATCCCTTTAATAGATAATCCCTTTGGTCAAAATTCATTTGCGGCGTGTTGTAGATAGCTCACTAATTAAGGTGTCATGCCAATTCCTTGTTCAATTAAACTGGCCCTTTAACGGAACAATGAACGTTCTTTTATTCGGAAAATTCTGATAAACCTAGTTTATCATAAGTTGTGTTAACTGACTGTCTAAAACCATTTTGGTTATCGTAAAGTTATCTTTTATATGTTTGATGGTGTCTAAGAATTGGAACCAGCTGAAATAATGGTCTAGATATTTAGCCGCTACAACATTTATAGGTTTCATCCATTTCTACTATGCCTTCGAAAAGTTCAAAATCCATCTGTTTCAATGCAGTTAGAATTTTATGCCTCCAATAAAAAAGCGTCACATAATGAGCACCATTGAGTTTAGCTGATTTCCGAAGGGAAAACCCTTCAATCATACATTCGATGAACTGAAGCCATATACCAGGCATATGAGTTCTGTGAAGACGAGTGTTCGTCATATCTGTGAATGTTTTTCCGCACTCTTTGCAGCGGCATCTTTGACGTTCAATGGTATTGATCATAGTTTTTACCTGATATTTACCGAACCGAATGACATTAGTGGATTGACAATAGGTGCAGGTGTAGCCGTCTTTGTGTTTCTGTTCTGATAACATCAGTGAATACAGACTCTGTTTCTCCCGAACTCCCTAATGAGTTTGTGAAGAACTCCTTCTATCGCTGCTGGTCTCTTCGGCTAAGATTTCTAATTTGGTTAATTATGTCCGCTAACGCCATTAAAACTCACTCGCTCTCGGTAAAATGTTCGGGCAAATCAAATAACAACATTATTCTTTAACAAATAATTGTTTAAAAATTAAACGTTTTCGCACGAATGAAAACATTTCCATTGCAAATTTAAAACAATAAGGTGTACTATCATAATTGAAAACGTTTTCTGTAAGGGTTTATGTTTAAAAATTAAACACATTGCAAAAGGCGGGGTAATAAAATGAAAATTAAAAAAACGATAGAGCGTGTTCCCGGCGGAATGATGTTGGTTCCTTTGTTGATCGGGGCGCTGATTAAAACTTTTTTTCCAGATTTGTTTGAACTGCCAGAGTTTAAAAGCTCTTTTACCGGCGGGCTTTTAACAGGTACGTCCGCTTTATTGGCGGCATTCTATGTTTGTCTCGGATCAACCATCAGATTTGAAGCAACCGGGTATATCTTAAAAAAGGGCGTTTCCTTATGGGTTGGTAAAATTGGGACAGCACTTATTGTTGCCCTTCTCATAAAAGCCATCGCTCCAGATCAAAACCATTTATTCCTAGGATTATCCGCACTGGCCATTGTAGCCGCTTTTTCCGATACAAACGGCGGATTATATATGGCGCTGATGGGGCAGTTAGGCAAACGGAATGAAGACGTTGCCGCTTATTCGATTATGTCGTTGGAATCAGGTCCGTTTTTCACCATGCTCATTCTTGGTGTAGCAGGTCTTGCAAGTTTTCCTTTATTGGCCTTTGTATTTGCGATTCTGCCTTTGATCCTGGGTATGATTCTCGGTAACCTTGATGAAGACATGAGAGCATTCTTGAGTAAGGCTTCTGACGTAATCATCCCATTGTTTGCACTCGCTCTTGGAGCGGGAATTGATTTGACCAAAGTGGTGCAGGCAGGAGCTTCAGGAATCATTCTTGGTCTTGGTGTTGTCGTGATTACTGGAATTGTACTATTCCTGGCCGACCGGATTACAGGGGGAGATGGTGTGGCTGGTGTAGCAGCTGCGTCTACAGCAGGTAACGCTTCTGCGGTTCCTTTGGCGGTTGCTGCGGTGTATACAGGGTACAAGGAAATAGCTGCGGTCGCGACCCTTCAAGTGACAGCAGCGGTTGTCGTAACTGCAATTTTGACACCGATCTTAACCGCATGGCTGGCAAAACGAACAAAGAAAACGGCAACAGATGTGAATCTTACACACTAAACGGTTTTAATTTAAAGGAGTTTTTCTTCAATGCAATTATTTATACTGGCAGATGACCTGACAGGAGCCAATGACTCAGGCGTACAACTATCGAAGCAGGGATTCCGATCGACCGTATGGCTGGAAAACAACACAAAGCCTGATGGTGAGACGGATGTAGCCATTTATGATACTGACAGCAGGGCTTTAACCGAAGAAGAAGCGTATCATCGTGTTTATGAGGCTTCATTGCATGTGAAGAACCTGCATGACGTCCATGTGTATAAGAAAATGGATTCCACCCTCCGTGGAAATATAGGTGCCGAACTGGCCGCTGTGTGTGACGCGGTTCAACCAGAGATTGTTGTCATTTCGGCAGCCTACCCCAAATTGGAGAGGCAAACGATCAATGGATGCCAATATGTTCGCGGCAGACTTGTTGAGCAGACGGAGTTTGGACAAGATCCAAAAACGCCCGTTACAGAAAGCAGCATCCCGGCGCTATTGAGGAAGTACGCCGGACATAAAATCGGCACAATCGACAGCGGATTGCTGTCCCGTTCAACGAAAGAAGTTTTAGCAAACGTGCTTGATGAGATGGATGAAGGGAAAACGTGGTTTGTTTGTGATGCAGAGAAGGAAGAGCATCTGGAAAAAGCAGCTCAAATTTTTGCCTCTCTCCATAAAAAACTTCTATGGGCGGGATCAGCAGGTCTCATCGAGTACTTGCCGGCTGCCCTGAAGCTTGAAGTGCCAAAGCGAGAGAAAAAGGCAAAGGCAGAGATAAGCCGAACCCTTACTGTGTCAGCCAGCTTATCCATGACGACGAAAGTTCAGCTGGAAAAGGTGAGTACAATGCCGGATTCCTTCATGATTGAAATGCAGCCAGCAGATTTAATGAAAAAGACCTATGATCTGCAAAATCTGATTCAAAGCATAAAACAGGTCCCGGGTATGCGCCATTTCGTCCTCTATGTGGATGGTTCACATGAAAACCGGGAAGCTGCCCGGATGCTTGGCGGTGAATTAGGCCTGCATAAGAATCAGATCGGTGAAAGGATATCAAAGGAACTTGGAATCATAGCCCGGTCTTTGCTTGACCGGTTTCCTGATATCTCAGGGTTGGTGCTTACTGGTGGAGACACCGCAAAGGCAGTATGTTTAGAAGCCGGAATGGCACAAATGGAACTGTGGTCTGAGCTGGAGCCGGGTCTTCCCCTGGGGATCCTAAGCGATAAAAAACGCATGTTTTGGGCGGTAACTAAGGCCGGGGGATTCGGCAATGAAGATTCTTTAGTCCATGCGTTGAACCATATGACAGGAGAGGTGTTACAACATGAATCAAAATAAAAGTATCATCGGTATTACAATGGGAGATGCAGCAGGTGTAGGTCCTGAAATCATCTTAAAAAGTCTAGAGAACCGGGAAATATACGATCTATGCCGCCCTTTCGTGATCGGCGACAGCAAAATTTTGGAGCGGGCCAAAGGCTTCGTGGACAGCGGCCTTGCGATTCGAAATATTACAGAAGAGGAGATTGAACATCTTAACTTCGAGTATGGTACGGTTTACACTCTGAATTTGGATCTGCTGCCTGCGGATCTCCCGGTCGGACAGGTCTCTTCCCTTGCAGGACATGCCGCTTTTGAATATTTAAGCAAGGCGATCGACCTTGCGAATAAAGGTAAGATCGATGCGATATGCACAGCCCCATTGAACAAGGAGGCACTGCACAAAGGAGGCCATAAGTATCCGGGACACACTGAAATATTGGCCGAGTTGACAGGCACCAAAGAGTTTTCGATGATGCTTTCCGCTCCGAATTTAAAAGTAATCCATGTCACGACCCATGTCGGCATCATAGACGCTGTAAAAATAATTAACCCTGAACGGGTCTACCGAGTGATTAAATTAGCGCATGAAACGCTGAAAAAATCAGGGATTGAATCTCCGAAGATTGCGGTCTGCGGTATTAATCCGCATGCCGGAGAAAACGGACTGTTCGGATATGGCGAAGAAGAAGAGAAAGTCATTCCTGGAGTGAAAAAAGCACTGGAAGAAGGCGTTAATGCAGTAGGGCCGCTTCCTGCCGATACCCTGTTTTTCCGCACGGTCCGCGGGGATTTTGACATTGTCGTTGCCATGTACCATGATCAGGGCCACGGACCCGTCAAAGTCCTTGGACTGGACGCAGGCGTAAACATCACCGTCGGGCTGCCGATCATACGCACGAGCGTAGATCACGGAACGGCATTCGATATTGCCGGCAAAGGGCTGGCCGATGAAAAAAGTATGACCGAAGCGCTCCGTCAGGCGGTGGAGCTGGCGCCAAAAAGATAAAGAGAGAAGGGCTTTTTCCCTTTTCTCTTTTTTTAGTGCAAAAAACCCAATTCCTTTCTCATTGATTCGAAAGAATCCTCCGGTCCTCCCGCTACTATTTCCTCATTTTGGGAAATTGATTAACTATATATTGAATTTTCAGACTTTAATTTTTAAAATGAATAAGAAAGTTAGGAACCTTTACTAACCAACCCTGCAATGATCCTCCAGCCACTCACCCAGATCCTTTCCATTTCATATCTCACCATTATTTTTAATCTGAAAAGCAGAAGTCACCTGTCATGGTCAAACTTTAATGAAGGAGACAAATGATGAAATTTATACACAAGGGCGGTACCGCGTTTATTAAAGAAAAGAACAAACGGAACATCCTCCATTGTATAAAAGGAGATGGACCGCTCTCGCGTACTGAAATTGCTGAGAGGCTGCAGCTTTCCAAGCCTACTGTATCTGCAATCGTGGAAGAATTGCTTAATGAAAAATGGATTAAAGAGAGCGGTATAGGTGTTTCAAAGAGCTTAGGCGGTAGAAAACCCATTCAGCTTGTATTTAACTGCCGGGCTGCTTACGTGATCGGTGTGGATATTGGTGGGACAAAAGTAAGGATAGGGATCAGTGATCTTGATGGAAACTTGCTGGACGTTGATGAGTTTTCAACACAAAACCATATTCACTCGAGTTTTTTACACGCGATTAAAGAGCGGGTGGAAATGCTTTTAGAAAAACAAGGTATGACGAACGGAGAAATCCTTGGAATGGGGATCGGTGCTCCAGGAATGACTGATGTGGATAGAGGAATTGTTATTGACGCGCCAAGTCTCGGCTGGTCGAATTATCCTTTGAGAAAAGAAGCCCAAGCGCTGTTTCCATGGCCCGTGCTGGTTGATAACGATGTGAACGTCGCTGCGATCGGTGAACAATGGCTCGGGGCAGCAAAAGGGTTGAGCAATGTCGTCCTGATCGCCATCGGAACAGGAGTGGGCTGCGGCATCATCATCAACGGGCAGCTTTACCGGGGCGCAACATGGGCGGCAGGTGAGATCGGCTATATGGTCACCGATGCAGCAAAAGCGAAGGGAGCAAATCTGCCTCCTCCGCATGAGGGCTATGGCTTTTTAGAGCGGTTTACAGGAGGCCCAGGTATTGTCCAGAGCATGCAGCATGAACTGAAAGGGAGACCGGCTGATCATTCATTTCCACGAGATTTTACAGCCAGGGATGTTTTTCAGAAAGCCAGGCAAGGCGACCCTGATGCATTGCAAGTGATAAACGAGGTAATTGATCATATTGGCTTTGCAGTAGCTAACGTGATTTCAATTATAAATCCTGAAATTGTCCTTTTAGGAGGTGGCATTTCAAAGAGTGCGGATTGGTTTATGCCAAGGATTCAGAACATCATCCAAGATTTTGCATCGGTATCGGCCCCTGTTAAAACAACGGCGTTTGGAGAAGATCTTGGGGTTGTCGGTGCCGTATCTCTTGTGCTCCGGGAAACGGAAAGTGTTTTAAAAGAGATGTGAAAAAGGAGATGGGTTCATGAAACGTATCATTGCCATTGTCATGTCTGTCCTGATGACGTCCGTATTGATGGTTCCCGCCAATGCCCAGGGAGAATCAGCCGAGGAAAAACCAAAAGACCTCTGGAGTGCGGTAAAGCCGCTCGATACGATCGTCAGTTTTTTGAATACAGGTGCTCACCCGGATGATGAGCGAAGTGATCTGCTCGCTTACCTGTCACGTGGAAAAGGAGTCCGGACCGCGAGCCTCATTGCCAATCGGGGAGAAGGAGGGCAGAACGAAATCGGAAACGAGCTGGGGGATGCTCTCGGCATTATCCGTACAAGGGAGCTGATCGAGGCTTCAAAGGTGACTGGTGTAAAGGTCTATCACCTCAGCCGTAAGCCGAGCGATGAGATTTATGATTTCGGATTTTCAAAATCCAAAGAAGAAACGCTCTCCAAATGGGGAGAGCAGACAGCTTATGAGCGGGTCATCC
Organism: Fictibacillus sp. NRS-1165; assembly: GCF_050468105.1. Lineage (NCBI taxonomy): Bacteria > Bacillati > Bacillota > Bacilli > Caryophanales > Fictibacillaceae > Fictibacillus > Fictibacillus sp. NRS-1165. The sequence goes on from NZ_JBDPNU010000019.1 coordinate 262,156, forward strand.
GATTGATTCGTACATACCGTCCGGACATCATCATGCCTTCGTTCCTTGACGTTGATACAGAGCATGGGCATCACCGTACGATGAACTACTTGACACTCAAAGCTTATAAGGATGCGGCGGATCCAAAAGTGTTCCCCGATCAGATCAAGGAAGGACTGAAGCCTTGGGGGCTCAAAAAGCTTTACCTGCCTTCTGATGAAAAAGGTGCGACGACTTCTTTCCAAATCGGAATGATGGATGATGTTTACGGTAAAACGTATCCGCAAATCGGGGAAGAATCACGCTTTCTCCATAAGAGCCAGGGGATGGGCCGTGACATTCCTGCGGAGCCAAGAATGATTCATCTCAAGCTGGAAAACTCCAGACTGGGAGCCCCGGGTACGGAGCAGTCCCTTTTTGATCATCTGCCTTACGATTTAAGGGAGTATGCCGGTACAGTAAAAGACAAAGGGGTTAAAAAGAAGCTGAAGGATCTCCAATCCGACTATGACGATCTGGTGGAGCTGTACCCCGACCGAAAAGCAATTGCAGAGGATGTTTATCCTGCGATCAAGCATACCCGACAGCTCGAAGAACGTGTGAAGCGCAGTTCGCTCTCAAGGGAAGCGAAAGATGATCTCCTCTTCCGCCTGGATATTAAGGAAAGCCAGCTGATGAATTTGGCGGCTGAAGCTTCTCAGGTGACCGTCAAAACCGTGATTGACCATCCTGTTCTTGTACAGGGAGGCTCTGCAAAAGTAAAAGTAACGGTAAAAAATAATGGAAAACAGATCCTTCGATCGGTAAAAGCCGCCCTTCATATTCCAAAAACATGGAAGGTTTCGGAGCATCTGCATCGAGCGGAGTTAAAACCAGGTGAGGCAAAAACATTTGCTTTCAGTATAAATGCAGCTAAGAATGCCTCTTACTATCAGCCTTATGAACCGTCAGTGATCACTTCAAGTGTCACCTACAAGGTGCATGGAACAAAGGCGGAAAAAAGTGTGGAACCCGAACAAACAGCAGCTGTTTTGCCTGACGTTTCGGTGAAAAGTGATCCTGAAAGCCTGGTTGTTAACACTGCCGATTTAAAAAAATCCATTCAAGTAAAAATGGAAGCGAAAAACCACACAGCTGGAAAGGAACAGGCAGTCCTGCATTTGAAGGTTCCTGATGGCTGGAAAGTGGCCAATGACGGCCAAAAGGTTTCCTTCAATAAGCATGGCGAGGTCAAAACGGCCGTGTTTACCGTCCAATTGCCGGCTCAGGTGAAGGAAGGAAGCTATCGCCTTAAGCCTGATGCGACGGTCAATGGCAAAACACTGGGCACGTCCGTCCAAAATATTTCTTATCCGCATATCGGCAACTTCTATTACTTGTATGATGCAGGAACAAAAGCTGCTGCTTTTCCTCTTCAGTTCGACGCGTCAAAAAGGATTGGATATGTAGAGAGCGGATTTGATAATGTGTCATCCCAGCTCAGAGCTGTGGGCATGAATGTTGTCTCATTGGATAAGGGGCAATTAGAAGCTATGGATCTCTCCCAGTTCGATACGATTGTGATCGGCATCCGTGCCTACCTTTCCCGTGAGGACCTGCTGAAGAATAACAGCAGGCTGCTGGATTTCGTGAAAAATGGGGGTCATCTCGTTGTCCAATACCATAAGCCTGAAGACAAATGGGATGCAGAAATAACCGCTCCATATAAACTCGTGATCGGCAGCCCGTCCATAAGGTGGAGGGTGACGGATGAAAATGCAAAGGTAACGATGCTGAAGCCTGCACATCCACTGTTCAACACGCCAAACAAGATCACGGATAAAGATTGGCAGGGCTGGATTCAAGAACGGGGCCTCTATTATCCAAGCGAGTGGTCTGATCAGTTCGAGACATTTGTAAGCATGGCGGATCCGAATGAGGCACCGTTTAATGGAGGCATTTTAATGGCGAACTATGGAAAAGGCAGCTATTTATATACCAATCTTGTATGGTACCGTCAAATTCAAAACAATGTCCCAGGCGGTTACCGGTTGTTCACCAACCTGATCGATTATTCAAGAGAGCAGTAAATCAACTGTGGATAGGAGGGATTCATTCTCTCCTGTTCACTCTAATTTTACGATGGGGAGTGATTTTCATGGGCGGGAAAAAAGTGATGGCCTGTGCAGCGGGTGCTGCCGTTAGCCTTTCCCTTCTTTTAAGCGGCTGTATGGCAGCTGACCAAACGGAAAAAGCAAGCGGAGGGAAAGTGAGCAAGAATCTGGAAGAAAAGGTGGTCATCTATTCACCTCATGGCAAGGATATCCTCCAGGAATTTGAACAAAAATTTGAGAAAGAAAACCCGAATGTTGATGTGGAATGGCTTGATATCGGTTCACAGGAAGTATTGGACCGAGTGCGTTCAGAGAAGAAAAATCCTCAGGCCGACGTCTGGTGGGGTGCTCCTTCCGTAATGTTTAACCAGGCAAAAGGAGAAGCGCTTCTCGAGCCATACAAACCAACGTATGCGAAGGCGCTAAAAGACGAATTCCATGATAAGGACTGGGCATGGAGCGGAACGAGCCAAACTCCAGAAGTTATTATGTATAACAATAAAAAGCTCAGCAAGAAGGAAGCTCCAAAGGACTGGGATGAGCTTCTTGATCCGAAATGGAAAGACAAGGTTGTCATCCGCTATCCTTTGGCATCCGGTACGATGAGAACGATCTTCTCTGCCATGATCTACCGCGACTATAAGGATTCAAAGGATACAAAACCAGGATATGAATGGCTGGAGAAGCTGGATGCCAACACGAAGGAGTATTCGGCGAATCCGGAAATCATGTACAGCAAGATAGCAAAGGGTGAAGGCACCGTTTCGGTATGGGCCATGCCTGATGTTGTCATGCTTAAAGAAGAAAAAAACTACCCGTTTGACTTTGTCATCCCAGAGAGCGGCACGCCTGTCCTGACCGAAGGGATCGCGCTCGTCAAAAATGCGAAGCATCCTAAAGCGGCGAAAGCTTTTTATGAGTTTGTGAACTCCAAGGAAGCGAACAAAACTCTGGCAGAAAAGCATTACCGCATTCCAACACGAACAGATATCGACGAACTGCCGAAATGGATTGAGGAGACCAAAATTAAGCCGATGGACATTGACTGGAAGGTTTTTGAGCAAAAATCCAATGAGTGGATGGAATACTGGGACAACAACATTAAGAGCAAGGAAAAAGAGCAAAAAGAATAAGGCAGGCAGAAGAGAGGGAGCAGTAAATGTCATCTGTATTGCTCGAGAATATAACCAAATCGTTTAAAGATTATCAAGCCGTTAAGGAGCTGAATCTAGAAGTCAAAAAGGGGGAGTTCTTTACGTTTCTCGGTCCGAGCGGCTGCGGAAAAACAACTACCCTCCGAATGATAGCAGGATTCTATTACCCTACGACCGGGAGAGTGCTGTTCGGAGACCGTGATATGACAAGAGTAGTGCCCGAAAAACGCAATACAGGCATGGTGTTTCAAAACTATGCTCTGTTTCCTCACATGACGGTATTTGAGAACGTTGCATTTGGCCTTAAGGTGCGCAGGCTCGGATCAGCCGAGATCAAGAAAAAGGTAGAGCAGTCACTTAAAAAGGTCAGGCTTGAAGCATTTATAGGCCGGCAGGTGAGCCAGCTCAGCGGGGGGCAGCAGCAGCGGGTGGCGCTTGCCCGCTCCCTTGTGATCGAACCGGAAATCCTGCTGCTGGATGAACCGCTGAGTAATCTTGATGCACGTCTTAGGGATGAGATGAGGACAGAAATCCTTCGTTTACAGCGGGATTATGGAATCACCACCATCTATGTGACCCATGACCAGGTTGAGGCGTTATCCATGAGTGACCGGATCGCTGTTTTTAACTTTGGGGAGTGTCAGCAAGTAGGAACACCTAAGGAAATTTATAATGAACCAGCCAATGATTTTGTGGCTACCTTTATTGGAGAAACCAACCTGATTCCGGTCATTTGGGATGGCAAGGCGGGGGAAACCCTTCAGTTTTCCTGGGAGGAAAACAAGAATAAAAAGGTGGTGGCCGAGACTCTTTTCTCTTCTTATGAGCGAGATCATCATCTGTCTGTTTCCATTCGCCCGGAAGCGGTTGAAGTGTTTGATGAAGAGCCTCTTAACCTGCAAAATGTATATGAAGGAAACGTGGAGCTGGCTCAATTTACCGGGGCATCTGTTAATCTTTTTATCTCGTTAGGTGAAAAAACCGTTCAGGCCCTTATTCTGAATAACCAGACACGACGTGAGCCTCAGCCGGGGGATAAAGTGTGGGTGCGTTTTCCGGAATCCCATGTGAGAGTGATTCCGCGCGTCATGCATCAACCGGCAAGGAGTATGATCACATGAAAAACCGTGACCGGCGTTTTACACTCCTCCTGCTTATTCCGGTTATCCTCGTCCTGGTGGCCTATGTCCTTTATCCATCTCTTCGCACACTGATCGAGAGTTTCCATCACAAAGGGGGATGGAACCTTAAAAACTATGAAACCTTCTTTGGTACAGAAAGTCGGTCCAACCTTCGGGCACTGTGGAACTCCGTCTATATTTCACTTTTAAGTGTACTGTTCTCGGCACTGATCGGCGTGCCGCTGGCTTTCATCTTCAATAAGTATGAATTTCCGGGGAGAAGCTTCTTTTCCAGTGCCGCGATTCTGCCGATTGTCCTTCCGTCCCTTGTCGGAGTGATGGCGTTTATGTTCCTTTATGGTGAGTCCGGCCTGGTGCCAAATGCAATAAAAGACCTGCTCGGGCTGAAACATGTTCCGTTTAAGATCGGCGGGGTTTCGGGCATCCTCATTGTTCATGCCTACACGATGTATGTGTACTTCTATATGACAGTCTCCAGCACCATCCGCAGCATTGATCCATCCCTTGAGGAAGCGGCCTATAACCTTGGAGCGGGAAGGTTTACCGTATTTAGAAAAGTAACGCTTCCCCTTTTAACGCCTGCCATTGTCGGTGCATCTCTTTTGGTATTCATGACCTCCATGGCTTCCTTTAGCGCACCTTTCCTGCTGGCAGGTGGGTTCAGGGTGCTGAGTCTGCAAATCTACTTTTCTAAAGTAAACGGCAACCTGCAGATGGCGGCTGCACAATCTGTTATTTTATCCGTCGTTTCGATATCCTTTCTCCTGTTTATGAGGTGGTATCAGAACCGGCGCGATTACAGAATGGCTACGAAAGGAATCGGAGCCCATCGAAGTGAGATTAAGAATCCTTTTTTGAGGGGGTCGATGGTGATCCTGGGGGTTTTAGGCGTAATCATCCTCCTGCTTCCCCATGCAACAATCCTTATTCTGTCCCTTGTTCCTGATGGGACATGGACGTATCAGACGTATCCATCCGTTTTTAATACTGAGAATTATTTATTTCTGTTTACCGAGCCGAAAATCTGGGATCCTGTACGGAATAGTTTAATTCTGGCGTTCCTTGCGACGCTTGGAAATCTCGTGTTCGGTGTGCTGACCTCGTATGTTCTCGTGAAACGAAAATTTTATGGCAAGAATATGCTGGATATCATGGTGATGCTCCCTTGGGCGCTTCCCGCCACTGTAGTGGGGATGAATCTGATTTTGGCATTTAACGAACCATCTCCCTTTACGTTTGGCAACATCCTGGTCGGGACGTTTTGGATTTTGCCGCTGGCATATTTTATCCGCCATATTCCACTTGTCGTTCGTTCAACGAATGCTTCGCTTGAGCAGCTGGATGACTCGCTTGAGGAAGCGGCGAGAAACCTTGGTGCAGGGTGGTTCTACTTATTTCGAAGGGTCGTGCTTCCACTGGTCATGCCTGGAATAATGGCCGGTACAATGCTTGCTTTTGTGGAGGCGGTTGGGGAATTTCCAACCTCGGTCCTGTTGTACACCTTAAGCAACCGTCCGATCTCCATTGAAATCATGAACCAGCTCCGAATGTTTAATATGGGGCAGGCAGCCGCGTATGGAATGATTCAGATCAGCTTAATCGGTCTTGTGCTGTTCATATCCAATAAGTTTTTTGGCATTAAAGCAGAGCGCTCTCTCTAAAAACAAGGAGGCGAAGACGTGAAAACAAAAGATGAATTTATCCGGGATGAAGGAGTGTCGTTCCCCGGCAAAACATATGAAGAACATCTTCTGAGGCATGTGTTCAACGATCAGCGGGACTATCTGTTTAAAGAGATGTTTGCGATTCACCGGGCACATGTGGTGATGCTTGCAGAACAGGATATCCTTGGGAAAGAAGAAGCGGAGGCCATTCTTGCCGGCGTTGAGAAGGTGAGGAAGATCGATTACCGGCAGCTGAATTATGACCCGCTCTATGAAGATTTGTTTTTTATGATGGAAAGCCGGCTCGCAGACGAAATAGGGGCAGATCTTGCCGGGAAAGTCCATATGGCGCGGAGCCGAAACGACATGGGGGTAGCGATGTACCGGCTGGTCTTGCGAAGGCATATTCTTACGCTCATCCAACATGCGCTCCTGCTCGGCGGGTCGCTTCTGGAGCAGGCGAAGGACCATGCTGAGACGGTCATGACCGCTTATACCCACACTCAGCCCGCCCAGCCAACAACGCTTGGCCATTATCTGCTTGCGATCTATGATGTCGTCAATAGAGACGTTCGCCGGCTCTGGTCTGCCTATGAAGGTGTCAACCGGTCACCGCTTGGAGCAGCTGCGCTTGCCACGACAAGCTTTCCGATCAGCAGAGACCGCGTACGAGACCTTTTAGGATTTGGAGGTATTGTAGAAAACTCCTATGATGCCATCGCTGGCGGGGACTATCTCCTGGAAACAGCGAGCGCTGTCATGACGCTCATGATCAATTCTGGCCGCTGGATTCAGGATCTGCTCCTTCAAGCCACACGGGAATTTGGAGTGATCCGCGTGGCCGATCCATACGTGCAGATTTCAAGCATCATGCCGCAAAAACGGAATCCGGTGTCGATCGAGCATTCCCGCTCACTCGCCAGTTCAGCAGCCGGTGAAGCACTGGCGGCCATTCAGATGATCCATAACACCCCGTTCGGTGACATCGTGGATACCGAAGATGACCTGCAGCCTCATCTGTACCGCAGCTATGAGAAAGCTTCACGTGTTCTGCAGCTCATGCATGCCGTCATCCGAACGATGGAAGTGGATGCGCAAAAGACATCAAAGCGTGCGAACCAATCCTGCATCACAATTACAGAGCTTTCGGATGTGCTCGCCCGGGATAAAGGCGTGCCTTTCAGAAAAGCGCATCAGATTGCGAGCGCCGTTTCAAAAAAATGTACATCCGCAGGGAAAGAATTGAACGAAATACCAGTCACAGAAGCGAACGAGTGGATCAGCACGGTCTATCCTGCATCTTTAACTGAAGAAGAGTGGAGGGGCATCGTCTGTCCCCGCGAATTTGTCCATCGCCGAAAAATTCAGGGCGGCCCAAATCCGGAAGAAGTAAAGCGAATGATTTCGGAGCGTGAGGAAGAGCTTTTCATGATGGATCAAACACATCAAAACGAGAAAGAGCGCTTGCGGCAGGCGGACCAGTCACTGGATCGCGCAGTTCATCATTTCATCGCAGGCAAGTAAGCCCTCCCTCGCCGGAGGGCTTATGGCTGCAATAAATGATGCATGATCCTGTCTCGGTCATCAAAAAATTGCTTCATGATCTGATAGTGGTTTGTTTCTTCCAGCGATGTCTCCTGCAAGCCCTCTTCGGTCAGCTCGACAATTTTAGCCGATGGATACGACATGATGATCGGTGAGTGAGTCGCGATGATGAACTGGGAGTTGTCATTGACAAGCTCATGAATGCGTGAGACCATGGACAGCTGCCGGAGCGGAGAGAGAGCGGCCTCAGGCTCGTCCAGGATATAGATGCCCTTTCCTCGAAACCGGTTCAAGAACGTGGCGAAGAACGCCTCCCCGTGCGACTGCTCGTGAAGGGACTTTCCGCCGAATGAATCAATAACTTTTGGACCGAACGCAAACTCATTGTCCATCTCTTCAATATTGGAAGCCACATTATAGAAGCTTTCGGCACGCAGGAAGAATCCGTCTTTCGGCCGCTCGGTTCCTCTGACAACGGTAAGGTAATCATCGAGATGGGAATGGGAATCGTACGTTGTAAAATTAAAGTTTAGGGAGCCGCCTTCCGCATTGAAGCCCATGGCGACCGCTATTGCTTCGAGCAGCGTCGATTTCCCCATCCCGTTCTCTCCGACGACAAAGGTCACGTTCGGATGGAGCGCCAATTCCTCCAGCGCCTTAACGGCTGGCAGGTTGAACGGAAACTCCCCAAAAGACGGAACCTTATCCCTTTTCAGCTTAATGCTTCGGTAAAAAGGAGATTGTAATTCTCTCATAGCCACCTCTTACAAAATAGGATTGAATTTATTATATCGTTTAATTAGGGGAGATAAGAACTAAAGCAGCCTTAAGAAATAGATTTTTTTGCCAGTTGAATGAAAGCATCAGCTGCCGGTGACCGCCGGTCAAGAGAGTGAACGGCTAAGCCGATGGTTCGGTAACAGCTTTCTTTCATGGCGACAGATGCAGCGTTTGTTCTGGCACCACCCTGCAGAACCAGTTCAGGGACGATGCTGACCCCCAGCTCGTTTTCCACGATAGCGATAATCGTTTGGTTGTCTGCAATTTCGCAAAAGATAGGGGGCTGGATTTTGTTCTCTTTAAATAGCTCCTTGATCAATTCATCGCAGCCGGCTTTTGGCATGATAAAAGGCTCATTGCTGATCTCATGGATGCTGATTCTTTTTCTCCTTTCAGCTTGTGGCCGGCAGGGAGGAGGATCTTGAGGTGATCCTCCATAATCGGAATAAAATCAAGGTGATCTGAGGCAGAAGACGTGAGGAAACCGATATCAATCTTTCCTGAAGTGATCATTTGCCTGATCTCCTCGTATCCCCCTTCGTAGATCTTTGTATGAATACCCGGAAAGTCTTGATGAAAATTTTTTAAGATCGAAGGCAGCAGGCTAGCCGATACGCTTGGAAATGTACCGATGCGGATCGTTCCGACTTTTAAACCGTTAAGCAGCCCTGCTTCTTGTTTCATCCGTTCGGTGAGATCCAAAATCTCCTGGATGTATTCCATCATCCGCTTTCCTTCACTCGTTAACGTTATGCCGGTGCGCCCTCTGTTCACTAACGTTATTTCCAATTCTGCTTCCAATCCCCGGATCGCATGACTGACCGCCGATTGAGTAAGACCGAGTTTTTCCCCTGCTCTTGTAAAACTTTCTGTCTCTACGATGGTCTTAAAAACCTCATACTGAAGCAATGTCATAAACCAATCCCCTCCTAGCATTAATATTTTTCAATACAAGGAAGTTAGATTTGGAGGCCGCAGCGTGATCATGGGTGCGGGAGAGCTGCTGATCCGTCAGGAGTAAATCACTTTTCGAGCGATGAGCCATTTCCCTGTCGCTACATATACTGGCAATAAGACTGAATTTCTTAACATAAAGGGGAGGTAGCGCAATGATAACCTTACCAGTCCCATCGAGATGGGGAGTCAGTGCGGACGTCGGCGGCAGGCCGCTCATTTGGGGAACAGTCGTGTTCAACTCCATTGAAGGCAATAAAATCAATGGCACCATCAATTTCCGGGGAGCCCCTATACCGATTCAGGGCTATTGGACAGAAAATTCAAGGCAGATCTCATTTGATTCACCCTATGCCACGTTTGCAGGAAATCTGTTCATCTATGATGATCCACCGATTTCAACCCGCCATTATTTGATCAACGGGCGTCTTTCCATGAAACCAACTTCGATGCTTGCGGGAGAATATGGAACATGGGTAGCTTCAACCAATGCCTATATAAGCGGAGGAGGGCAATCGGCCAGTCAGGAACAAATGCCTCCAGTGGGCGCCTTTACGACTTCTGATTACGCAGAGGGTGCGCCGCACAGGTGAAATGAACACAAAAAAGCTGAATGAGAACGCTCATTCAGCTTTTTTTTATCCAAATTAAGTTTAAGATACTTTTCTGGTTTCTTTATGAGAGTGAAGAACCTTGCCACTCGATCTTAGAAGACTAACAACATAGCCTATAAGAGCCCCCGCGATCGCGGGAAGAATCCATCCAAGCCCTGTGTCGTAGAGAGGGAGGATGCTTGTGAAAAAGTCATTTACACCATCGATCGGCAGGTGGGCTGCATTTAATCCATCAAATAAACTAACGATAAAGGTAAGCAGCAAGCTTCCTTGATACACTTCAGCACGCCCTTTAAAAAGATGGTGGGCAAAGCTTAAGAAAATGAGCATGATCGCCAGCGGATAGATCGCGGTGAGAACCGGTACTGAGATTGCGATCAATTCGTTCAAACCAAGATTTGCGGTTAATGCACTGAACGCTGAAAGTACGATGGCCAGTGTCTTGTACGAAATTTTCGGGAAAACGCTGTGAAAATAAGCCGAACATGCGGTAACCAGTCCAACACTCGTCGTCAGACAGGCGACCGTGATCATCAGTCCCAAAAATAGATTTCCGAGTGAGCCGAAATAATAATTGGCTACAGCGGATAAAACCTCTCCGCCATTGCTTAAATTTCCAAGCTTCGAAACGCTGGAAGCTCCCATATAAGATAAAGATGTATATACGATCGCCAATACTGCAGCTGCGATAATGGCTGCTTTCGCGCACGTTCTTGCGATGACTTTTTTATCGCTTCCCCTTTTTTCCTTGATGGCATTGATGATGATGATGCCAAAAACGAAAGCCGCCAATGTGTCCATCGTCAGGTAGCCTTCCTGAAACCCTTTAAAGAAAGAGTTTTGGACAAAATCCTTCGTTGGCGCCTGAATCGGTCCGATCGGATGAATAAAAGCAGCTGCCACTAATACTCCGATAAAGGTAAGCTTGATCGGTGTTAAAACCTTGCCTACAATATCCACAATTTTAGATGGATTGAGCGATAGTACGCACGTGATACTGAAAAAGATGACCGTGAAAACCAATAACGGCAAATGGCCGCTGTTTTCCGGCAAAAAAGGCTTAACGCCGATTTCAAACGAAACACTTCCGGCTCTTGGCAATGCAAAGAGCGGGCCGATCGCCAGATAAAGAACAAAACTGTAGACGGCACTGAACCACGGGTGTACACGATTTCCCATCGCCCGGAGGTCGTCGCTTCCGGATATACCAAAAGCGAAAACGCCGAGCAGCGGTACACCGACTCCAGTGATCAAGAAACCAGCGGTAGCAATCCAAACATTGCTTCCTGCGGTTTGTCCGAGCATCGCCGGAAAGATTAAGTTGCCCGCTCCAAAGAAAAGAGCAAATAACATAAGGCCGATAACCAATGTATGTGAAGATTGAACTTTGTTAGACACGAAAAAAACCTCCGAATTAGAATATTATGAATATTTACTCCATGTCGTTTAATGTCGAATTCGGTGTCGAATACATTATTCGATGATAACATGCCTACATAAAATTTCAAGGGTTAATTCAAAAGATTTTAGTAAATTTCAATTTTTCTTTTTTTATGGGGTTCATTGACAGTGTACCTGCTCAAAGGATGCCGTTGAATAAATAGGGTCACAAAAATGGATATATTTTACCATTGAATAATGGACGGAGCAACGTAAGCGATCCTATCGGATCTGCAGGCCAAATACTCGATGTGCTTTACACATGCCGATCCGTACTCTTCGCTATGACATCCTCGTGGGGAAGGGTCTTTAGCCATTGAATGGCGAGACCGGAAATATCACTTGAAAGCAAACCTTTACTTCAAGCCAGCATGGAACATTTCAAGCCACTGCAGCCCACAGTATTCATTCACTAAGGATAGAGGGGAACCAAACAAAAGAAGGCCGGCTGTTTTAATAAAGTTTGCGCTAATTAGTGGGACTGGCTCTTTATCGTATGACGGTCCAGCAGCTACTGCATTAACGAAAAAGCCCCGAAGGAACAGCCATTTTGGCTTTTCTTCGGGGCTTTCCGCTTCTCTAATATTGATGTTTCGTTCCGAATGTAACGATTCCGATTTAAAAATTAAAACGAAGCACTGAAACAACGATTAGGCTACGAGATCTTATTCATTTTTGAAGAGCCTGGCGAAACCTTCTGGCTGGTCTGAATGGACCTTCCAAGGATCAGGGTGATAATCGCTGCCAGTACGAGTGAAGCAGCCAGGAAATAGAATCCCGCGTGGAAACTGCCTGTTAAATCTTTAAACAGCCCGACAAACTTTGGACCGTTATAGCCGCCGAGGTTGCCGATTGCGTTTTGCAAGCCGAGCGCTGCTCCGACAATGCCAGCAGGAATGATAGCTGTAGGAATCGCCCAAAGCGGCCCGTATGGTGCATAGACACCAATCGCTGTAATGGATAGCAAGATCATCTGAAGGACAGGGGATTCCACAAATTGTCCGGCAACCATCGCACCAGCACCGATCAGCAAAGGAATGACCACGTGCTGGACGCGATTCATGCGCCGGTCAGACCAATAAGAGTTAAGAACCATCCCGATGAGTGCGCATGTAAAAGGGACCGCTGTCAGCCAGCCCATAATGGCGGAGTCCTTCGTAAACGTGCCGACGACGCTCGGCACCCATAAGGTATAGCCGTAGAAGCCGGTCATCCAGAAAAAATACATCACGACGAGTCCCCATACGGTCATGTTCTTGAATGCTGCGCCATAGCCGGCTGACTTGACGGCGCCTTTTTGCTCGTTTTCGAGATCAGCCATCAGCTCTTTTCGTTCCTGGTCACTCATCCATTTGGCTTCAGCCGGCTTATCTTTGACAAGAGCATACCAGACAAATGCCCAGATCAACGGGGGAGCACCCTCCAAAATCAGAACCGTCTGCCAGTCAAAATGTTTAAGCAGTACGCCTGACAGGGGAGCCATCAATACCGCAGAAACGGGAAGGCAGGCCATCCAGAACGCATTCGCTCTTGCGCGTTCTTTCAACGTAAACCAATTGGCGAGGAGGACAAGCACAGCCGGCCAGACTCCGCCTTCTGCAACACCTAAAAGAAAACGCACCAATTTCAGCTGGCCCTCCGTCTGAACGAAGCCAGTCGCCATCGCGGCGAGTCCCCATAGGATCATCAGGATGAAAATAAATTTTTTCGCCGACCACTTTGTGGCCAAAATGCCTCCCGGAATCTGCAGGATTAAATAACCGACAAAGAAAATTCCTGCAATATCTCCGGCAGCTGACGCAGAAATGTCCAGATCTTTTTGAATGTACGGCATGAGAACGCCGATATTGATTCTGTCCATGTAAGCGAGCATGTACATGACAAACGCGACTGGTATGATCTTACCCCATTTTGCTGAAGCCATTTTTAACCCCTCCTGATTTTGAAAATGTTATAAGAAACCGTTTACAATTAAATTTTTGAAAAGAAGAGAGAGGCGTTGATCCTCTCTCGTTTTTCAAATTCAAACTTTCTGTGTACGAAAGTGAACAGAATATTGAGCAGCAAGCTTGATCGCTTCTTCCATGCTGACAGAGCCCGCGATGCCTTGGCCAGCAATATCAAACGCCGTACCATGGTCCACTGATGTACGAAGGAACGGCAAGCCGTTCGTGATCGATATCGTGCGTTCGAAGTCCGTCATCTTAGCAGCGATATGTCCCTGATCATGATAGAGCGAGAGCACCGCATCATATTTGCCGTGGAGCGCCTGATGGAAAACGGAATCCGCAGGGACGGGGCCGAATGCTTTGATGCCCTCCTGCTTTGCACGCTCGATTCCCGGTTCAATCTCATCCAGCTCCTCGGAGCCGAACAGCCCATGCTCACCGCTGTGAGGGTTGAGGCCAGCTACGGCAATTTTTCGTTCCTCGATGCCGAGTCGCTGAAGGGCTTCGTCACAGCGGACTAAATAGTCATGTACCCGATCAGCGGTAATCTGGCCGATCGCATCCTTCAATGACAAGTGCCTGGTCAGGAAGAAAATACGCAGTGAGCGCACTTCAAACATCGTTAACGGATCGTCCACCTGTGTGAGGCCGGCAAGCATCTCGGTATGGCCGATATACGGAACATTCGCGGCTTTCAAGGATTCTTTATTGATCGGCGTGGTAGCAACGGCGTCGACCTGCCCATTGTTCGCGAAGGCAATGCTCTTTTCAATATAGTCAAAAGCAGCTTGGCCGCACATCGCTTGGACCTTTCCGATCTCCAGCTGGCTGATGTCTACATTCTCAAGGTTGACGATATCAATGGTTCCGAATTCATACTTTCCTTCCGCAGGATCCTTGATGGGATTCAGCTGAAGAGATACACCGGTAAAGGTCATCGCCTGTTCAACAACAGAGGCCGTTCCGATCAGAACAGGGCGGCAAAGGTCATAGATTTCCCTCTTCGAAAGTGCTTTTACACTGATTTCGGGTCCGATACCGGCCGGATCCCCCATAGGAATGGCAATGATTGGTTTAGCATTGGATTGTGTCATGATAATATCTCCTTTTCGTGTGGTTTTGTTGTAAGCTGCCGCTGTAAAAATAAAACAGAATCTGTAATGGCAGATTCACTGCCTACCATGCCGCCTTTTGTTACGACAGGCAGGCCGTCGAGGTAGCCGCCGATAAACCTTCCGTAGGCGGCCAGCGGAAAGACCTCGTCTAGCAGCTGAATGCCGTGCGTTTTTCCTGCGGCACACAAGGAAGCGGTCACATCTCCTCCGCTTGAAAAACATCCCGAGATGCTCGTTCTGCTTTTTTGAATGATCCTCTGGCTGACGATCGCAAGGCCGTCTGTAATTCTCTTGGCAAGCGATGCTTCGGTTGTGTGCTTCTCTTTGGCAAGTGCCTGAAGATCGAGCAGCGGGGCATCCTTCTGGAAGGTTGTCACCAACACGACAGACTGATCCTGCAGCAATCTTAGCCCTTCCTCCACTCCTTCTGCGATCTCTTCGTCTCTTTCTCCATTTTGATCCCTAGCCAGCTTTAACGGATCGATCGTGACAGTATGCAGCGGAAGGTTTTCAGCAAGATGATGGATCTGCCTTCCGGTTACCTTCGTACAGCTGCCGATCGTAAGCAGGATTTTCGGTGTGAAGGGAGCATCGTTGTATTTTTCCTTTACGTATGCAGCAGTGAGCGGTCCAGGATCGACTGGAACGAACGTTTCATCAAGGGATGCCATGGCTTTGGCAACAGCTGCTATCTGTTCTTCGTTCACGGCATCGGCTACGATAATCCGGCTGCCTTCATTTATTTTTTGCTGGAGAAGGGAAGATAGTTTAAACGCCCCTTGCAGCACTTCATTCATCTCCAGAGTGGCCACTGGCTTTGAGCTTTGTCTGCTGATAATGGAAGGAACATGCGACTCGTTCAGCGGCGCTTGCGGATCCTTAGCCACATCCGTTTCCTGGACAGGGGTGCCGTATACAAGCAGGTAGCCCCCTACGGTCGTACGGCCTGACACAGGGTAGGACGGCAAAACAACGGCAACGGAATCTTCTCCCAAGGTATCAAGGCAGGCGTCAATTTCTCCGCCAATGTTTCCCCGGGCGGTACTGTCAATGCGCTTGCAAAACAGCTCTACGCCCTGTCCGGACAGACTGCCGATAAGCTCTGAAACCCGTTGGTACGCTACGTGCTTCGGTGTGTAGCGGCTGTCTGTGTCAATGCAGATCGCGTCATAGTTATAGGCGGTTTGAGGGGAGAAGCCGTGCAGGATGGTGGCTGTTGATATGCCTTGTTTTTTTAAAAGTACTCCTGTCGCGTTGGCGCCTGTCAGATCATCCGAGATCACTGCAATTCTCATCCATGATTCACCTCGCTGTCTTTTACGGTATAAATGGAGGTCACTTCTCCATACCGCACAGTATCTTCATGTGTTAATTCCGCATCGGTAATGATGCCTTCTACCTTTTCCAGTGAACATATCTGAGCAAAAGAGCTTTTGTTGAATTTTTGGGAGTCGGCCACGACCCATGTAGTTGTGGCGGCGGCAGTCATCAATCTCTTAATCAGCGCCTTTTCCATCGTAGGGGCAGTCAGGCCCTTTTCCAGATTGATAGCGTGTGTACCCATGAACAGAAGGTCCACTCGGATCTGATGGAGCAGGTCCTGTGCATGGGGGCCAACGAACGAGCCGATCCCCCGCTGCAGCGTGCCCCCTGTACAAATGACCTCCGACGGGCTTTCAATGAGCTCAGCGGCAATCTTCAAATCGTTGGTCACAATCGTTAAGTCTTCTCTTGATTTGATCACTTTGGCAATCTCCAGAGTTGTTGTTCCGGAGTCTAAAAGAATCTGTGCCCCTTCCGGAATCAGACCTGCTGCATACTTGGCGATCAGATGTTTTTGATTCATCCTTGTCATCGACTTGTTTTGGTAGGGAGTTTCCGGGATGAGCGGATTCACTGCAACAGCCCCGCCGTGGGTCCGGATAAGCTTGCCCTCTTTTGCCAGCTGGGCCAGATCCCTTCTGATCGTCATACCGGAAACGTTGAGTTCTTCTACCAGCTGTTCAATTTGAACTTTTCCTTGTTTATCGGTTCGTTTTAAGATTTCTAGTTTTCGTTCTAACGGCAGCATGTTGTTCATCCTTATCATTATCTTTTGTTCAATTATGTTACTTTATGTTCATTTATGCAAGTGTTTTTTTCGGAATAGTTACTCAACATAAAAAAACTCTCTTATCCAGGGGATAAAGAGAGTGGGTAAACCTTACATTTGTTCGGGTGCTTGAATGCCGAGGAGGCGCAAACCTTCTTTTAAAACGATGGTTGCGGCCTTGACCAGTGAGACACGGCTGGCAAGGCCCTCATTCTCCTCCAGTACTCTGACGTGGCTGTAAAACGCGTTAAATTCCTGTGCTGCGTCAATCAAGTACTTGGCGATCTGGGAAGGTTCATAGAGTCTGAGGCTTTTTTGAATGACCTCTGGAAATGCCATAAGTGTTTTTACCAGCTCCCAGCTGTAATCGTCATGCAGGCCAGTGTTCATTTGGCTCAGGTCTCCTGCTTTTTTTAGGATGGAACAGGTTCTTACATGTGCATATTGAACATACAGGCCGGTTTCACCTAGGGTGCCAGGCACCGCATTTTGACATCTATCAAAAGATGGTGCCAGGCACCCGCCCACCGGCACCCTTTCTGTTATAATTTAGGGAACAACTGTTGAGGGGGAACGGAAATGGCCATGACATATCTTGAGACCTTGCATGAAGAAATACGGAGCAGGCAGACCGCGGCGGATGCTGTGAAGATGCAGGCATACATGAAGAACAAATTTGCCTTCTACGGCTTAAAGTCACCGATCATGAAAGAGGTGATCAGGAATCATGTGAAAATGTACGGGCTGCCGGATATGAGCATCCCGGAGCTGACGAAAAAATGCTGGAACTACAGGGAAAGAGAAATGCAGTATGCGGGCATGTTTTTTGTGGACAAGCTGAGAAAGGACATACAGGAACATGATCTTCAAGCACTGGAGGCAACGATCACTGAAAAGTCATGGTGGGATACGGTGGATCACATCGCCAAGCACCATATGGGCCATTACATACAATCGTTCAAGCATCGTGAACAGGAACTGGTGGAGAAGTGGATCCATTCACCGAACATGTGGCTGAACCGGACCGCTATTCTCTATCAGCTCGGGTATAAAAAAGAGACGGATGAAGACATTTTAAAATATGTCATTGAACAGCAAAAGGAGAATAAAGAATTCTTTATCCGCAAAGCGATCGGCTGGGCGCTGAGGGAATACGCGAAGACGAACCCCGGTTTCGTCGTCGAGTTTGTGAACGCTACGGGACTGCAGCCGCTGAGCAGAAAGGAAGCCCTCAAAAATATACAGCATATCGAATAGACGTTCAGAAATTCGGTGCCGAGTAGGAAAGAAAGGATCCTCATACTTGGCACCTTTATTTGTGTTTTTTCGTGAACAGCTGGAATACCTTCCAGTTCCTCTTTCCGATCCTGCTGCTAGGGCTCGCCTATTAAAAGAGCAGAAAAAGAAAGCATAATGGTGGTGCCAGGCACCGCCTTTTGAAATAGGTCAAAAGCGGGGTGCCTGGCACCATATATAGTATTTTTAAAGAAAAAGGGGAGGAGAAGAAGAAAATGGAGTGCCGGCTCATGGAAATGGACCGGTAATAATTGGCCGCCCCGTTTTCAGGGTCGGTATATAGGGGATTAAGGAGTACGGTAACATTCATACTTATTCATACATAAAAGGGAGCTGGAAAAGATGGTCAATGTGGCACTATTAAGCAAATGGCATGTTCATGCGGCGGATTACGCGAAGGAAGCAAGTGAAAACAAAGGCATCAACATTACTCTCGTTTGGGATGAAGACAGAGAGCGGGGAGAAGAGTGGGCGGAAGAACTTGGCGTACCGTTTGAGGCCGACCTGGGGAAGGTGCTATCCAACTCATCGGTCGATGGAGTAATTGTGGCAGCTCCAACCACCGCTCACACTGAGATCATTACCGCTGCGGCAAACCACGGCAAGCATATTTTTACGGAGAAAGTGCTTGCTCCGACCGTAAAGGAATGCGATGAAATCTTTTCTGCGGCGGAGGAGGCAGGCGTTCAATTGATGGTTTCCTTGCCAAGGCTTACCGAACGCTTCTACCTTTACGCACAAAAAATATTGGATGAGGGATGCCTCGGGAAACTGACATCGATCCGCTGCCGAGTGGCCCATCATGGTGCAGTTCCTACAGAGGAAAGCAGGAATGGATGGCTTCCTGGGCAATTCTTTAATAAAGAAGAAGCAGGCGGCGGGGCATTGATCGACCTTGGGGCGCATCCTATCTATCTTTCAAACCGCTTAGGTAGAAAAGTAAAAGCAGTGACCGCACGTCTGCAGCAGACCAACGGCTATGACGTGGATGACAATGCAGTTGTCATCCTTGAGTTTGAATCAGGCGCGCTCGGAACCATTGAGACAGGATTTCTTTCCTACGGATGTCCGGATCAGCTGGAATTATACGGCACCGAAGGAACCTTGCTGACGGAAAACCGAGAGCCGAGAGAGCTGATCAGTGACCGGGTAAAAAAAGAAGGTGTCATCATGTCCGATCAGCTTCCAGAAGCCTTGCCTTCAGCGATGGAGCAATGGGTCGCCGCGATAACGAGCCATACGGCTCCTGCCATCACGAAAGAAGACATCCGGGGCCTGACGCTGGTGAACGAAGCCGCTGCACTCTCTCATAAAGAAGGCAGGAGAGTGGAGCTTTCCGAGATTGAAAAATGCGTTTCCGAAGTAACAGGGTGATGGCCGCCATGACAGCTAGAGTGGACTTGATACACGATGCAAAAGCCTCGCTTGGGGAAGGACCGATCTGGAATGAACGGGAAGGTAAGCTGTACTGGCTGGATATAAATGGAAAATGCATTCATGTATTTGAGCCAAAGTCCGGAAAAAGGACAAAATACCGGCTCGATCAATATCCTGGGGCACTGGCCTTTAAGGAATCCGGTGGTTTTCTGCTGGCAGCTCATCATGGGTTTTATGATCTGGAACTTGGTGGGAATGAATCCTTGCGTATGAGTAAAATCGCGGATCCCGAGGCTCGTCTTCCCGAGAACCGCTTTAACGACGGAAAGTGTGACCCGGCGGGACGCTTTTTAGCCGGAACGATTGCATTCGATGAGGAAAAAGGGGCGGCCTCGCTGTACGTACTCAATCAAGATAAAAAGGTGGAAAAGATATTCACCGATTTGACCATCTCCAACGGCATGGCGTGGAGCCCGGACGAAACCCTTTTCTATTTCATCGATACCTCGACCATGAAGGTGAAGGCCTATAGTTATAACAAAGAAACAGGTGAGTTAGGCGAGGGGCAAACCGTTATTGATTTTACGGATAAACAAGGTGCGCCTGATGGCATGACGATCGATGAAGAAGGAATGCTGTGGATCGCCCTTTATGGCGGCTGGGGTGTGGTCAGGGTGGATCCCTCCAACGGGGAAGTTTTGGATACAATCGAGGTTCCAGCTTCCAACGTCACCTGCTGCATCTTTGGCGGTGAAAAGCTGGATGAACTGTACATCACCACGGCAAGAAAAGAATTGAGTGAGCAAGATCTTAAGAAGCAGCCGCTCGCCGGCGGACTGTTTCGCTGTAAACCAGGCGTGGCAGGCAAGCCCTCGTACCGGTTTAAAGGATAGCAAGCGGTGTAAGCACGTAGAAGAGGAACACCCTGCTAGAGTGCCCAATTCACAAAAGCCCGGTCCACTGTTCACAGTGAGCCGGGCTTTTTTTAGCCATGCTGAACAGCAATGATCTCCAAACAGCACGATCGTTGGCAGTTGAATACGAGCCATCCAAAGACCGAACTCTACCATCTTCCATAACATCCCACGTTTAATAGTATGGCTCGGCATGCTCGACCTTGAAGGCATCGACCATCTCACTGTAAGTTATACAATGCGGAAAAGAATGCAGGGTTTTCGGATTGATAAAAGCGCTCAGAGAACCTGAAATTAACCGGGGGATCTATATCCTCCTTCAGATTCTGCGCGGGCATGGGCCGAAGGATCCTGCGAAAAAATAAGATTATCTAGCTGTCTATTAGAGGGCACTTCTATCATTTTCGACAAATCTAGTAAAAGTTTGGACGAACACCGTTTCCCTTTTCAGTACTTTTCATAGAATAGTACAACTTCTAAACAAAGGGGGAAAAAACGGTGTTTGGTTTTTCTATGGTAAAAATGGTTCGCCAGCATGCCAATAAGCTGGACCGGTCGATGCGTTTACAGCTCGTAAATCTATATCGGCCGTTTAAAAAAGTTCCTTGTTTTCTTCACAGCACGCTCGAAAACCGATTAAAAAAGAGAAATAAACTGCCGGTGATCATAGAATTTTATGAAGAAGGCGACGCTTGCACCCTAGGGCTGGAACAGGTTCATCAGATCCTTTCAGGACATCGCAAGTGTGCGGTCCATCATCAGTTCTCAAGCATTCCCTTTTGTGCTGCGACAATAACTGCCAATGGGATAGAGGACCTTTTAAATAACTGCACTCATATTAAAAAAATACATCATGACCGCGAAGTAAAAGCACTGCTGGACAAAGCTTCACCTTCCATTCGGGCGGATGTCCTGAATTCATCCGGAGTCACCGGAAAAGATGTGACAATTGCGATTGTCGATACTGGGGTCTATCCCCATGACGATCTCAAAGGCCGCATCACAGCGTTCAAGGATTTAGTGAACGAAGAAACAGATGCCTATGATGATAACGGGCATGGCACACACTGTGCGGGGGATGCGGCTGGAAACGGCTTCTTGTCAGATGGAAAATACAAAGGTCCTGCGCCGGAAGCCAATATTGTTGGTGTAAAGGTGCTGGACAAGATGGGCTCTGGTTCACTGTCTGCTGTTATTGCCGGTGTGCAATGGTGCATCGATAATAAAGACAAGTATGGCATTAGAATCATCTCCATGTCTCTTGGAAGCGAGGCGACACAGCCCGCTGCAGAGGATCCAGTCGTAAAAATAGTCGAAAAAGCATGGCAGCAGGGGCTGGTTGTCTGTGTTGCTGCCGGTAACGAAGGCCCGGATGATAATACCATCTCCAGTCCTGGAATCAGCCCAAAAGTCATTACGGTAGGTGCGATGGACGATCTCAATACGGTAGATCGGAGCGATGATATTCCTGCCGATTTTTCGAGCAGAGGACCAACGATTGATGGCTTAACAAAGCCCGACCTTTTGACGCCGGGCGTTAACATTGTCTCACTGCGTGCGCCTGGTTCTTACTTGGACAAGCTCTCAAAGAGCAGCCGTGTAGATGAGGATTATTGCTCACTTTCCGGCACATCCATGGCAACGCCGATCTGCGCGGGTGCGGCGGCACTCGTTCTTCAGCAGAATCCGGATCTGTCACCGGATGAGGTAAAAGAAAAGCTGCTGGATAGCGCCAAAGACTGGGGATTTCCGGGCAATACTCAAGGCAAAGGCTATCTCGATGTCAGCAAGTTAATATAGAGGTTTTAGGGAGGTTCCCAGGGTGCCTCCTCTTTTTGTGCCGTGGGATGGCTGCTGCGGCGATGTCAAATGATTGTGTGTATCCACAGATTGAACATAAATCGATAGATTGGCGTGTATTTGTGTTAGATTGACGCGTAGTTTACCCCAATCGGCGCGTATTCCTCAAAAAACTAACGAAGGTTTTCTAAGTTCCACCAAATTTTCTGCGCTCTCAAACAAAAAAAGAGCGATTGACTGAAGCAAACGCTTCAGAATCGCTCTTTTCCCCTTTTCCTGCAAAATCCCGCAAAAACAGCTACTCGAACAATATGAGCAGGGCAGCGACGACCGGCGTCGCGACCATCGCCGTTTTCAGCACTGGTTTTGGTGCGAACTTCGTCAGTTTAGCCCCAAGATAGGCCCCTGTCATCGTGCCGGCCAGCACCTGGAACAGCAGCATGAGATCAAGATAGCCTTCTATGATGTAACCGAACCCGCCGCCAGCCGCGATCGGCAGAATCACGAGCATTGTCGTTCCGATCGATTGGCGGATGGACAGGCCGAAAAGCAGCATAAGTCCGATCTGGATGAACGGAGCCGACCCGATGCCGAACGCTCCGGATAAAAGGCCTGTGGTCATACCGAGAACAAGCGCCTTTATCAGAAGGGTAGGATAGCCGAGTGTTTCATCGATCACTTCATCCACTCTGCGCTTCATCATGAAGAAACGCAAGATAAACAGGACGGCTGACAGCAGCAGCATGCCAGCCGTCAAATAATGCAGATGTTCACCTGGGATGAGGGAGGACAGCTTGGAACCGAAGTAAGCAGCGATGGCACCGAATCCGCCCGTCCAAACACCAGCTTTAAGCGAAATATTTCCTTCCCTCAAGTGGCTGTACGCTCCTGAAAGAGTTGTAAACGCCATGGCGGCAAGCGATGTGCCGAGCGCGGTATGGATGGGGATGTGAAAAAGCACGAGTATAGCAATGATAAAACCTGCTCCGCCGACACCGACAAAACCGCAGATCAGTCCGATCAGGAGCATGGTTAGTGTAATGAACAAGGTGATCGTTTCCTTTCTTTGGCGGATCCTCCGTCATTCTTGTTATGATTCTTTATTTAACTAAAGCAAACTTTTCCATAAAAATCAATAGAAGGGACTGGCATACGTGCTATCCAGTAGAATGTAAATTTTTATAAAAAACATGGTTTGCTAGTTTTGGTCATGGAGTAAGGATAAATTACCATTTTTAGGAAAATGGAGCCGTTTGTGTAGGTAGATAGAATGTTTTTCTGTAAATTTTAGAAGATTTTGCCTATTAATCTTCCTGATGTGTTTAAATAGCGTTATGGGCAAAAAAGGGCCCATTTATTTTTTAACATAAACAAAGGAGGCATTGGAATGAGAATGAGAAAGACATCGCGTTTGACAGCCTTATTGCTCGTATTCGCGCTGATTGCCGGCATGTTTTCTCCAGCAGCAGCACGCGTAGCGAATGCTGAGGGCGGATCGTCCCTTGAAAAAGCGGCGCCGCTCGAAAAAGACCAAACGGTGGATGGAACGCTCGACCAGCCTGAACAGACACAGTGGTACAAGATCACACCGAATCAACAGGATATTCAAAAAGATTCTCATATGCAAATTTCATTGACTAGTGATGCGAATTTAAACATTTCCGTCTATCCAAGCATAGAAAGAGCGGGAAATGACGAAACCTTCAGTATGTACCGAAGCTTTACGACACCAGAAACACCCGATAAACCTGTGAAACTGAACGTGCCGTACGCATGGCAGGGACCATATTACATAAAGGTCGAATACCTCGGTGAAGATACACCTGATGATCCGCCGGCAGCCGCTGAAGCGAAACAGGTAAATTACAAGATTGGCTATAAAGGCCTTAAATTTCCTTCATCCGTTGAATCGGCCGGGGAAGAAGAGTGTCCGGTAGAAATGAGCGCCGGCCAGCAGAAATCAGGAAATGCCCTTTTAACACAGCTTCGCCAGCTGCGTGACGGCTTGCTTTCAAAGACGGAGGAAGGTAAATCCCTGTCTTCCCTTTATTATAAAACCGCACCGTTCCTCGTTGGAAAAATGGTGTTCAGCCAGGATCTTCGCGAGGATGTATACAGCAACCTTGTGGCATTGAAACCTTTATTTGATGAATTGGCAGCGAACGGGGCACAAAGCACGTATGTCCTCACGAAGAAAGACGGAAGCTCCATCAAGGGGCTGTACGACATCGTGATGAACGCAGCGCCGGACAGCTATAAAGGTGATATTGAAAGAATCGGCGAACAGGTCGGTGTTTCTTCGCTTGCAGGTGAGAAACTGTCCGATGTTTTAGGAAAAGCAGGACTTGTTCCTCAAGGACAGAACGAAAAAGACATGTCCAGCAAGCTCATTGTTAAAATGAAAGACGGCTATACCAGCAAGTCACTCAACAGCAAGCTTCAAACGTACGGCATTCAATCCGCTGCCAAATCGGCATTCCAATCTGAAGATAAGGTGCTGGGCAACATGTATGTGGTGAACGCCGCAGGAGGGAATGCTTCTGGCAAATACAGCACGACTTCAAAAAGTACGGCAGCTTCAGTAAAAGCTGCGGCTGCCAAGCTTGCAAAACTGCCGGGAGTTGAATTTGTGGAACCCGTTCAGCATTATCACTCCATGTCCAATGACGTGCAATACAACGATCAGTGGTCATTGAAGAATACAGGGGCAAATGAAGGCGTCAAAGGGGCAGACATCAGCTATGAGCCGATGAAAAAGCTGGCGGGCCAATCGAACCTGAACAGCACACTGATCGCGGTCGTTGATACCGGAGTAGATTATACTCTTGCAGACCTGAAGGACAAAGTGCGTGAAGACCTTGGGAAAAACTTTGTAACTTCCGGTGCAGCTCCATTGGATGACATGGGCCACGGGACTCACGTGTCCGGAATTATCTCTGCAGCAGCAGACAATGGCTATTCGATGGCAGGAATCAATCAGAAGGCACAAATTCTTCCGGTTAAAGTCCTTGACGCTTCTGGATCAGGAGATACCGAACAGATCGCAAAGGGCATTAAATACGCGGCGGACAAAGGTGCAAAGGTGATCAACCTCAGCCTTGGCGGCGGATACAGCCGAGTGCTTGAATATGCGTTGAAATATGCGGCAGACAAAGGGGCGACCATTGTCGCGGCAACTGGAAACGATGGAGATTCCATGGTCAGCTATCCGGGTTCATCGAAGTACGCGATCGGTGTCGGCGCCACCAATGATATGGATGTTGTCAGCGACTATTCCAACTATGGTGAAGGCCTTGATCTTGTAGCCCCAGGCTCCAACATTCCAAGCCTTGTGCCGAACGGAAACGTGACGTACATGTCTGGAACATCGATGGCTACACCGCACGTTGCAGCGGTCGCTGGTCTTTTGCTGTCTGAAAACCCTCGTTTAAAAGCAAAAGAAGTGGAACGAATCCTCACACAAAGTGCGGATGAAATCGGCTTTGGTGAAGTCGATAAACCGAGCGATGGTTATTATGACGAACCGGATGCCGGGCCAAAACCGGTTCCAGGCTATGATGAAGCATCTGGCTGGGGAAGACTGGATGCGTTTAGTGCACTTAGCGCGGTTAAACTAAACGCAAAAGTGAACCCAGTGCTTGATAACATGGATAAAGTATCGGGAATTGCTGCAAAAGGCTCTAAAGTGACCGTGATGAACGGCAAAAAAGTGCTCGGAAAAACAACGGTACCGGCGTTAGGAACGTTCGCCGTTACAATTCCGGTTCAAAAAGCAGGCCAAGTGCTTCACGTGGCCATCGCCAATGCTTCTGGCTCTGAAAAAGCAGCCCTGAAAGCAGTGGTGGGAAAAGCGCCGGCTCCGGATATGCCAAAAGTGGATAAAGTAACGACAAAATCCACAGCGGTAACCGGCAAATCTGTAGCGAACGGAACGATCAAAGTGAAAGACAAGTCCAAAAAGGTCATTTCTTCTGCAAAAGTAAGCGCAAAAGGAACCTTTAAAGCAAGCATCAAGAAGCAAAAGAAGGGTGCTGTCCTTTACGTAACCGTAACTGACGCTGCTAAACGCGAAAGCAAAGCAGTGAAAGTGACAGTGAAGTAACAGATGGAAGTAATGAAGAAAACCCCTTGTTTCTGCCCTAGCGGCGAAACAGGGGTTTTTGTTATTTAAGAAAGAGTTTCAGAAGCTGAGTCTCTATTGGCTGGGCTTGGTGCGAAATCAGGTCCGAACAGAGCGCGGTGGAGAAAGGGATCCATGGTACTGATGCTTAATTTTTGCGGAATGTTTTTTATTTTTTTCATTAAGCCCTCCAGTATCACGCGCTGTTCTTGCGCCTCGGCAGTAAGACGCTGATGTTCCATTAAAACCATGCCTACGGCAGCTTCCCCAGCCGCTCCGTACAAGGCCAGCTTTTCCAGATAGGGTGCAGTCTCCTGCAGGAATTTTTGATTCTCCAGTGTGCTTTTCAACCGGGAAGGTGCTTCTTTCATTGCATAAAACTGCTGTGAAAGAGATTCTCCCTTTATTTTCATAGACTCGGCTTCATCGGCCTTCCAGAATTCATCCATCAGAGGCTGCAGACGAACAGACAGCGGATCCTCATGGTTGTTCAGGATTGTAGCGTAACAGCTTTCAACGAAAAGCTTCAGTGCAACTGACGCCTTGCCGGCAAATTCCTTGACGCTTCTCTCCAGAGATTGAACAGGGTCATAGTTCATTGCGTTCCACATATATTCCGCAATGGTGAACAATGGAATCTTCGATGCTTCTGCCTCGTTCATAGGGTTCGCTGTGATCCCGATCACGGCGTCCTCTTTACATAACTCCGGCTCCCTTCCATAGAGCGGGGCGAGGAACAATCGGTTCCGGTCGATATCGTTGACGGGATAGTTATCCCAGATCAAAAGCGGATGCTGAAAGATTCCATGAATGTAACGTGCATCCTTCGCCGGTATGACAGGAGCCACGATGCCGATCCCTGTCCATTGAACGGCAATATCTGGCCCAACAAGCGCGGCAAAACGTTCCCGGTAAGGAGACGTGCCTTCTTCGTAATATTCAGTCGGCACTGTGATCAGAGGTAAAGCCCCTGGGTGCTTCTTGATAAATTCATCATTAAAACGATTCAATAGAAACGCCTGGGCAGCGGCGGGAGGATATACATCTTCGCCGAACGCAGCCTCATCCTCTTCTGAACGAACGGCAGGGTCGATATCATCCAGATAGAGCGCAAACGAACGTACCCCAATGTCCCACACCGCCTGTGCCTTATCCAGCAATTGTTGAAAGTCGGCATCCTGTGAAAAAGCGATCGTGTTTCCCGGTGAGATGGCAAAGGTCAAGGTGATGTGGTTTCTTTTTGCGGTGTCAGCGAGCTCCCGGATCTCACTCAATTTATCCTGAGGATAGGGTTCACACCATTTTTCGCGATGGTACGGATCGTCCTTGGGCGCATAAATATAAGCATTCATCTTATGCTGACTGTAAAACGTGAGCTGGCTCAATCTGTCCTGATGGGACCATGGAGGGCCATAAAAGCCCTCGATGGCTCCCCGAACCGGCATGGCCGGCCAATCATGAACCGTGACCGAAGGCATCCATGCCGTTTCATTTTCTTTTATCAGCAGCTGTCTGAACGTCTGGGAAGCATAAAAGGTTCCAGCTTCATCAACACCGGCAAGGATGATCAGCTTCGTCCCAGCAGACGTTGTTCCGGTGGCAATTACATATCCCTCCGCTTTAAAATCTTTCGGCCTTTCCACATGGAGGGTTTCCAGTGCTCTTGATGCAGCTTCATCTTCAGCAAGTCCTCCAAGGTATAGGACGACCGGCTTTAAAGCGGCCTCCGTTTCCCGAAAATGTGCCTTTATTTCAATTTCCTTCACTCCGGCTTCATAGAGAGCTTTCTCCACCTCCAGCAAAGCAGATGCCGGGGTACTGTCTTCAGTTACAATCCACACGGCCGGGGTCAATGGAAAACCATCGTCTCTTATTTCCATGGATTGAGGAACAGGGGAAACAGTGATGGATTCCCTGTAGTTGTCAGGCATTAAATTCCGCATGTTGAAAGCTCCTTTACCTTCGTAAATTTTATCGGTATTCCTATTTCTTCAAGATTAATTTAAAAAGCTTGATGTGATCGTAGTAAGAAGTGGCTGTCGCATACGCTGTGGTGTAAGCAATAATTTTTGCAGAAGCGGCCTGCTCCGGAGCTTTTGCCGTGATGGTAACCGGCTGCCAGCTGTTGTATCCGGATTCGGTATGAACTGGAGTAGAACTGAGCTCTTTTCCGCTGCTGTCAAAAAAGCGCAGCATCAGACTGGAAAGGCCTTCTTTTAAATAAAGCTGCGATTCTGCTCTTAAAACTTCCCCTGGTTTGACGGTGATTCCAGTGCTCATGAGGGCAGCTGATTTTTTGCGGGAAGTGTCAACAAGCTTCAGGCTGTGCGTGCCTTTTCTGTGCTGCTCGCTGGAAAGGCTGTATTGAACTTCAGAATCAGTGGCAAACATCGATGTCCAGCCGGGGACGGAATGATTCATAAGCGGCTGCTCAAAACTGCTGTTCGTGATATGGACGGGTTTTATTTTCGAAATCTGATCGACTTCGATCTTATACAGCAGTGTGCGATTGGAGCCGAGGGAATAATAGATATCTCCGTCATCGCCGATGGAAAAGGAATAGGCATTCGTAATTTTCTTGCTGTCTAGTGTATTAGGATCAATGGCTGTCAGATTTCCGCCTGTAAAGTTGGCATACAGCAGGCCGTTTGACCACTTCAGGTCGATGGATCCCCAGGCGTCTTCAGGCAGGACACCATCTGGATAGATCTTGTTGCTTTTTACGACGTTTAAGGTCTCAGGATCAAGAGCGAATATGGCATTCTTGACCGCTCCCCATAAAAGCCCGTCAGGACCGATCGACAGCTCCCCGATGAGGGCAGGCTTTTCAATTCCCTCGACATTCAGTGAGATTTCTTTTATTTTCTTTTCATTTTGGACATCCCAAACAAAGATTTTAGCTTCTTCGGCTGCAGGATCTGCGCCAAGGCCGCCAGTGATGGAGGTCGAGCCGTAAACCTGTCCGTCCTTGTACGCAAGGCCTACTACACTCTGGTCTTGAACGACATTCCGGAACACTTTGTATTTTACGCCTTCGGCCTGCGGGTCATAGACGGTCAGCGCTCCGCCAAGCTCGCCGTAAAAAGGAATGCTGCCGATGAACGCCTTTCCGCCGCCTGAAGAAATGGTTTTAATTCTGTTTTGAGACTCTCCGAGAACAAATAATTTTTCAGGGTTCGTGTCGGATGGCGGGAGTGCCGGATCATACGCCCGGATGTCTCCTGAAGGATAGACACCCATCAGCATCTTTTCTCCTAAAGGAGCCATGCTGTCCGCCTGACCGAGGTTAAACGGAGTAACTTTGCCAGTTACAGGGTTATAGTGGGCACCTTTCGCGGTCTGCATGCCGCTGATGTAGAAATTGCCATCGGGGCCTTTTTCAATGGCCTGCATCACGGTAGGTGTCGATTGAACGAGAGAAGGGAGCCGGGTCACCTTTTTCGTCTCTAGGTTGATGACCGTTACATAACCGCTGAAGTTAATGGTCACCAAGCTTTTGCCGGGAAGCTCGGGAGTATTGAATTCTACCCAGTCCACACCACGGAAATCGCTTTCATATTTAATCCCGGTATCTTCAATGTTTAACGTGGACAGATCGACGGTTCGTAATTTATTGTCGGTGGACATGAAGTAGATCTTGTTGTTGAGCGATTGCTCCTCCACATGCAGGCCACGGACTTTTGGAACTGTAACATCGAGCCATTTCTTTTCCTGCGTATCATAAATGTAGCCGTTGCTGGAAAGCTCGAACCGTGCGAAGAGATAGCGGTCATCCACTTTTTCAAGGTCATAGATATGGCCTGGTTCATTGATGGATTTGGCGATATCCTCTTTTTCTCCCGTCTTCATGTTGTAGCGTACGATCTGTCCGTGCCCTGTACCGGAATATATGTCGTCTCCAATCACGGCGAGTGAACGGATATATTCCTGGGATACAGCACCAATCATGCGGCCGTAGTCTTTTGCTTTAGAGGTAAGCGGGTCGTATTTGAAAACTTTACCCCCGGGATACGTACCGACAAATACCTGGCCTTCTGCATTGGAAGTGATGGAAAAGGCAAAGGATTCTCCGGGAAATTTATAGACGAGCTTCGCCTGTTTGGAAGAAGGGGAGTACTTCCATAATTTTGCTCCTCCGCCTTCTGTAGCCACGTACAGATCGCCGTTAGGTGTAACCTCGTGGGCCCACGAGTTTTCAGAGTCTGCGAGATCGATGACTCTTAATAATTTGTAGTCCTCAATATCCAGTACGTTTAATTTGGCGGGAAATCCTTTTGTCGTCGTATACATGACGCGGTGCCCTTCTTCAGTGCCGACGGCCCCGTTAAAAATAGAGACGGCCTGATTCAGCGGCGCCGTCAGCTTTTCCGGCGGTCCAAAGTAGGTTTTCTCCAGCGTGCTCGAACTTTTTGCGAGAGCCTGCTTTCCAAAGCCCAGGCTTGCACAGCATAAAACAATCAAGCATAGTCCGATTGATAACCATTTTTTCATCGGAATTCCCCTCCCTGTTGTTACCGTTTATCGGGTATAGCGATACAAATCGGTGCCTCTTGCAAAGTAAAAAGCGCCATTCTTGTCTTCGGCAAAGAGAGAGGCATCCGTTTCGAGAACCTCAGTTTCCCACGTTTGTGGATTGAATTTGAACAGCTTTCCAAGGGTGGTTCCATAAAAACAGCCGTCTGCGTCCAGGTCCAAGAAAGCGCCCCTCCAATAATGGCCGACGCCGTTCCAGCTGAATGGAAATAATTCCTTGGCCGCCAGGACCTTTCGGGTTTCCGGATTAAATTTAAAAATTTTTCCCGGGCTCATGCCCCATAGATCACCTCCCCGGTCAAATGCCAATGCGCTGATTGCTTTTTCACCGTGAAGAGGAGTCATTTCAAACTTTTTTTCACTCGTTTTGGGGTCAAATGCAAACAGTTTTGCTTCTGTTTCGGAAGGCGTAACACCTAAGCCGCCGGAAACACTGGTGCCTCCGTAAACGAGGCCGTCTTTATAGGAGAGGGAGATGACACTCTGATTGTTGACGATGTTTCGGTGAACTGCATATTGATCGGATGCTTCGTCCAGAACGGTTAATGCCCCTCCAAGCTTTCCATAGTCAGGAACGGTACCGATAAAGACTTTTCTATCTCCTTTTGCAAAGCCAAAAGGACGGTCCTGGCCCTCGCTTTTTAAGGAAAAAAGAGCCTTCGGATTCGTTGCTTTCGGAACATTCACGGGGTCATGGTCGTATGGTTTAGCCGGATCATATCGATAGATGACGCCGCCCGTATAAACACCGAGATAGAGATAGCTGTCTGTTGAAATCATGTTTTCCGCCTGTCCAAAGCCTTTGAATCTCGTAAACTCATGATCATCCACAGAATACTTGGAGAAGCCCCCGGTCAAGTAGCCGCTCGTATAGATGTTTCCGTCAGGTCCTCTCCCGATGGATTGGATGGGAATCGGCTGTCCTTCGATCTGAGAGTCGATACTCCTGGATTTTCCGGTCTGCGGGTTGAAGATCCAATAGCTTCCGTTATAGCGCATGCTGATCAGACTCTTTCCTTTAAACCCCTCTTCGTTCAGGTTCAGCCATCCAAAGCCTTTATTGCTCCAGCTCTCCCTGTAGCCTGTTGCTGCCAGTTTTTTATCCTTCAGCCGATAGGAATACAGTTCGTCTCCGATATTGAAATAGACGCGCCCTTTTGCATCCGGTGAGGAAACCTTGGAGCCTTTTACATTTTTGATCTCATCCACCCATTTTTTCTTCTTCAAGTCATAGATGAGCAGGGTGTTAGAGGGGGTCACCCTGACGAACAGCAGATGGCGGACAGCATCAATGTCGTACACGTCCTGCTGGCTCGTATACGGTTCAGGGAGCGGGATGCCCTGTTTTTTACCGGTTTTCGGATCAAGCCGGATGAGCTGGGCTTTTTTTACCCCTGTTCCTGCATAGACATACTGTCCTGAAACAGCAATGCTGCGGGAATACCCTTGGTCTTCCGCCATCTGTCCATAATCTCTGAACGTCTTCGTTTCTGGATTGTACATGAAGACCTTGCCGTTCGGATAGGTGCCTCCATAGATACGGCCTTTCTGATCGGTTTGCAGCCGCCACAAAGCGGTTTCAGACGCAATGGGCCTTCCCAGGTTGGTAACAGCATCGGTTGTCGGATCGTAACGGTACAGATTGGCGCCGCCGGCAATATAGACCTTGCCTTTAGGGTCAATGACCATTCCCCAGGCGGATGGTGCGCCGTCTAATGCATGGGTGGCGATGGTTTCCCCGCTCAATGGATCAACAATATTCAATACGGCAGGATCTCCATTTGCTGCCGCGTAAACGGCCTGTTTACCGTTTGGCCCCTTTCCGTAAGCACTGGAAAGGATACCAATGTTGAAATGAGCTGTTCCAAGCTTTTCTGTCTTGCCGGCTGCTTCTGCACGTATAGAAAAGGAAGCGGCAAGCAAGCCGGCCAGCAAAAAACAGGAGACGATTCCTTTGCACCACTTTTTCAAATGAGCATACCTCCTTGGATAGAATTAAACACCGCAGTCAACTCGTTGGGTCATATCTGGTTCGTTATTAATCATACATAAAACGATAGTATCCTCCAATCATAATTTTAGAAAATTCAGTTAAGTTATTCGGTATAGAGAAGAAGCAGAAATGCCTTCTTGCAGAAAAATGCAGATGCATCAAGGGATTGAGGCCGTTTTCCGGCTCCGTCAGACACATGTCTTTAATATGTCGAGAAATATAATTCGGCCGAAAGAACGGCTTAACCGTTGGGTTTGTCCTTTAATTGTCTAAAAATACAAAATAGATTGACACTTTTATCACGGTCACTTATCCTAAATTCAAGTACCAGTTATGAACCAGAAGAAAAGGGAGGAAGTTGAGATGTCCTGGAGGAAAAGTGGGGTCATTGTTCTTTTGTGCTTTTTGCTTTTCGCTTTAACGGCCTGTTCGAACGATGAGGCAGCATCAGGAGGAGGAAGCACGGACAAGAAACAAAAAACTACACTGACGGTCTGGATTCACCCTTATGTCAGTGATGAACTGAAAAACAAGCAGAATGAAGTCTTTAAAGGAATGGGTGAACGGTTTAAAAAGGAATATCCAAACGTTACCGTAAAATTTGAGGAAATTCCGTGGGCAAACCGCGAACAGAAGATCCTCACAGCCATGGCAGCCAAGCAGGGGCCGGATGTTTTTTACCTGATTCCGGACATGATGGCGCAATTTGCAGATAAAGGTGTACTGGCTCCGCTGGATGATCAGCTCGGTGACTACAATAAAGAGGATTTTGATCAAACCTCCATGGAAGCGGTTACGTACAAGGACAAAATGTATGGCCTGCCTGTCCTTAAAGAGGTGCAGACCTACTTTTATAACACAAAAATTTTAAAAGAGCTTGGCGGGGAACCGAATCATTTGCCGAAAACATGGGATGAATTTAATGCTCTGGCGGAAAAGGCAGTGAAAAAAGGATATTACGCCCGAAACTATGAAGGCGGCAATACGCCAAATGCGACATTGTACCCTTATGTATGGCAAGCCGGCGGAGAGGTTATCACGAAAGACGGAAAGGTAGCCATCAATAAGCCGGATGCCGTAAAAGGATTCGAGCTCATCAATCATTGGTATCAGAAAAAAATGATTCCGAAAGACTCCATCAACACGGTCGATCACCTCCCGCTCTTTTTGGAAGGAAAAATGCTGGCTTACTGGGGAACGGGTGCTTCATTAGCAACGATGAAGGAAAAGAATTTTAAAGATTATGCCATCGGGTCGCCGCTTAAAGAGGCGAAAACAGCGACGTTCGGAACGACCGGAATGTTCGTTGTATCCGGAAACTCCGAGAATAAAAAACTTTCTGCTCAGCTTGTGAAGTCGATGACAAGCACCGAAAGCCTTGAAGCCTTCAATACGCTGACCAAGTATGTGCCGCCAAGAAAATCGGCCGCTTCCATCTATGATGGGGACAAAGATATGAAGATTCTGACCGAGTATGCGCAATATGCGAAACCCGGCGTCATTCATCCCGTATCCCGGTCGGTCATGCCTCAAATTCAGGCAAAGCTTCAGGAGATGATGCAAGGCAAGAAAACACCGCAGCAGGCGGCTGATGCTGCAGCAAAAGCCATTCAGGAAGAGATGGATAAATAATGTTTGAAGGGAGGGGGTGCAGCCTCCCCCGTCCTTTTATTCGATGAAGCGATGTTTAAAATAGGAGGTGAGTATATGGGAGAAACAAATTTCACAATCAGCGAAGCGGCTCCGAAACCGGCTGTTCCGCAGACGAGCCGGGCTTTTAGAATGAAAAAGCATTGGAACAAATATGTGATGATCTATATTTTTTTAGTTCCCATCCTTGTTCATTTTAGTATTTTTCAGTTGTTTCCCATCTTGTTCAGTCTTTATATCACTTTTACAGATTGGCCGGTCATCGGTGACCCGCAATTTATCGGTTTAAAAAACTGGATTCATTTTTTCTCGGATGAAATTGCGTGGAAAGCGATATGGAACACTGTTCTTTTTTCACTTTACTATATTGTGCCTACTATGGCGCTGGGCTTGTGTTTAGCGCTGTTGATCAATACAGGCAAGAAGGGGACCGGCTTTTTCAAGGGCATCTTCTTTCTGCCGGTCGTCACATCGTTTGTGGTGATCTCAGGAATCTGGGCTTGGCTGTTCAAAGGAACG
This sequence comes from Fictibacillus sp. NRS-1165, assembly GCF_050468105.1. Taxonomy (NCBI): domain Bacteria; kingdom Bacillati; phylum Bacillota; class Bacilli; order Caryophanales; family Fictibacillaceae; genus Fictibacillus; species Fictibacillus sp. NRS-1165. The sequence continues at coordinate 296,879 of NZ_JBDPNU010000019.1, forward strand.
GAGAGCGGCTTTATTAACTCTCTGCTTGGATGGTTTGGGATCGAACCGCAGCTGTTTCTGTCAGACTCGCTGCAGGCCATGATGGTTCTGGCGGGGCTGAGGGGCTGAGTGTGTTTAAAGTATGCGGCAGTACGATGATCTATTATTACGCAGGGCTCCAATCTGTGCCAGACGAGTACTATGAGGCAGCGAGGATCGATGGTGCATCCAAGTGGAATATCTTTTGGAAGATTACCTTTCCGCTTTTGATGCCGATTCATTTTTATGTCGCCATTATCACGACCATCGGTTCCTTCCAAATCTTTGACTCTGCTTTTCTATTAACCAGCGGGGGGCCGAACTTCTCAACTACAACGATCGTTTATTACCTCTATCAGGAGGGGTTCACCTCTTTGCGTTTAGGGTATGCCAGTGTCCTTGCTTACGTCCTGTTCTTTATTGTATTTGGCATCTCTTTGATCCAGAAAAAGTTTTTAGGAAAAGAAGTGAACTACAAATAAAGGAGGTGCATCATGAACAAAGTATCAAAGTGGACCTATGTCCCACTGGCGGTTTTTGGGGTTCTTTTTATCGCTCCCTTTCTTATCATGCTTGGCGGATCCTTCCTCCCGATGAAAGTTCCGAGCGGAAACCCCTTTTTATGGCTTACCGAAGAAAAATTTTCTCTATCAAACTTTCTTTATATCGTGGTGAACGCCAAGTTTATGAAATGGATCATGAACTCCATGATCATTACGATCATTCCCGTATTCTCGCAAATGTTTTTCGCCGCTGTACTTGGGTATATCTTTGCCAAAAAAGAGTTTCCGTTTAAGGAGGTAATCTTTTGGACCATGATGGCCGTCATCATGCTGCCGAGCCAGCTTCTTATTATTCCGAGGTATATCATGTTCAGCGATTTTGGCTGGATCAATACGTATATGCCGCTGATCGTGCCGGAAATCTGGGGGATTCTCGGTGTGTTCTTCGTCAGGCAGTATATGCAGACGCTTCCTAAAGATTTGGAAGAAGCGGCCCACATTGATGGTGCGAATGATTTTACGGTCTTCTTTAAAATCATGCTTCCGATGTCCAAACCTGTCATTGCGACAGTAGGTACATTTGCTTTTATCTCCAATTGGAACGATCTATTGACACCGCTCATTTTTACAACGAGTGAAGATATGTTTCCTGTAACCGTAGGATTGGCCTCTCTTTTAACGAAAGAAGGAAATTTCGGGGTGGAAATGGCAGGCTCTGTCCTATCCTTCATCCCTACCTTTATCATTTTTCTCTTCTTCCAGCGTTATTTTGTAAAAGGGATCGCCCTGTCCGGTCTAAAGTAAAATTTCAGAGGATGGTAGTCGCATTATGAGTGAAAAAACGAGCCGAGAACAATTCAAATTAAAGTTCGACCAATTTATTGGATCGATAAAACAACAGATCACTGAAGGCTTGCTTCCGGTGGGAGAATATTTGCCTTCTGAACTGTCGCTTGCCGAACGGTATGATTTAAGCAAAAATTCGGTCAGAAGAGGGCTGGATCAGCTGGTGAAGGAAGGGCTGATCGTCAAAAAATCAAGGGTCGGCAATATAGTGGCAGCCAGCAGGCCGTTTGAACCGCTGACAATTAAAGTGGGGTATTACCCTTCCATTCCAAATGAAGCGGTGCTGAACGAACTCATCGGGATGTTTGAAGAGCAGCATCCGATGATCAAGGTGCAGACGATCAATCTTCCTTACAACCATTACGGGAAGATCGTTTATGATTTCTTTCAGAATGATATGGTCGATGCCGTCACGATTAACTATAACGATTTCCAGGAGCTTAACCCGCATCATGAGGAGATGTTTGAACCTCTGCCGGTTTCCGGCGAAATGTATCCCTTCTTGAACAAAGGGTTTGCCGCACAGGAGCAGTATGTGAAGCCTTTTCTCTTTTCACCGGTCATCCTGTGCTACAATGTCAGCCACTTTGAGGAGAACGGCATTGCTTTTCCGGACAGCGGATGGCAATGGGAAGATGCACTTGCGGCTGCTGAGAAGCTGTCAGTACAGGATCCTGAAGCCAAAAGGTGCGGCTTCTATTTCCACCCGCTCTCGCTCAACCGCTGGCCGATCTTTCTGCTGCAGAACCAGATGTCCTTTACCTGGAACGAAAACGGTGAAGTACAGTTTGATTCGGACCGCTTCATCGAAAGTATCAAGCGGTTCAAACATGTCGTTGAGCAGCAGAAGATGGCCGTGAATTATTTATCGGACAGTGACCAGGATTCCGAAGCGCTCTTTAAAGCCGGAAAAGCGTCGATGATCATGTGCTCCTATTTCAGTTTAAACCAGATGAAAAACGCGGAGATCGATTATGACATCGCTCCGCTGCCATATTCGGAAGATGCGAGGACGATGCTGCTCATGATCGGTCTTGCTGTGAACAAACAATCAAAAAAGAAAGAGGCAGCAAAACTGCTCGTGGATTTCTTGGCATCCGAGGAATGCCAGGAGAGAATCCGGAAGAACACTCTGAGTATACCGGCCATAAAAAAAGTCGCTGAGCGTACAGGAGGAGAACGGGTCTACCTGCCTTCCCGGTTCAAGATGTTCAGGGAGATCGTTCCTACATACCGGCTGTACAGCGATCTTGGGCTTTCGTTTAAAGAGCTAAAGGAAATCCGTGATGAGCTTCGCCTCTACTTATCGGGGCTGTTAGATGAAGCATTTCTTTGTAAGCGAATTGAGGCAAAGCTGTCCAAAACGGTTCAATCCGTGATGGCGGGGGAAAGGGGGAACGAGCATTGAAAAGCGTGGCAGCCCAAGAAGGCAAAATAACGATGATCGAAAGTGAAATTCCAAAGGTTCGGGACCATTACCTTTTGGTGAAAACCTCACATTCTGTCATCAGTACGGGAACGGAGCTATCAGTCATTCGGGCAAGCCGGAACCGCACAGCCTATCTCGGCTACAGTGCGGCCGGCAGGATTGTGGAATGCGGAAAGGGCACCGAGCCTTTTTATAAAGGCCAGCTGGTTTCCTGCTACGGGGTACCGTATGTCAGGCATTCAGAATACCTCCTCGTTCCAAAAACGCTGTGCTGCTCTGTGCCTGATAACGTTGAGGCAAAGGAAGCCGCCTTTGCCGGAGTGGGAGCCATAGCGATTCACGCACTGCGCATGGCGCAGCTCCAGTTTGGCGAGTCTGTTGTCATCGCAGGGCTAGGCGTACTCGGGCAGATCATCGCACAGATTTCCAATGCCAGCGCCTATAATGTCCTTCCATATGAGGTAAATGCCAGCCGGGCTGAATTATTTCAATCGATTTCGAACGTGGAGGTTTCGGTCACCCGGGAAGCACTGGAACAACGGATTAAGGAAAAGACGAACGGATACGGTGCAGACGCTGTACTTCTTTGTACAGGAGGAGGGCATTCCCCGCTGACCAATGAAAGCCTGGAATGGATCAGGGACAAGGGGAAAATTGTCATCGTCGGCGATATAGAACCAGACTTTAACAGGAGCCGGATGTTTGGAAAAGAAGCACAGATCCTTATTTCACGGGCAGGAGGCCCCGGACGGTACGATCCCGAGTATGAAAAGAACGCTCAGGATTACCCGTATGCTTTTGTCCGCTGGACAGAGGGGCGTAACATGGGGGAATTCTTAAGGCTTTTGAGCGAACGCAGGATACAGGTCAGTGAATACCTCAAGGAATCGATTCCCTTTGAGGAGATCCGTCAAGCTTATGAGGAACTGCAGCAAGGGAAAAACGGAGTGCTGACGAGAGTCATCGATTATGAGTGAAGAAAATAAATTGTTCATTGAGGTGATGGATCATGTCTGGCCAGATTGTCATTGGAATCGTTGCCCCTGAAGTCATTTCTCGCCGTATTCGAAAGGTCATCAAGGCTTTTCCGACGTTCACTCCGGTCTTTCAGGTGTCCGACGATCTTCCGGATGCCGTCTCGCTCATAAAAGAACTGACGGAAAAAACGGATGTGCTGCTCTTCTCAGGGTATGAGGAGTATAAGCTGGCAAGGGATCATATTGAATTTTCGGTTCCTGCCCACTACATTCCTTTAAAAGCGTCCGGCCTCTATGGAGCCCTTTTCCGATTGATGCGCCGTCTGCCCGAAGTTCGGGGAATCTCCGCCGATACTCTTTCTGAACAGGAAGTAAGCAAAGTCCTTTCCGAAGTGAACGAAAGACTGGATGTTTTGCCCGTCGAGGAGGATAGGGTTTTTCAGACAAGGGACCAGATGATCAATCTTCACCGGCAGCTTTTTGAAACCCGAAAAACACAGGCAGCATTGACGGGAAGTAAAGTGATTTCGGATGAACTCCATGCCCTGGGAATCCCAAACGAATGGGTTGTTCCGACCGCGGAAGATATCATCAATTCGCTGGAACGTGCACTCCTTTCCTGTAAAAAGCGTCAGAACAAGGATTCACAGGTCGTCATGGGGCGAATCCGGATAATTCAAGTACAGGGTCTTGAATGTGAGCTGACAGGACACCGCATTCAAAAAAAGAAGACCCGTATCCGCCGGATGATTCGGGAGTATGCGGAAGCCCTTGAAGGACATCTGATTGCCATTGAGGAAGATGAATTTTTGTTTGTCACCACCCGCGGCATTTTTGAACGCGTATCGGAAGGGTATAAAAGTATGCCGCTCCTGAAGGCGTTAAAAGGGGATAACCAGCTGTCTTTGTCTGTTGGGGTCGGTTTTGGCTTGTGCGCCAAGGATGCCGGAAACCATGCGTGGATGGCTTTACGGCAATCCATGCAATTTGGCAGCAACCAATGCTATATCGTGAGGGAAGATAAAAGCGTGATCGGGCCGGTGGAAATGTCAAGTCCGCTCATTTACAGTCTATCGGTCACTGATCCGGCTCTTCTCCATAGAGCGGAAAAGACAGGCATGACCGCCACCTATCTTACAAAAATGATGGCTCAGATCAAGCGGACAGAACGGATCACGTATACCGCTCAGGAAATCGCCGCCATACTCGGCCTGACGATCAGAAGCGCCCACCGCATCCTGCTTCAATGCCTGGACGCCGGCCTCATCAAGATCGTCGGTGAGGAAAAGCTGTCCTCCAAAGGAAGGCCGCGGCAGGTCTATGCTTTTCATTTTATCGATGAATATTTATCTGAAAAAGGATAACTCCAGAACTTTTCTGGAGTTTTTGGCTGTTAACAGACAGGAGGAAGAAAGATGACCATACACATCATGTCCTACAATTTGAGAGTAGGAGGAAGCGACGGGAGCGGACCGCATCCTTGGGTAAAACGGCGTCCGCTCATGAAAAAATTGCTTGAAGGCTATACGCCTGATGTATTGTGCACGCAGGAGGGAACCTATCGGCAGCTGGCCGGCCTGGAGGAGGACCTGCTTGATTACGATTGGATCGGATTAGGCCGGGAGGGAGGGTCAAAAGGCGAGTTTATGGCCGTCTTTTTCAGGAAAAACAAATTTCGGGCTGTGGAATTCGACCACTTCTGGCTTTCAGAAACTCCAGCCGAAATCGGCTCGCTTTCTTGGGAATCGGCGTGCCCCCGCATGGCAACATGGGTTCTCCTGGAGGACAGGCAGTCAAAGAAGACGTTTTATGTGATGAACACCCACCTGGACCATATTTTTGTGAGAGCGAGAGAAGAGGGAGCGGCATTGCTGCTTCATACATTGAATGGTTTTGAGGAGGGTGTTCCGGTTATCCTGACGGGTGACTTTAACACTCATCCTGGCAGCCGGGTCTATGAGAGATTCACGGGCAGTGGAGTTCTATCCGACAGCTTGCGGACTGCAGATGCAAGGAAGGGCATTGGCCTCGGAACGTTTAATGATTTTACGGACGATCAAGGCGGCGGAGAAGAACGGAGGATCGACTGGGTTCTTGTGAGCGAATCATGGAACGTAGACCGGGCAGAAATCGTCGATATCAGAGTAGACGGCCGATTCCCAAGCGACCACTTTCCCTTGTATGCGACGATCAGTTTGAAGAAAAGCTGGAGCGGCTGAGGCTGCTCGGCTTTTTTTGTGTGATTGGTGGTGCCAGGCACCGCGATTTGACATATGTCAAAAGCCGGTGCCTGGCACCAAGTCGGCTCATTAGCTATGCGTAAACGTTTAAGGTAAGATGTAGAAAACGATACTTCAAAAGGGAATGAGGATCAAAAAAAGAATGGAAACTTCAAGTTACAAACAGTCAACCATCGTTGCGCTCCTGCTTGCAGGATCATTTATCGCCATCCTGAACCAAACCCTCATGATCACTGCGATTCCGCCCGTCATGGAGGAAATGAGCATCACCGCCAACAGCGCCCAATGGCTGACTACCGTCTTCATGCTCGTGAACGGAATTATGATTCCTGTCAGCGCCTTTTTGCTGGAACGGTTTTCCACGAGACAGCTTTTTATCACCGCGATGAGCGTGTTTGCGTTCGGTACACTAGTCGCCGCAATGGCCCCGAATTTTGGGACGCTGCTGCTGGGAAGGGTCATCCAGTCAAGCGGTGCAGGGGTAATGCTGCCCCTCATGCAGACCGTGTTTTTGATGATTTTCCCTGTGCATAAGCGCGGCGCAGCCATGGGCTTAATCGGGCTCGTGATATCCTTCGCACCAGCTATCGGTCCTGCATTGTCAGGCTGGGTAACATCACATTACTCCTGGAGGGTTCTGTTTTTTATAATCTTACCGATCGCACTGATTGATATTTTAGTCGCCTATTTTGCCTTGAAAAACGTGACAGAAGTGACGAAGCCGAAAGTGGACGCCGTCTCCATCGTTCTGTCATCTGTCGGTTTCGGCGGCCTGCTGTATGGGTTCACAAGTGCGGGCAATTACGGATGGACAGCGAAGGGTACGATGATTTCCCTATTGGTTGGTGCAGCAGCGCTTGTGCTGTTTATTACACGGCAGCTGCGCTTGGAGCATCCTATGCTGGAGTTCCGTGTTTTTACAAAAGGCATATTTCCGATCACGGTCTCCATTGGTATGATCACGTTCATGGGACTGATCGGAGCGGAGACCATAATTCCGCTGTTCATGCAGAACATGAGGGGTTTTACGGCGTTTGAGGCGGGTCTGGCTCTGCTGCCCGGCGCCTTAATCACCGGTATGATGTCACCGATCACCGGCAGGATCTTTGACCGGATCGGAGCCAAATGGCTGGCTTTAACAGGATTGATCATCATCACACTGTCATCATTCGCTTTTTCCTTTTTAGGGCCGGCGACATCGTTCACGTATATTACAGTACTGTATGGGATCCGTATGTTCGGGCTGTCCATGGTCATGATGCCGGCTGCCACCGCAGGTCTGAATCAGCTGCCTAAACGGCTCATTCCCCATGGGGCAGCCATGGATAATACGATGAGGATGATCGCGGCATCCGTCGGCACGGCGATCCTTGTGACCGTGATGACTACGACTGAGGAGACGGCAAAGCATAGCCCTGGCATTGCTCACCCTGATATCTACGGAGCCAATATCGCGTTTATGGTCGTTTCTGTCCTGTCTCTGATCGGAATCGTGCTCACCTTTTTTATTCCATCGAAAAAGGAAGCAGCAGAAGGAACGGAAGAAGGAGCATGATCAGTTGCAGCAAGAGCGGCAGCCATCTTCTCGGTTGAGAGGGTGGCTGTTCGTATTTAGGTATTTTAACAGCGGCGCCCTTTCATGCTATGATAATTCTTGGATAAAAAAGAGCAGTCAGTCAGGAGGGTTACCCATTAGTCTATTAATCAACGAAAACCGAATGTACAGCAGCCAGCTGAACCGTGAGCTGGAAGTGAAGTGGCTGTTTTCCGATCAGCTTCAGGAGGGAGATGTACAGCTCCTCCTCGTGCAGGACGGTTATTATTACATGAAGCTTGGAGGCATCCGAGAAACCTTTGAAAAACTGCTGGAAGAAACGCCTGAACTCGCCAGGAACCTCGTCATGGTAACGGTCAGTCCGGGTTCTCCCTCACAGCGCAGAGAGGTGTATCATCCAAACGGCGAGCATTTTGAGGCGTTCACGAACTTCTTTTATGACGACGTGCTGCCGGATGTACAGCAGAAGCTCAAAGCCATCAATATGAACGTAGTGAAAATGGGGGCGATCGGCGACTCGCTTGCCGGAGTCATCTCCCTCTATCTCGCCATGAAAAAGCCGGAGATCTGGTCTCACCTCATGCTGCAGTCTGCTGCGTTTGATGAAGAGATGGCAGAGGATGCACGCCGTCAGATCCAGCAGCCGGACTGGAAGATCTACCAGGTCGTCGGGCAGCATGAGAATAACTTTAAGTCACCCGTTACAGGGGAAATCGCCCATATCTATGATGGCAACAAAAGTATGGCCAGCGTGTTTGAAGAGAAGGACCTGTCCCTTGACTTCCATGTGGAAGATGAAGAGCACCGCTGGATCTTCTGGAAGGATGATCTGCCGCGGGCATTGTGCTTCTTCCTGAAAAACTAATGAATCTTAGAATGGTGCCTGGCACCGTCTTTTGACATATGTCAAAACGCGGTGCCAGGCACCATTTTTTTAAAGGGATTTATAGACAGATTTACGTCGTTTTTTTGAAGTGTGAACGGGTTTATCATTGAGGTATAGAGTGGTTTAGTCAAGCGGAGGACTCAGGTTGGGAGGGATCGTTATGAATTCTGATGTTAGGGAAGCCGCTGTACCGGTGGAGAATACGGAAAGGAGAAAAAGCTTTTTAAGCTATTTAGGTCCGGCCTTCATTACTTCCGCGTTGGTCATTGGCCCAGGAAGTTTAACGCTGAATTCAAAGATTGGAGCCCTGTTTGGGACCCGGTTAATCTGGGCTCTTGCTTTGGCCGTGATCTTTATGATGGTCTATACGGAAATGAGCACTCGAATCGGACTGGCGTCAAAAGCCTCTTTTATTGAAGTCATCAGAAATAAATGGGGCAGGCCGGCGGCATTGCTGATCGGTATCGGAGCGTTTCTCGTAACGGCGTCGTTTCAAGCCGGGAATGCATTGGGATCAGGTTTGGCTGCAGCTTCCATCACCGGCATGTCCACGAACTTTTGGATCATGGCGGTCACAGTAATAGGTGTCGGTTTTCTGTTTACAAAACAGTTCTACAAGCTGCTTGAAAAACTGATGCTTGGCCTGATTTTGCTTATGCTGATCTCCTTTGCCTGTACGGTCGTTCTAACCCGGCCCTCTTTCAAGGATTTGGCGGCGGGCTTCATACCGATCATTCCGGAAGGATCGCTTCCTCTTATCATTGCGCTGACCGCAACGAGTTTTTCCATTGTAGGAGCGTGTTATCAATCGTATTTAGTGCAGGAGAAGAACTGGGTGATCGGACAGTTGAAAAACAGCCAAAGGGAGACGTATTTGGGGATCTTCATTCTCGGATTACTTTCCTTAATGCTCATGTTATCGGCAGCAGCCATCTTGAAACCAAAGGGTCTGATCGTGAATTCTGCTTCCGAGATGGGAGCGGCACTGGAGCCTTTGTATGGAAACTGGGCAACATTCATGTTTATGCTCGGGCTTTTTGGTGCCTCATTCTCTTCTTTAATGGGCAATGCCACCATCGGCGGTTCTATTCTTTCGGATGGGCTCGGTTATGGCAGCAGGTTAACCTCCAAGTCTGTTCGCGCTCTTATTCTTCTGGTCATGATTTTCGGTTCCGCCGTGGGGATTTTTTTTGGCTCAGCACCTATTGCCCTTATTATTTTTGCCCAGGCGATCACCATCGTTATCGTCCCCTTTATTGCCATCGCCATTTTATCAGTGGCGAATGATGAGAAGATTATGGGGCCGCTGAAAAATACGCTTTTAAAAAATGTCATCGGATTTGCGGGACTCATTGTTTTAATTCTTTTAGCCATAAATAACGTAGTCAGCCTTTTCAAATAAAAAAACGAGGTGAAACCATGCAAACGTTACATGAACGGGAAGAAGTAATGACAAGGCCATCTGAACATTTAATCAGGGACTTAGGAAACCTGGATGGAGACATCATGATTCTTGGAGTTGGAGGAAAGATGGGGCCCACGATGGCAAAGCTCGCCAGACGTGCACTCGATCAAGGGAACATCACAAAGCGAGTCATCGGTGTATCCCGCTTTTCCTCAGGAACATTGCGGTCAGAGCTGGAAAAGGCCGGTATAGAGACGATCAGCGCGGACCTGTTGAAGGAGGAAGACCTTCAGGGGCTGCCAGACGTAAAGAATATCATCTATATGGCAGGACATAAATTTGGAACAACGGGCAATGAACATTATACATGGGCGATGAATACCTACCTGCCGGGCAGGGTGGCAGAAAAGTTCCCGAACTCCCGCCATGTCGTATTCTCCACGGGAAATGTATATCCTCTCGTTCCCCTGGCCCAAGGAGGGTGTGATGAGCAGCACCCTGTCCATCCCGTAGGCGAGTACGCACAATCCTGTCTTGGAAGAGAAAGGATTTTCACGTATTATTCAGAGAAAAACGATACACCAGTCACCATCTTCAGGCTGAATTATGCGATCGATATGCAATATGGTGTGCTCTTGGAGATTGCCAGGCAGGTTTATCAGGAAAAACCAGTGGATCTCGCGATGGGCCATGTGAATGTCATCTGGCAGGGAGATGCGAACGAATATGCTCTCAGGTCACTGCTGGTTAGTCAAAGCCCGCCGACAATTTTAAACATCACTGGACCGGAGACCGTTTCGATCCGGTGGCTCGCTCAGCAGTTCGGTCAGCAGTTCAACAAACAAGCTGCTTTTGCCGGGGAAGAACAGCCGACCGCTTTGCTCAACAATTCTTCCAAAGCCCATCAGTTGTTTGGCTATCCAAAAGTTCCGCTGAATACGATGATTGAGTGGACGGCGGCCTGGGTGAAAGCGGATGGACAGACGATAAATAAACCGACCCATTTTCAGGAAAGGCAAGGGGCATTTTAAATGCTGAAGCCGGAGATTAAAGAGCTGCTGATGGATGGAACCGTTATTCCTGCGCATCCCCTGGCATTGGACAAAAACAGAAAGCTCGATGAAAAAAGCCAGAGGAGATTAACAAACTATTATATCGATGCTGGGGCGGGCGGTGTAGCCGTTGGTGTGCACACGACCCAATTTGAAATCAGAGATCCTGAGTTTAATCTCTATGAAAAAGTCCTTCGTATGGCCGCAGAGGAAGTGCAGAACCGAGAGCTGCAGAAACCATTTATAAAAGTGGCTGGCATTTGCGGAGGGATGGAGCAAGCAAAGGAAGAGGCGGCCATGGCGAAAGAGCTGGGCTATGACTTGGGCCTTCTCAGTCCTGGCGGGCTGTCCCATTTCAGCGAGGATGAAATGCTGGAGAGGACAAAAAAAGTTTCAGAGATTTTGCCGGTTTTTGGATTCTATCTTCAGCCATCGGTTGGCGGGCGTGTTTTTTCTTATGACTTCTGGTGCGAATTTGCAAACATCCCAAACGTGTATGCCATTAAGATGGCACCCTTCAACAGGTATCAGACATTGGATGTTATCCGGGCAGTGTGCCAGTCCAAACGGAGAGATGAGATTGCTCTTTATACCGGAAATGATGACAACATTGTTCAAGACCTGTTGACATCGTATGAGATGGCAGTTGATGGAGAAAGGGTCAGAAAATCCATCGTTGGCGGTCTGCTGGGACATTGGGCAGTCTGGACGAAAAAAGCTGTGGAGCTGTTTGATGAGATCAAATCCGTACGGGACGGCGAAGTGATTCCAGCGTACCTCATGCGGAGGAACCAGGAAATCACCGACGCAAATGCTGCGTTCTTTGATGCTGCCAATGGTTTTAAAGGATGTATCGCCGGCATCAACGAAGTATTGGCGCGCCAGGGGCTCCTGCAGGGAAACTGGTGTCTCCTTGAGCATGAAAAACTCAGTCCTGGACAATCTGCAGAAATTGACAGGGTGTACAGGGACTACCCCCACCTCAGCGACGATTCTTTCGTCAAGCAGCTGAGTAATTACTAAAAGGTGCAGAGTATAAAAAAACAGATCCCTTTTCTAAATAGGGATCTGTTTTTTATATTGGCACCGTCTTTTGACATATGTCAAAAAGCGGTGCCTGGCACCAATCGTTTACCTCCCAACAAGACTAAGGATTCATTTTTTCCAAATCGCACGCAATAAATTGACTGAATTTACAGACTTCTACTAATATAGTCAAAAAGCGAGGGAGGTTTTAGGATTGGGAAAACGTAAAAATTTCGGCTCAATGAGGAAGAAGTACCTGGCAAGCAGTATGGCGCTTACACTTTTGGCGTCCGCAGCTCTGCCTTTCACTCACTCCAGCGCACAGACTAAACAGGAGAATCTGACAGGCTTTGCGAAGGACAAGTCCGAGTGGCAGACAGAGTTTGAAACGAAATTTCAGAATGGTGTAAAGGAAAGCTACATCAAGAAATATGGAAGAGCACTTAGCAAACGGCCCGCTTTGGTCGGCACGAAAGGCAATGATGCCGGCGTCCAATATGCGCTTGATGAGTTGAAGAAGGCCGGCTTGAAGCCGAAAGTCCACACGTACGATGTCTACCTATCCCACCCCAACAGCATCTCCGTCACCCAGACCGCACCATTTCAGAGGGAACTCAAAGTTACCGAGGATCTAAAGAAGGGCACTCCTTTTAAAAACGAAGTCGTAGAAGGCTATAACGCGTATTCCCCTTCAGGAGATGTGGAAGGAGAGCTCGTGTATGCCAACTATGGAACCCCTGAAGACTTCAAAGAACTGGCCTTGCAGGGTGTGTCAGTAAAAGATAAGATCGTCATCGTCCGCTACGGCAAAAACTTCCGGGGCGTAAAGCCGGATCTTGCCTCCCAATACGGGGCAAACGGCGTTTTAATCTATTCTGATCCGAAAGATGACGGCTATGTCAAAGGTCCGGTCTATCCGGAGGGGCCGTGGCGTCCGAAAGACGCGATCCAGCGCGGAAGCATCCTTTACATCTACCGTTATCCCGGCGATCCGCTGACCCCTGGAAAAGCATCGCTGGACGGTGTGAAACGAATCAATGCACAAAAAGCGGACTCACTTCCAAGAATTCCGACCACACCGATCTCCTACGGTGAAGCACAAGGATTGCTTCAGGCGATGGGCGGGCCTGTTGCGCCTCAAGCATGGCAGGGAGGGCTCCCTTTCAAATATCACCTCGGCAATGAAGCATCCAAGGTCCGCCTTAACCTGGATATCGAGTACGAAACAAAACCGATCAAAGATATTACCGTCACGTTTAAAGGGGCGAAGTATCCGAACGAAAAAATTGTGATCGGAGGCCACAGGGATACATGGACGTATGGTGCCAGTGATAACATCTCGAGCTGGGCAACGATCATGGAGATGGCCCGTTCCCTCGGCAAAATGTATGAAAACGGCTGGCGTCCGGACCGTACCATTGTCCTTGCTGGATGGGATGGAGAAGAATACGGACTGCTCGGTTCTACGGAATATGCAGAACAGTATCAAAAAGATTTGACGAAGAATGCAGTAGCCTACATTAACATGGACGGGATCGCCGGACAATTTTTCGGAGCAGGAGCCGTACCTTCCTTAAACCGTTTAATTTTTGATGTGGCGAAAGATGTGACCGAACCGAGGTCAGGCTTGTCCGTCTATGACGATATGCTCGTCCGAAACGACGGCAAAGAACAAGAGATCGACTTGCTAGGCAGCGGCTCCGACTACACCGCCTTCCTGCAGCATCTCGGAGTTCCGTCGGCGGATGTCGGCTTTGGTTCGCCAGGCGGGCTTTATCACAGCGCGTACGATAACTCCGACTCCATTGAACGGTTTTTTGATCCGGGCTATAAACACCAGGCGGCCGCCGGACGCTTTACCGGTCTGATGGCCCTGCGGCTGGCCAATGCAGAAGTTCTGCCGTTCCAATACTCCGAGTATGCCCAATCCGTGCAAAAACTGCTTGCAGACGTGGAAAAAGACGGAACACTCGGCGTGGACATCAGCACTTTAAAAGCGAAGGCGAAAGAGTGGGAGGAAGCAACGAAACAAGTGGAGACGTTCAGCCAAGGTCTTCTGAACAGCGGAAAAGGCAAACCGAAGCAATGGAAACAGCTGAACACGGCGTTAATACAGCAGGAACGTGACTTGATCAGCGAACAGGGACTCGCGAGCAGGAGCTGGTTCAAGCACCAGGTTTTTGCCCCTGGACTCACTACAGGCTATGCTGCCCAGCCATTGCCTGCTCTGGTCGAAGCACAGCAGGCGAAGGACCCTGCCGCTTTTAAAGCGGCCGTTAAACAGCTGGAAAAATCGCTCACAAAAGCAACATGGACAGCAGAGGAAGCTGTCGAATAAAACCTTGGTAGCATGGTATTCGACATGAATACCATGCTTTTTTTAAGTGAACAATAAGGGTTCGGACGGGTGTCTCGATGACAGCTTGTGTTAAAATTTAAGAAATCAGAATTAGGAAAGGAGATCATCACGATGACAAAGTACTCAGGCTATATCGGAACCTATACAAAAGGTGAAAGCAAAGGCATCTACTCTTTTACGCTGGATACAGATGAAGGCCGAATTGCAGATATAAAAGCAGCAGCCCAACTTGGAAACCCTACATACTTAACCATTAGTGAAGACAATCAATACCTTTATGCAGTAAAAAAGGACGGAGACATGGGCGGGGTGGCCGCTTACTCCATCACGAATGAATCAAGGGGGCTTGCCCTGTTGAACAGCCAGCTGACAGAAGGAGCTTCTCCTTGCCATGTCAGTGTGGACCGCGAAAACCGCAACGTGCTGACAGCGAACTACCACAGAGGGACGGTCGAGCGTTTTGCTGTCGAACAGGGAAAAGGCGTGCACCCTGCAACTTCCGTTATCCAGCATCAAGGCTCGGGTCCGGATGAAAGACAAGAAAAGGCGCATACCCATTATGCCGGATTTACGCCGGATGAAAAATATGTAGCGGTCGTTGATCTTGGCATCGATAAACTGATTACCTATCAACTTAATAATGGTGAGCTAAAAGAAGTGAGCAGCCTGTCTGTAAAGCCTGGCAGCGGTCCAAGACATCTCGAGTTCCATCCAAACGGAAAAATGGCTTACCTTATGACAGAGTTCAGCTCAGAAGTGATCGTATTGGAATACAATGAGGGGGATGGCAGCTTCGCGATTCTTCAGTCCATCTCCACCATTCCGGAAGATTTTACGGAAAACAACCAGGGCAGTGCGATCCATGTATCTTCGGATGGCCGTTTTGTTTACTCAGCGAACCGCGGACACAACAGCATCGCGATTTTCAGTGTAAAAGAAGAGTCAGGCGAATTAACATTTGTCGACCGCACGTCAACAGAGGGAGATTGGCCTCGTGATTTCATGCTCGATCCATCCGGGAAATTCATCGTGGCATCCAATCAGGAATCCGGCAACCTCGTCCTTTTCTCAAGAGACGAAAACACCGGCAAACTGACACTCCTCCAGTCCGATGCGTTCGTACCTTATCCAGTCTGCGTGAAGTTTTTACATGTAAAGTGATAATATATGAAAAAAACGCCTTTTCGGAGGCGTTTTTTCTATGTTTCTTGAAGTCGAATGAAGATGATTTCGGCGGAAAAAAAGAGCCTGGGGCTTTCAGGAGGTCCGAAGAAAGCCGTTTATTATCGAAAAAACCGATATATTATCGAGATTCCATTGTTATTATCGAAAAGGGCAATTTTATTATCGATATAAGGCACAGGTCTTCGTTTAAACTTTGAAGCTATTAAACAATCCCTATAAGCCAAAAAGCTGATAGGGATTGTTCATGATCACATATTTTCAGGCTTCTTTCTCGTCTGCAGGGCGATATAGAACAATACCGCAAACAACAGCGTGATTAACGCTGAATGGGAAAGGGTAGAAAAGATATTTAAGCGCGTCAGTACGACAAGAACACCGCTCACTCCCTGTAACAATGTTAAAATAAACGCGATAAGCGAAGCATAATAAAGATCCGGACGATTGCCGCGCAAATGCTTGTAGGAGTAGATCAATAATCCAAGTACAAGACATAGCAGCACAACAGCTGCGATCCGGTGAAGGTAATGAATACCCGGCAGGCCGGCCAGCGGCAGGAAATTGCCGGGATAGCAGCCAGGGAAGTCGGTACATGCCAGGCTCGCTTTGACGTGGCGCAAGTACGCACCGGAGTAAATATCGAGATACGCATAAGCGACAGTAATCCAGGCAAACCATTTAAAGCGCTTCGATACAGCGCTTTTCACGAGCAGATGAGATCTGTCCTTTTGCACGACATATACACTTAAAAGAACCACACCTGTAAATGCCAAAAGTGAAAATCCAAAGTGAAGCGCAAGAACCTCAGCCGATTGCGGCCACATGACAGCTGCAGCTCCGATGATGGATTCTACAATAATAAAGCTGATTCCAAGAATGGCAAGGCCCTTCACTTCACGGATGCCGCGATAACGGCGCCATGCCCAGATTGAGAAAATAATAACAACAATCCCTGCAAAACCGGTGATCAGGCGATGGGTATATTCGATCATCGTTGCTACGGTATATTCGGGAATAAACTTACCATTACATAACGGCCAGTCACTGCCGCACCCCATACCAGAATCTGTATCAGTCACAAGAGTGCCGGCGATCATTAATAAAAACATGATGACACTTGTAAAGACGGCCATCGCTTTAAAGGCTTTATCCATAGAGAAAAGCTCCCTTTAGTAATATATACTCACACTTGACATCATGGGGTATACAGAGCCGGTAGTCAACTGAGATGAAGCAAATGACAAACATCTGTCAAAATAAGGGCGTATATTCAATAGATGTACTAGAACTCAGTTATTTTTATACCCATTTACGGCGGCCATGGTGGTTCCGGCACCAGCGCGTGAATCGATGTGGAACTCATCCATCAGTTGGGTGTTGCTGTTTAACTGAAGCTTCTAATGTTATTCTACCCTTCCCTTCGTACAAAATAAATGTTCCTGGCTTCTTCAGAGGCCGCTGTTTGTATCTGGAACCGTTAATCACTGAAGACCCTCGTTTATCGGTCATGTCTGGTGTCCTTCGTCCAATTTATTACTGTGCTGCAGATATCGGTTTTTGTTGAAATTACCTATACTGAAAATTGATAAAAATCATAGAAAATCCCTGTTAAATCCAGTATGATTAAGAGGAGTGAGTAGTTGTTTTAAATACTACTAGTTAGAAGTATTGTTTAATACAACTATTGGTGCCAGGCACCATTATAAGGAGGGGAAATGATGATTGATCGTTTAAAAAAACTGGGGATGACAGAATTGGAAGCAAAATGCTATATCACACTGCACGAAGACCCAGAGCTAACAGGCTATGAAGTGGCAAAAAGGGTTGGCGTGTCCCGGACTAATGTCTATTCAGCCCTGCGGTCCCTTTCGGAAAAAGGAGCCTGCCGCAGTCTGGAAGGTGATACGGTTCGTTATAATGCTGTGCCAATCGAGGATTTGGTACGTCTTTTTCAATCGGAATTTGAACAAACGTCCAAAGTCCTTATTCAAGAATTGAAAATGCCTCCCCGCCCGGCACCCGCCTTTTATAATTGGCAAGGAAACAGGGGCCTTGATCTGGCTATCCGAAGAGTCATTGCGAGTGCAGAAAGTTCCCTAGTAGCTGAGATTTGGGCTGAGGATCTTTTCTGGGTGGAGGATGCTCTGCTTGAAGCGGAAAAAAGAGGGGTAACGGTCGTGCTCATATCCATTGGCGAGACGGAGTTACCGCTCGAAAATGTGATTGTACGACAAAGGGAGGATCAATGGCATACGGATGAACGCAAATTCTCCCTGTTATGCGATTCAAAAACGGCGTTTATTGGAAGCTTTGGCGGAACGCTTAAGCCCTCATCGGCAGAAACCGACCATCCGGCAGTGATTGAGATGCTGAAAAACGGCTTCTATCATGATTTGATCATGCAGCAGATCGAAAGGGATTTCAGCAAGGAGCTGGACGAGAAGTACGGTGAAAATTATAAAAAACTATTAAACTATTACATAAATGAACGAGGATGGAAGGTGTAAAGCCATACTTTGGTACTGATTTTGGTGCCAGGAACCACGTTTTGACATATGTGTAATGGTGGTGCCTGGCACCGAAAAGCGAAAATCCACCAGCCAAACAAACCCTCAACTGTAGACTGACCTAGCGATTTGAGACACATATAAAACACCATCATTAGGCTGCTATGGCCCCAAATTCTTTAGGGGCTAGGTAGCCTAATTTTTCTTGTATCCGATCTTCGTTAT